>JBPCPX010000092.1:0-8779 GCA_050998695.1 Actinomycetota bacterium
CTATCGACGCCGTCCGGGCCGGGCTCCGCTTGGTCGAGATCCCGATCGAGGGGCTCTCTCACCGTCCCACCGGGCGCGTCGCACGAGGGTGCGCGCACCGCGCCCGCCAGGGCGCGGACATCCTCGCGGCGGTGGCCACGAGAGCGATCCCGCGTCCTTGGGGTCGCATCGGGAGATGACGATGTGGGGTCTCGACGGCATCGTCGCCTTCGGGGCGGGGGTCGTGATCGCCGCCATCGCCTGGCGTCTGGCTCGCCGAGGGGGCCCGGCCTGGCGGAAGGAGAACCGGCGGGCACGGATGCTTCCGGCGACGCTCGGGTGGGCGTTCGCCGCGGGGTTGCTCCCGTTGGTGGTCGTGGTGTGGGACCAAGTCGACGAGATCGGTCTCCGCGGATCGCAGACCGGGGAGCTTCTCGGCGCCGCGATCGTCTTCCTCGCCGGGGTCGTGGACGACGGGTACGGGGGCTCGGTCCGGGGGTTGCGTGGACACCTCCGCGCGCTGCTGAGCGGGCATCTCACGACCGGCGGGCTCAAGCTGGCGGCGGCCGTGCTCGCGGCCGCGATCACGGTCTCCTGGACCCCCCGAGACCATCTGTGGGCCAACCTGCTCGCATCGATCGCCGTCGCCGGCTGCACCAACATCTGGAACGGCCTTGACGTCGCCCCCGGCCGAGCGCTGAAGGGCTTCCTGGTGGCGGCCGTCGTGCTCCTTGCTGTCGACCTGAAGGCGTTCCTGCTCGTGTGCACCGGGGCCGCGACCGCGGTCCTGATCCCCGACCTGCGTGAGCGCGGCATGCTCGGCGACTCGGGAGCGAACCTGCTCGGGTTCCTCGCCGGCGCGGAGATCGTCCGAAGGCTCCCGGAGGTATGGCTGATCCCCGCGGTGCTCATCGTGATCGGTCTGAACATCCTGGCCGAGACCGTCACCTTCTCCCGGACGGTCGAGGCGATCCCTCCCCTCCGTTGGTTCAATCGCCTCGGACGCCTTCCGGACTGAAGATCGACGATCCAAACTGCGGTCGCGTCGGCAGAGTCTGTTAGAGTCGATTCCCGTGGTGAATGAGACGAGATTCATCTTCGTCACGGGCGGAGTCGCTTCGGGGCTGGGCAAGGGGATCACGACCGCCTCCTTGGGCCGACTCTTCAAAGCTCGCGGATCGAAGGTCGTCGTCCAGAAGCTCGATCCCTACATCAACGTCGATCCGGGCACGATGAACCCCTTCGAACACGGCGAGGTTTTCGTGCTTGACGACGGGGCAGAAACCGATCTCGACCTCGGACACTACGAGCGGTTCCTGGATCAGGACCTCCATCGGGGCTCCAACTTCACCACCGGCGCCGTGTACTCGAGCGTCCTCGCCAAGGAGCGCCGCGGCGATTACTTGGGCAAGACCGTCCAGGTGATCCCGCATATCACCGACGAGATCAAAGAGCGCATCCGCGCTCTCGCGGAGACCGAGCAGGCCGACATCCAGATCGTCGAGATCGGCGGCACCGTCGGTGACATCGAGTCCCTCCCGTTCTTGGAAGCGGTTCGTCAGCTCCGGAACGAGATCGGTCGCGACCGGTGCGCGTTCGTCCACGTCTCGCTCATGCCCTACATCGGACCCTCCGGCGAGATCAAGACCAAGCCGACCCAGCACTCGGTGAAGGAGCTGCGATCCATCGGTATCCAGCCCGACGCGATCGTCTGCCGGAGCGATCGCCCGATCGGACGCAACCTGAAGGAGAAGATCTCGCTGCTGTGCGACGTGCCGATCAGCGGCGTGATCAGCGCGCCGGACGCCAAGTCCATCTACGAGGTCCCCCTCACGCTGCACCAGGAGGGATTGGACGCCGAGCTGGCCCGCCATCTCGGCATCGAGGGCGAGCCCGACCTCACGGAGTGGGAGGACCTGGTCCACAGGGTCCGCACCGCGAGCGATCCCGTTCGGATCGCGGTCGTCGGGAAGTACGTCAACCTCCGCGACGCCTACCTCTCGGTGACGGAGGCCCTGAACCATGGCGGGATCCATCACGGCGCGGAGGTCATCATCGACTGGGTCGCATCGGATGACCTCGGCGGCGACGCCACCGAGGAGGCGCTCGACGGCGTCGACGGCATCCTGATCCCAGGAGGCTTCGGGATCCGAGGGGTGGAGGGGAAGGTCGATGCGGTCAGGTTCGCGCGGGCACGCGGCGTCCCGTTCCTCGGGATCTGCCTCGGACTGCAATGCGCAGTGATCGAGTTCGCTCGGCATGTCTGCGGACTCGAGGACGCCAACTCTTCTGAATTCGCACCGGGGACCTCTGATCCCGTGATCGACCTCCTCCCGGAACAGAAGAACGTCTCGGATCTCGGCGCGACGATGCGGTTGGGCGCCCAGCCCTGCTACCTCGAACCAGGCACGCTGGCCGCCCGGTGCTATGGACTGGAGGTCGTCGAGGAGCGCCACCGGCACCGGTGGGAGGTCAACCCCGCGTATCTCGACATGCTCCGTGAGCATGGGATGGTGATCAGCGGTAGCTCGCAGAAGGGGCGCCTGGCCGAGATCATCGAGCTCCCGGATCACCCGTTCTTCATCGCCGGACAGTTCCACCCCGAGCTGCGGTCGAGGCCCACCCGGCCGCACCCGTTGTTCCGCGAGTTCGTCGGAGCAGCCAAGACGCGCGCCCACGAACGCGCGGGCGAGCGCCGCGTCGCCGTCAGCTGAAGCGGATGCGCGAGCCGGAGCATTCCGAGCTCCTGTTCCAGGGCCGCTACGTCCGAGTTTTCGAGGAAACCTGGCCGGGGATCGGCAGTTGGGAAGTCATCTGGAGGGTGGATGCGGCGGCTGCCCTTCCGGTTACACCGGAGGGCGACGTGCTTCTCGTACGTCAGTTCCGCGCCGCTGCCCGGAAGGAGACCCTCGAGGTCCCTGCGGGTCTTCTGGACGTACCGGGCGAAGAGCCCGAAGCCTGCGTGGCTCGTGAGCTCCTGGAGGAGACGGGGTTCCGCCACACCTCGCTCATCGCGCTCGGAGGCATGTACCCGTCTCCGGGCTCCTGGACGGAATACGTTCACCTCTTCCTCGCTCGCACGGCCGCTGCGCCCGATCAGGAACCGGAGGACGGTATCGAGTTGGTTCGCCGCCCCCTCGATGAGATGGCGGCCGAAGCCCGAGCGGGGAAGGTCGAGGACGCGAAGACCGCGCTCGCCCTGCTCCTGGCCGCCTCACGGATGCCCTCGGGGTAGGCTGACCGAGATCCGGAACGACGGCTAGAAGAGAAGGGGCGGCGCGCGTGATCGTCGGCATCCCGAAAGAGGTCAAGGACAACGAGTACCGGATCGCCGCGACGCCGGAAGGCGTTCGCGAGCTCGTGGATGCCGGGCACACGGTCCTGATCGAGGAGGGCGCGGGAGTCGGCTCGAGCCTCTCCGAGGATCGGTACAAGCGGGCCGGGGCGCAGTTCGCCGCGACGGCCGAGGACGTGTGGCGCGGGTCGAACATGATCCTCAAGGTGAAAGAGCCGCTGCCCTCGGAGTTCGGGTTGATGCAGGAAGGACAGATCCTCTTCACCTATCTCCACCTCGCGGCGAACCGGGATCTCACCCAGGAGCTGATCCATCGGAAGGTCGAGGCCGTGGCCTACGAAACCGTGCAGCTCGCCGACGGGCGCCTTCCTCTCCTCGCGCCGATGAGCGAGATCGCCGGCCGCATGGCGCCGCACGAGGCCGCGCGTTTCCTGGAGAAGGAGCAGGGCGGCCGTGGCATCTTGATGGGCGGGGTGTCGGGGGTGCGGCCAGCAAAGGTGCTCGTGCTCGGCGCCGGGATGGCAGGCGCGAACGCGGCATGGATCGCGGCGGGGATGGAGGCCGAGGTGACCGTGGTCGACAAGAACCTGGACAAGCTCCGGTTCATCGACCAGATCCACAAGGGGCGAATCGTCACGCTGATGTCGGACAAGCTCACGCTCGAGCAGCGGGTGCGCGAGTCCGACGCGGTGATCGGGAGCGTGCTGCTCCCCGGTGCGAAGGCGCCGGTGATCGTGTCCGAGGAGATGGTGGCCTCGATGCGGCCGGGCTCGGTGGTCGTCGACATCGCGATCGATCAGGGTGGGTGTATCGCGACCTCCCGGATGACCACGCACTCGGAGCCGACCTACGCGGTGCACGACGTCGTGCACTATTGCGTCGGGAACATGCCCGGCGCGGTTCCCAACACCTCGACCTACGCGCTCACGAACGTGACGCTGCCGTACGCCCTCGACATCGCCGGAGAGGGTCTCGAGAAGGCGGTGCGGACGGATCCGGTGCTCGCAGGTGGGGTGAACGTCTACGGAGGGGTCGTCACCAACGAGGGTGTGGCCGAAGCGCACGGCCTCGAACACGTGCCGCTCCCGGACCTGATCGACGGGGTCCTCTGAGGAGGGTGGCGTTGGGGGCCGGGCTGGAGGTGGAGGCGGAGCGGTACCTCGACCACCTGGCCGTCGAGCGGGGACTCTCCGAGCACACGCTGTCGGCATACCGGAGGGATCTCCGACGATACGTCGCCTTCCTCACGCGTCGGGACCTGCACGAGCCCGGAGCCGTCGACGAGGCGACGATCCGCTCCTTCGTCGCCTCGCTGTCCGCATCCACGCACGGTCCCGACGAGGCCCCCTACCGTGCCAGCTCGGTCGCTCGGACCCTGTCGGCGGTTCGGTCGTTCCATCGGTTCCTCCTCAGGGAGGGGGTCACCGACCTCGACCCCGCCGCGGGCGTGCCGCAGCCGCGGCTGCCTCGATCCTTGCCACGGCCGATCCCTCTCGAAGACATCCGGCGCCTCCTCGAGGCGCCGGATGAGGAGACCTCCGCCGGCATGAGGGACCGCGCGATCCTGGAGCTGCTGTACGGGTCCGGGCTCCGGATCTCGGAGCTCACCGGGCTGGACGTGGACGACCTCGACCTGGAGGAGGGCAGCGTCCGGGTGCTCGGCAAGGGAGGCAAGGAGCGTGAGGTTCCGCTCGGGTCGTTCGGTCGGGACGCGGTCGGCGCGTACCTGACCCGCGGCCGCCCTGCACTCGCCACCGCGAGCAGCCGGGGCGCCGTGTTCCTGAACGCGCGGGGCGGCCGCCTGTCGCGCCAGAGCTGCGCGCGGATCCTCGGTCGATACGTGCGGCTCGCCGGGATCGAGCGGCGGGTCACGTTGCACACCCTTCGTCACTCGTTCGCGACACATCTCCTGGAGGGGGGCGCCGACGTCCGGGTCGTGCAGGAGCTGCTCGGCCACGCGAGCGTCGCGACCACGCAGATCTACACGCTCGTGACGGCCCGGCACCTGCGGGAGGTCTACGACGAGGCGCATCCCCGCGCCCGGCGCCGCGTGCGCGCGTGATGGGGGAGATCCTGTGACGGCGTTGGTCCCTCGCGTGCTGGTCGTCGTCTGCGACTCCTGGGGTGTGGGCGATGCCCCCGACGCGGCGACGTACGGTGACGAGGGCTCAGACACCCTGGGGAACACGGCCGAGGCGGTCGGCGGTATCCGCGCACCCCACCTCGAGGCGCTCGGGCTGGGGATGCTGACGACGATCCCCGGCGTCGACGCCACGGCGGGGCCGGGCTCCGGCCACGGCCGCGCCACGGAGCGATCGGCCGGCAAGGACACGACGACCGGGCACTGGGAGATGATGGGGATCCGCCTGGACGAGCCCTTCCCGCTGTACCCGGAGGGCTTCCCGCCGGAGGTCGTCGAGGCGTTCGAGAAGCAGGTCGGCCGCGGGGTGCTCGGGAACCGACCGGCCTCCGGCACGGAGATCGTCGCCGAGCTGGGTGAGGAGCATCTGACGACGGGTCGGCCGATCGTCTACACGTCCGGAGATTCCGTCTTCCAGATCGCGGCCCACAAGTCCGTCGTGCCGCTTCCCACCCTCTACGAGTGGTCGCGGATCGCCCGGCGTCTCCTCACCGGTACACACAACGTCGGACGCGTGATCGCGCGACCGTTCGAAGGTGAGCCCGGCGCGTTCCTCCGGAGCCCGGAACGGAGGGACTTCTCCGTCCCCCCGCCGGGTCCCACGATCCTCGACCGACTCCAGGAAGCGGGCGTGGCGGTCCTCGGTGTCGGGAAGATCCAGGACATCTTCTCCGGTCAGGGGATCGGCGAGGCGCGCTACTCGAACTCCAATGACCATGGGGTGGATCTGACGCTCGAGTACCTGAGGAGAGCCGGTCCGGCCTTCGTCTTCACGAATCTCGTGGACTTCGATTCCAAGTACGGGCACCGGAACGATCCCCCAGGCTACGCCGCCTGCATCGAGGCCTTCGACCGGCGTCTCCCGGATCTGATCGGTGCGTTGGACGGAGGAGTGATGCTCATCACGGGCGACCACGGGTGCGATCCGACGACCCCCCCCACGGACCATTCCCGGGAACGAACACCCCTCCTCGCAGCGGGGCTGCCGGGAGGTCCATACGACGTCGGGACACGGACGTCTTTCGGAGACCTCGGACAGACGGCCGCGGAGCTCCTGGGCGCGGATGGAGGAGGACTCGAGGGTGAGAGCTTCGTCGACCTCCTGGGGATCGTGGGGTCGAGCTGATGTCGACCCTCAGGGTTGTGTTCATCGAGGGTTCCACCGGATCGCCCATGCGGTCGACACATCGAGTTGAGGTTCGCATCACCTCAAGGACTCTGGGTGCCTGGATCGGGCCTCGACGGTGAAGGATCCGCGGGAGATCGTCGCCGCCAAGCGGGACGGCAAGACGCTCTCTGCGGCTGAGGTCCGCGCCTTCGTCGAGGGTTACATCCAGGGTGAGGTCTCCGACGCCCTGGCCGCCGCGTTCCTGATGGCGTGCCTGTTGCGTGGGCTCGACGCCGAGGAGACGCTCGCGCTCACCCAGGCGATGGTGGAGTCGGGAGACACGGTGAGCTTCGATGGACTCGCCCGGCCGACGGTGGACAAGCACTCGACCGGCGGCGTCGCGGACGGCGTCACGCTGGTGTTCGCGCCCCTGGCTGCCGCCCTCGGGCTGGCGGTGGCGAAGCTCTCGGGTCGAGGGCTCGGGCACACGGGCGGAACGCTGGACAAGCTCGAGTCGATCCCCGGCCTGCGCACGGATCTCTCGCCCGAGGAGATCCGGCGGCAGGTCGAGGACGTGGGATGCGCCGTGGCCGCGCAGTCGCCGAACCTGGTGCCGGCGGACGGCGCCCTCTACGCGCTCCGCGACGCGACGGTGACCGTGCCATCCGTTCCGTTGATCGCGGCCAGCGTGATGTCCAAGAAGCTCGCGGTCGGGACGGAACTGATCCTTCTCGACGTCAAGACGGGATCCGGGGCCTTCATGAAGACCCCGGAGGACGCGCGTGATCTCGCGGAGACCTGTCTCGCGCTCGCCTCCGGCTTCGATTGGGAGGCGAGCGCAGCCGTCACCGACATGTCCCAACCACTGGGGGATGCGGTCGGCAACGCGCTCGACGTCGCCGAGGCGATCGCCCTGCTCCGCGGGGAAGGAGGCGGGCGCCTGCACAAGCCCACCCTCCTGCCCGTGGCTCGCGCGCTCGAAGTGACCCGTGGCCTCGAACACGAAGCCGCGCTCGCACAGGCGGCCGAGGCGCTCGACGGGGGAGCGGCCCTCGAGCGGTTCCGGGCGATGGTCGAGGCGCAGGGCGGAGACCCACGCGTCGTGGACGACCCGGCAGGCGTGCTCCCGCGAGCGCCGGTCCGCGAGCCCCTGCTCGCGGACCGGAGCGGTGTCCTCGCCGCGGTCGAGGCGGAGGAGATCGGTCTCGCGAGCGTGGGGCTCGGTGCCGGAAGGCTCCGGAAGGGAGACGCGATCGACCCAGCGGTCGGTATCGTGGTGCATCCGAAGATCGGTGACCGGCTCGAGGCCGGGGCGCCCATCGGGGAGGTGCACGCGAGAGATCGCGACGCGGCGGCCGAGGCCTCTCGCCGCGTCCTGGCCGCGATGGACGTCGCCGATGGTCCCGTCCCGCCTCCGCCGCTCGTCCACACCTGGTTGTGACGTAGGGATGTGAGGGCGTTTGGGGAACTTCACGATGCTCGGGCTGCGACTGGCCGTCTACATGGCTGCGTCGCTGTTCGTCGGCCTCGCGATCCGCGAGTACGCGCGGGCGCGAGCGGCCGCCACGCTCGGCGATCCCACCCCGCGGCTCTGGGGGCGGGTGACGCTGCGGCCCAAGGCCTGGTTCGATCCGTTCGGGAGCGGGTTCCTCCCCGCGCTGGTCGCCTTGCTCTGGTCGGTCCAGGCGTTCATCATGCCGGGCGCGTACGCGAAGCCCGCACCGATCGACACGAACTACTTCAGGCGCCAACCGAGGGACGTCGTGCTCGTGTCGGTGGCGGGGCCCGCCGCCTCACTCGTCCTCGCCATCGTGGGTGGCCTCCTGGTCCGAACGGGGATATCCGGCGAGGCGCTTCTCGTCCTCGTCACGTTCGCGTTCACGAACGCGTCGCTGTTCGTGTTCCACCTGCTGCCGATCCCGGGTCTCGACGGAGGGCGCCTGCTCGCGCTGCTGCTCCCTCCGCACGCGCGCGAGGTGTTCCGGAACGCGGACCGCTATCTCGCCCTGATCGTCCTCGTCGTTCTGTTCATCTTCACCTTCTTGCTCAGCATCGCATCCCTGCTCACTGGCGCGATCTGCGAAGCGGCGACCGGTCGGGACTGCCTGCTCCTGCTCAGCTTCGGCTAGGCCTTGCGGCTTTCGTTAGAGCCGGACACTTTGCGGGGCGAAGAACTCATCAGGATCCCATCCTTTCAGCTCGAGCAGGTCGGGTCGATGCGCGTAGAAGATCTCGGCCGGACGTCGTCCCTTGGTCC
>JBPCPX010000095.1:0-4000 GCA_050998695.1 Actinomycetota bacterium
GGTCAGTCGGTCTGGGCGGATCGAGCGACCGCCACGAAGTCACGGATCCCGTCCTCTCCGAAGCGGGTCCGGCCGATCAGCTGGTGCAAGAGGTTCTGAGCCCCGCGCTCGGCGGGAACCACCGCGACCACCACGTAGAGGCCACTGCTGGGGATCCCCATCTCGCGGACGGGGCCGAATCCCGGTGCTGCGACGAAGTACGCGTATCGCGTCGCCTGTGAGCCGCGCCGGCATACGCCCGCCCCTTTCGCCATGAAATGACCGGGCGAGTGGCGGAGCACGTCGAACGTGGGGCGGCGATCGAGGTAGACGTGATGGGACCGCTCACGGCAGTTCGCCGACGTGGTGAGGCGCGACAGGAGCGGGCCGTTCGCGGCCAGGTAGTAGAAGTCCGAGGGGACGCCGACCTGGGTGGCGTCGACCCAGGTCGCCGACATCCCGACGGAGTTCCCGTCGATGTCGGGCCAGCCTCCGATCCGCGGGGAAGCCACGAAGCCGCCGCGGATCCCGAGGCCGGGATCGGCAAGGGAGGCGTGCCAGTGGTCCGGAACCGCCCCCTGAACCTGACCGGCCGTCACCAAGGTGAAGGGGGTCGGCGACGCAGAGAGCATCAGCTCCGAATGGGGGGCAGGTGCCGACGAGGCGGAAGAGCATGCGGACGCGCTGACGACGGCCACTATCCCGAGGAGGAGTCTTCGCACCCGCACCGGTCCTCTGGACCAGGATACTTCTCAGAACCTCCGTAGGTCCAAACGGGGGAGAGATACTAGGCAGCGCCGGCCGGGGGAGCCTCGAGGCGCTCGCCGCGACGGTGAGGGATGCAGAAGGACGCCCGCGTGCCGCCGCCCGGCAGCGGATCGACCCACATGATCCCGCCGTGCTCGACCACCAGCTGTCGCGCCAGGTGCAGGCCGGTGCCGACGCCCGACTTCTCCTTGTGCAGGACGTTCTCCCCGGTCGAGAAAGGCTGTTCGAACGCTCGGGCGGCGACCGCGCGATCCAGGCCCTCGCCTCGATCCGTCACCATCACTGTCACACCTTCGGCGAGGTCCCTGGCAACCAGCTCCACCGCTCGGCCGAACGGGGAGTATCGGCAGGCGTTGTCCAGCAGCTCGCGGACCACCGACCTGAGCCTCGGCCCGTCGGCGACGCAGATCAGGCCGTCGGCCACCTCTGCGGCGATGGGGATCCCCGGATAGCGCATCCGGACCTCGTCCACCGCGTGCCGGACCAGTGGTGCCAGGTCGGTTTCCACGAGGCTCAGCTCGAACGTGCCGCGTTCTAGCTCGGAGAGCGTGATCAGCTCGTCCACGATGCCCATCAGCTTGTCGAGCGAGCCCGTCAGCTGATCGAGGAATCCGGTCTTCTCCTCGTCGGGAACGGCAGGGTTCTTCAAGACGTAGGCGATCCCCTTGGCCACGGTGACCGGCGTCCGGAGCTCGTGGGAGATGTTGGCGAGGAAGTCGGCCTTGGCGGTCGAGCCCTTCGCGACGTCGTCGCGAACGGCGAACACCTCGGCCTCGAGCTCCCGCGAGCGGTTCACCGCTCGCGCGAGCTCGGTGGAGAGCAGCCCGGCCACCTGACCTGAGAGCGTCACCGCGCCGGTGGACGCCGCCCGGATCGCCCGGATGGTGTCCTCGATCGGATCCTCCTTCAGCACGTATCCGGAAGCGCCCGCGGCGAGCACCTCGGTCACACGCACGGGATCGCGGACGACGGTGTGCGCGACGAACCGCGAGCTCGGGGAGGACGCGAGGAATCGCTTCACGAGCTCCGCGCCACCCAGACCCTCGAGGGTCAGCTCGGCGACGATCACGTCCGGCCTTGAGCGCACAGCGGCCTCGACGCCTCGGAAGGCATCCGTCGTGACCTCGACCTCGAGGTCGTGCTCCCGCAGCAGGTGGTACTGGAAGCGGACGACCTCATCGGGCGTGTCGCAGAGCAACACGGTGGTGGGCATCTTCAAGGGGTATCGGCGCTTCGGGGGAGCGGTTGAGGAAGGTCGGTCAGTGGACGACGCCCATCCGGATGGCGATGGCCACCGCCTGAGCGCGATCCTTGGCCCCGAGCTTCTCGAAGATCCGTTCGAGGTGGGTCTTCACCGTGTGGGGCGAGATCCCCAGGTCGCTCGCGACCAGCCTCGTGGTGGCGCCGTCGGCCACCTTCTGGAGGATCTCCCGCTCACGCTTCGAGAGCGGCGTGGACCTCGAGCCTCCGCTCTCCGCGAGATGGACCTCCTCCATGAACGTCTTGGTGAGCTGGGGGTGGATGACGGCGTTCCCCTCGACGGCGTTGCGGGCCGCGTCGACGAGCGCGTCCGGCGATGCGTCCTTCAACAGGTATCCCGAGATCCCCGCCTGGATCGCCTCCGAGATCGCGCCACGCGACTCGTCGATCGTGATCAGGATGACCCGGGTCTCGGGGGCCGCCTCGCGGATCCGGCGGGTGGCCTCGATCCCGTCCATCCCGGGCATCCGGACGTCCATGAAGACGACGTCCGGCGAGAGCTCCTTGGCGGCCACGATGGCCTCTTCGCCGCTCGCCGCCTCGCCGACCACCTCGACCGCGTCGTCGGACATGGAGAGTGCCGTCCGCAGTCCCTCCCGCGTGACCGGGTGGTCGTCGACGATGAGTGCCCGGATCGGAGCCGTCACTGGAGCCATCTCTCGGGAGCGCTCCCCTTTCATGTGACTTCGGGGTCGAGGGCGGTAGTCTGGGTTCCTAGGATAGTTCGGATCTGGATCGAGGTATGCATGCCTGAGAGCGAAACCGTGATACCGCAAACGCAGGAGGTGGCCCCCGACGAGCCGTCGAACGGAGAGGCGCCGTCTGAGGACGAGGTGCTCGAGGCGCTGAAGAGCGTCATCGACCCGGAGCTGGGGATCAACATCGTCGACCTCGGTCTCGTCTACGAGGTCGACGTCGCCGAGAGCGGCGACGTGGATATCCAGTACTCGCTCACGACGATGGGTTGTCCGATCGGGCCGCTCATCGAGGATCAGATGCGCGCGTTCCTCGCTCCGCTGAACGGCATCGGCGAGGTCAGGCCCGAGATGGTGCTCCGTCCGGCCTGGACACCCGAGATGATGTCGGACGAGGCCAAGGCCGCTCTCGGGATGTTCTGAGCGGACCCCACAGCGAGACCCACAGCGAAGCGACGAAGCGAGAGGAGTCACCGGATGATGGACTACGCGAAGCCCGACGTGCTCGTGACCACGGACTGGCTGGGGGAGCACCTCGACGATCCCGCGGTGCGGGCGATCGAGGTGGACGAGGACAACGAGGCGTATCGGAAGGGACACGTCCGAGGCGCGGTCGGATGGAACTGGACGACCGACCTGCATTCGGAGGTCGGCCGGGACTACCGGGATCAGGCGGGCTTCTCGGAGCTCTTGTCGGCGGCCGGCGTCGGTCCGGACACGACGGTCGTGCTGTACGGCGGCAACAACAACTGGTTCGCCGCGTACGCCTACTGGCTCCTGAAGCTGCGTGGCTTCGACAACGTGAAGTTGCTCGACGGCGGTCGCAAGAAGTGGGAGCTCGAGAGCCGCGAGCTGACGCAGGACGCGCCCTCGTACCAGGCGACCGGGTTCTCGATCTCGGGGGCGGAGCGACCTGAGATCCGAGCGCACCGTGACGAGGTGCTCACCAAGGTGGGGTCGGGAATCGGCTTCGTCGACGTCCGCTCGCCCGAGGAGTTCCGGGGCGAGAAGCTCGCGCCCGATCACCTGCCGCAGGAGCAGGCCCAGGTACCCGGCCACATCAAAGGCGCGGCCAACATCCCGTGGGCCAAGGCGGCGAACGAGGACGGCACGTTCAAGTCCGCGGACGAGCTGCGCGAGCTCTACGCGACCGAGGGGATCACCGGTGACGGTGAGGTGATCGCGTACTGCCGGATCGGCGAGCGCTCCTCACACACGTGGTTCGCCCTGCAGGAGCTGCTCGGCTTCGAGAACGTCAAGAACTACGACGGCTCGTGGACCGAGTACGGCTCGCTCGT
>JBPCPX010000010.1:0-4924 GCA_050998695.1 Actinomycetota bacterium
GCGCTGTTCTTGGGCGACAACCCCCCCTCCCCCCTCGACGGCGCCTGGGCGACGATCGGCTACGACCGCGCGATCCAGGGGAACCTGGATCCCGCGGTCCTTTTCGGTCCTTGGGACGCGGTCGAGCGGAAGGCACGCGATGTCCTCGCTCGCGCCGCCGGCCGAGCCGGACACGTCTTCAACCTCGGCCACGGCGTGCTCCCCGACACGCCTGTCGAACATCTCCGGCGGTTGGTGGACCTGGTCCATGCCGAGACAGAGCGGGCCGGTTCGTGAGCGCTCCGGTGGGCGTGCTGGTGATGGCGTACGGCACCGCGAGCGGGCCCGACGACATCGAGCGCTACTACACCGACATCCGCGGCGGGCGCGCGCCTTCGCCCGCACATCTCGCGGAGCTCAGGGACCGGTACGCCGCGATCGGCAACGTGTTCCCCTTGTTGGAAACGACCGAGGCCCAGGCGGAAGGACTCGTCGATCGGCTGAACGGTGACGGAACGACATACCGCGCGTACCTCGGCATGAAGCACTCGCCACCGTCCATCCCCGACGCGGTGGGTCGGATGCGGGCCGACGGCGTCGAGCGCGCGATCGGGATCGTGATGGCGCCCCACTGGTCGGGGATGTCGGTCGAGACCTACGTGGAACGTGTCCGCGGCGCACTGGATGGGCTGGGCGGGGGCCCTTCGTTCTCCTTCGTCCGCAGCTACCACGCGCACCCGTCGTTCGTGAAGTTCTTGGCGACGCGGGTGTCGGATGCGCTCGAAGGCCTCACTCCCGAGGAGCGAGGCGGCGCGATCGTCCTGTTCACCGCGCATTCGCTCCCGACCCGTGTACTGGAGGACGGAACGCTCCGGTGCAAGACCTGTGAGTGCACCGATTCCTGTCGCTATCGCGACGGTCTCCAGGAGACCGCCGACCTCGTGGCCGCGACCCTCGGCCTCGAACGCTCCGGGATCGCGTGGCAGAGCGCGGGCCGCACGCCCGATCCCTGGTGGGGCCCTCCTGTCGAGGAGGCGATCCTCGAGGCCGCGGCGATGGGCCATCCAGCCGTGGTCGTGTGCTCGGCCGGGTTCGTGGCCGATCACCTCGAGATCCTCTACGACCTCGACATCGAGGCGAAGTCGGTGGCCGAGGGAGCCGGGATCCGGTTCACGCGGACCGAGATGCCGAACGCCGACACCGCGTACCTCGACATCCTGGCCGAGGTGGTGCGCGACCACCTCTCCGAGGTGCCGGAGGCGTGAGCGACCGGATCGCCGTCGTGGGAGGCGGCATCGCCGGGCTCGCCACCGCCTTCCACCTGGCTCGGGCGGGAGTCGATCCCGTGGTGTTCGAACGGGACGGCGTCCCGGGCGGGATCGTCGCTCCTCCCGTCGAGGTCGATGACCTCTTGCTGGAGCCGGGCCCGGACTCACTGGCGGCGAGGAAGCCGTGGGGCGCCGAACTGTGTCACCGGCTGGGGCTGAAGCTGATCGCGCCGGGAGCGTCGGGCGCGTTCCTCTGGACGGACACCGGGTTGGTGCCGTACCTGACCGGCACCGCCTTCGGCATCCCCGGGGACGTGGGCGACGTGCTCCGGTGGCCGGGCCTGTCGCGGCGGGGACGGGTACGCGCCCTCGGGGACCTCGTGAAGCCGAAGCGTCGCGACGGTGTCGAGGAGTCACTCGGTGGGCTCCTTCGTCGCCGGCTCGGCGACGAAGCCACCGACCTGGCGATCGCGCCGCTCCTCGCGGGCCTCCACGCCGGCGATGTCGACCGGCTGTCGGCGTCGGCGACCTTCCCCGAGCTCCTCTCCTGGGAGCGGACCCAGGGGAGCCTGATCCGCGGCGCGCAGGCCGCGCAGCGGTCTGCGCGCAGCGGCCAGCCGGGGCCACTGTTCGTTCGACCGTCGGGCGGGATGCGGGAGCTGGTCGACGCCCTCACCGGTGTCCTCGGCGACCGCGTTCGAACGGGCGCCGAGGTCACGAGCGTCGGTGACCATGACGTCCAGCTCACCGACGGGTCCGAGCCGGTCGACGCGGTCGTCCTCGCGTGCGGCGCGCAGGCGGCGGCCGCTCTCATCGGAGGGGATGCTCCCAAGGACCTCCCTGCCATCCCCTCGGTCTCCACCGGTGTCGTCTTCCTCTCCTACCCGTCCGGGACCGCCGAAGCGCTCCCGGACGGGACCGGGTTCGTCGTTCCCCGCGGGAAGGCCCCGATGACCGCCGCCACCTTCCTCTCGCGGAAGTGGCCGGACGAGCGCTTCGGCGACCGTGCGATCGTGCGCTGCTACGTGGGCGGCGCGGGCGACGAGGACGTGCTCGACGCGCCGGACGAGGACATCGTCGAGGCGTGCGCGCGGCACCTGAGCGCCGTTCTCGATCTCCCGGAGCCCTCGGCATCGCGCGTCCACCGATGGTGGGGCGCGATGCCTCAGTACGAGATCGGACACGTCCATCGCGTCCGCCGGATCCGCGAAGCCTTGCCGCCGGGTATCTTTTTCGTCGGGAGCGCCTTCGACGGGGTCGGCGTGTCGGACCTCGCCCGCGCCGCCGAAGTGACGGCCTCACTGGTGCTCGAAGACGCGCGTGCCCCTCGGAAGGAGCCCGCATGACCGAGACGATCTACGCCCTGTACCCGGTGTTCGCTGCGAGCCCGGAGCTGCGTGCCGAGCTCTTCGAGGACGACGCCCTCGGCAACGCCGCGGAGGAGATCGAGACCCTCTTCAAGGATTGGGCGGGCCGAGTGGACGTGCGTGGTTCGTATTCGACGGTCGGGTTCCGCGCCGATGCCGACCTCGTGCTCTGGCTGACCGCGGGCTCGGCCGAGGACATCCAGCGGTTCGTCGTCGAGTTCCGACGAACCCGCGCGGGCGACCTCCTAGACCCGGTCGCGTCCTTGATGGGCCTCGTGAAGCCGGCCGAGTTCACGCCCGACCACCAACCGGCCTTCGTTCGCGGCGAGACCCCTCGCACCTACCTCTGCGTCTACCCGTTCGTGCGCACGCCCGAGTGGTATCTCCTCCCGGCGCAGGAGCGTGGCGAGCTGCTCGCCGAGCACGGTGTGCTGGGGCGTGAGTTCCCGGGAGTCCTCGCCAACACGACGAGCGCCTTCGGTCTGGGCGACTGGGAATGGATCCTCGCGTTCGAAACCGACGAGCTGGATGCCCTGGTGGACTGCATCCGCCGCCTGCGCGATTCGAAGACCCGCCTCTACTCCAAGGTCGAGACGCCCTTCTTCACGGGGATCCGCAAGCCGATCGCCGACGCCCTTGACGATCTTCGCTGACTTTCTGCGTCCGTTGGGTGGACTGAACGTCCGCTCGTGCCGATGATCGTCGTCATGAAGAGACTCCTCGCCTGCCTGGCGATCTCGGGCGTATTCCTCGCCGCGTGCGCAGACAGCGGCCCTGACCCCGCTCCCGTCAGTCCTCGGGACGCGGTTCTGAACGCAATGAAGGCCGTCTACGGGGCAGGAACCCTCCACCAGAAGCTCGAGATGTCGATGACCGGAGGTGGGGAGAGCTTCACCATGTCCGGGGAGGCCGACGTCGACAACGTGCACAAGCGGATCGACATGACGATGGACCTCGGCATGCTCGGTAGCGAGATGCAGCTCCTGATGGATGATGGCTTGGTGTACATGCGCTCACCGGTGTTCCAGGACGCCGGCACGGAGTGGGTGAGCCTGGATCCCTCGAAGATGGATCCCGCAGCCGCCGCGCAGTTCGGAGGCTTCGGAACGGGCACGACCGATCCGTCGGCCTACATCGGTCTGTTCGCGGGCGTGTTCGACGTGAAGGCCTCGGGAGACCAGGAGCTCCAGGGCGTCCCCACGACGCACTTCGTGGGCTCGATCGACCTGAAGAAGGTGCTCGAGGGGTTCGCCGACGTCGTGGGTGAGGACGTCGACGCAGAGACCCGCACGCAGCTGCAGATGGTGGTGGAGCAGTTCGAGTCGATCGGGATCGACGAGAACATCCCGTTCGAGATCTGGATCGACGAGGAGGGGCTCCCGCGTCGGCAGCGCATCAGCATGGACTTCGGCGACCTCGTCCCGGGTGCTGAAGAGGCGAGCATGCAGATGACCGTGGACTTCTCCGACTTCGGGAAGCCGGTCGACATCGAGATCCCTCGACCTTCAGAGGTCACGGACATGACCAACGCCCTCGCCGATACCGCCAGTGGCTCAGGCGCTCACGGTTAGGAGCGCTCGCAGGTCACCGATCACCCGGTGACCGTTCTCGTCGGGGGTGCCGTCGCCCGACCTGTCGATCAGGAATGTCTCGATCCCGAGGACCGCCGCACCGTCGCAGTACGCCGTCTGGTCGTCCACGAACACCGCCCGATCGGGTTCGACGTCGCCGAGTCGCCGGAGCGCCTCCCGATAGATCTCGGGGTCGGGCTTGTGCATCCCGACCTCGAACGACAGAAGGACCTCGTCGAACTCGTCGTCGATCCTGAGGCGGTCGACGATGGGTCGCGTCGCATGCGAGCAGTTGCTGATGAGCGCTGCCTTGACGCCACGCGCCCGAAGCTCCCGCACGACCGGCAGAGAGTCCTCCCAGAGCTCGACACCCGTTTCGGCGAACTCGCGCTCCATGTCCAAGAGACGCGCCAGCAGCGGCGGATCCGGGTCGAGGCCCACCGCTTCGACGATCGCGGTCATGTCGCCCTCGACGCTCCCGTACGTGCCGACTCCTCTGGCCGCTCGGGTGAGGTCGTATGCGCGGAAGAGCTCGCCCTTCTCGATGCCGAGCTCCTCCGTGATGCGCTCGGAGAGTTGCCCCCAGCGCGTTCGGACGAGTGTGTCGTAGAGATCGAGCAGGACGGCATCCACGCCGTCAAGGATAGGGGTGGGGTCGGCGGGCCCCTTCGGCACCACCAAAACCCCCCAGCCGGTTTCGGGGGGGCAAGTGGGCCGGCCGCGGAGCGCTCCCACCGGG
>JBPCPX010000020.1:0-29664 GCA_050998695.1 Actinomycetota bacterium
CGCGGCCGGGGCCGATGTCGTGAACGACATCGGCGCCGGCACCGACCCGGACATGTTCGACGTGGTCGCAGCCGCGGAGGCGGGGATGGTCCTGATGCACATGCAGGGCGAGCCCGAGACGATGCAATCGGATCCGCGCTACGACGACGTCGTCGCAGAGGTGCGCGGGTTCCTCGCCGAGCGGCTCGAGGCTGCGGTCGCGGCAGGGATCGGCCGCGACCGCCTCTGCGTCGACCCGGGGATCGGCTTCGGGAAGAACCTGGAGCACAACCTGTCGCTCCTCCGTTCGATCGCCTCGTTCGGCGACCTGGGTGTCCCGGTGCTCGCGGGCGTCTCCCGGAAGCGTTTCATCGGCGAGCTCTCGGGCACGGACGATCCCGCCGGTCGTCTCGAGGGTTCTGTCGCGGCCGCGGTGTGGTGTGCGTCGCAGGGCGTGGAGATGGTGCGGGTCCACGACGTCGGACCCACGGTGCGTGCGCTCCGTGTGGTGGACGCCGTCGTTCGGGAGCGGCCGTGACGGACGACCGGCCGATCGTGCTGCTCCTCCACGACGACGGGCGCGCCGCGGACCAGTGGCGCGACTTCGCCCCCCTCCTCGAGACCCGTTTCCGGGTGGTCGCGCCGAACCTGCCCGCCGGCGACACCCAAACGAAGCTCGACCACCTCCGAGCCGAGGTCGATGGCGAGCGTTTCGGCGTGGTCGGCCACGGCGCCGGCGGGGCGCTCGCGCAGACGCTCGCGGCCGAAGGGCTTGTCGACGCGATGGTCTTGCTCGACGCGCCGCGTGCAGAAGGGGTGGGCGCCGACCTCCTCGCCTCGTTCGAGTTTCCGGTCCTCCTCCTGTGGGGTGAGGACGACGACGTGGTGCCGGTCTCGGTCGCTGAGGAGCTGAACGACGCGATCCCCACCTCCACGCTGGGGCTCCTGCCCGGGTGTGGCCACGACCTCACGAGCGAGGCGGCCGCCACGATCGCGCCGATGATCCTCGAGTACCTTCGCGCCCGCTACCTGAAGGTGCCTCACGGGGAAACGCACGACGGTCACGCACACGAGGGTGTGGTGCGGATCCAGCTCGAACGCCGGCCACCCTGGGTCGACCTCGAGGCCGACGAGCGCGACGATTGGTTCGTCGAGGACGACGAGGAGACAGCGCCATGAGCCCAACCCGCTTGTTCCTTTCCGGCATCCGCGCCGAGGGCCGTCACGGCGCGCGTCCGGGCGAGAAGGACGTGCCGCAACCGTTCGTGGTCGACCTCGACCTCGCGGTCGACGCGGTCGATGACTCGATCGACGCGACGGCGGACTACCGCGTGATCACCGACACGGTCCGCGAGATCGTCGAGCAGGGTTCCTTCGACCTCATCGAGTCGATGGCCGACGCGATCGCTCGGCGGGTCGCGTCGATCCCGCGGGTCGTGGCGGTGACCGCGGTGGTGCACAAGCCGAACGCGGCCGGACGCCTTGGGATCGACGGGGTGGCCGCGGCCGCGACGGCGACCGGGGGCACCACCGCGGGCGGGTAGGTCGTCATGGGTGTCGTGGCCTTCCTCGGGCTCGGTTCGAACCTCGGAGATCGCCTGACGAACCTCCAGGCCGCGGTCGACGCGCTGCAGACCGAGCCCGGGCTCCGCGTGATCACGTCGAGCCGGGTGTGGGAGACGACGCCCGTAGGTGGTCCGCCGCAGCCCGACTATCTGAACGCGGTCATCCGCGTCGAGACCGATCTCTCGGCTCGGGATCTCCTCGATACCGGTCGCCGGATCGAGGCGCGTCTGGGGCGCGTCCGGAAGGAGCGGTGGGGCGCGCGCACGATCGACGTCGACATCCTGCTCTACGACGGAGAGCAGATCGACGAGCCGGACCTCGTCGTCCCGCATCCCAGGATGGCGGAGCGCGCGTTCGTCGTCCTCCCGCTGCTCGAGCTCGACCCCGATCGGGTCCTGCCAGACGGCACGCGACTGAAAGACGTACGGGTCGATACGGACAGTGTCAGCCCTTCGGCGTCCCCGCTCGCGGTGCGCCCGTGAGCGCGACGTGCTTCCGATGCGACTGGGAGGGCGAGGCGAGCGGTTCGGTGTGCCCTCGGTGCGGCGCGCCGCTCTATCGCCCCGCTCCGAGCGACAAGAAGCACCGCCCTCCACCTCCACCGACGCCCGTGATCGAGCCGGCGGAAGCAGCCGCCGCGCCTCCGTCACCGGAGGCGCGTCCTGCCCCCTCGAGCCCACGAACGATCCTCCTGATCGCGGGCGCGGTGTTCGCCATCGTTGCGTTCCTGTTGGCGCGGGGAAGTCTAGATCCGGGCCCTTCCCCCGACGCCGGACCCAGTCCCGTCGCTCTGCAGACCGGTGGGCGTTTGATCTACACGGTGCCGGTCGGTGACGGCATGGCCCGTATGTGGCGGTGGAACCTCGCGACCGACGAGGTCTCGAAGGGTCCGCTCGTCCGCGCGCCGATCACCCTGGTCAACGTCCGCTCGGCGAGCCACGGTTGGCTCGGGGTCACCTCCCACATGAGGAGCGGCGCGCAACAGGCTTCGCTCCTCGACTCTCTCGCCCCGGGCGCCGCGGCCGAGTGGGTCGGCAGCGGCGACATCGTGACCTGGACCCGACGAGGGGGCACGGTGCTGTTGGTCGATCGCGGGCCGTTACTCGGTCGCTGCCGCCGCGACGTCGACGTGACCGCGGTGCAGGTGGGGCAGCCGGGGGTGGAGACCGTCCTGCACGACACCATCTGCGGTGACGTTCTGTCCGTCGGCCGGACGAGCGTTGGCTATTTCCTGACGGTCCTCGGCCGAGACGACGTGAACGTCGTAGGTACGGGCTACGAGGACGCCGGCCTCCTGCTCGCGCACCACGGGGTGATCGACGTCTCGCCCGGGGGTCAGATGCTGGTGACGCCGGCGACAGAGTTCCTGCCCGAGCAGCTCTCCTCCGACCCGGATGCGCCGCCGCTCCGAGTGTCCGGGGAGGCGTCGCGATACCGGATGTTCGGGGGGAGGCCGGTCGATCTCCTGGCGGACGCTGCGCCACTGCGGATCGAGAAGGTGCTGGCGTACACGGACGGGGGCACAAGGGCGATGGTGATCGGCCGACAAGGATTGGACGGCGCCGCGCTCTGGGAGGTACCGATCGGGATCCCCGGGAGCGAGCCGGCGCTCCCTCGATACGTCACCCAGGCTCGCGGCTCCACGGCCGCGACCTACGCGAACGACGGGACGGCGTTCATCGTGACGGACGACCGGCTCTGGCATCTCCGGGAGAACCGACTCACGGCGTTGGAGCTTCCCGACGGCGCACCGGATCCCGACGGTCCGATCGCCTGGATCGTCCGTGAGCCGGTCACGGAGCTCTAGGGGAGCATCCAAGACCCAAAGGTCGCATCGCAAGGCCGCCGGGCGGTCGTCTCGAGACGAGTTGCGATACTCGACCGATGAACGTGGGGGTGATCGGCGCGGGCACGGTCGGGATGGCGATCGCGGTCCTGCTCCAACGTGCGGGTCACCGGATCGTGGGGATCTCGGGCCGAGCGAAAACGCGCGGACGCGCGAGCTCGTACCTCCCCGGAGTCTCGTTCCTCGAGCCCGCGGAGGCTGCCTCACCGGCGGAGCTCGTCGTGATCGGGACCCCCGACGATGTCATCGAGCGAACGGCGGAGGCGCTCACCGCGGCCGGCACCCTGGGTCCCGGCACCTCGGTGACCCATCTATCTGGCTCGCTCGGCCTCGAGGTCCTTCGTGCTCCGAGCGAAGCCGGGGCGCGGATCCTCGCGGTCCATCCGCTCCAGACGTTCCCCGACGTGGACTCGGCCATGGAGGGACTGCCGGGCTGCGCGATCGCGGTCACTGCCGAGGACGACGACGGCTATCTCCTCGGGGAGCGGCTGGCCGGCGACGTCCACGGTGTGCCCTTCCGCCTCGCGAACGATCTCCGCCCGCTCTATCACGTCGCCGCCGTGTTCGCGTCGAACTACCTGGTGACCGCATCGGCGATCGCCGAATCGCTGTTCGCGGCGGCCGGAGTGCCCGATCCCGCACAGGCGATGGCGCCGCTGCAACGGGCGTCGCTGGAGCACGTCGAGCGTCTCGGCTCGGCGCAAGCGCTCACCGGCCCCACGGTGCGCGGCGACGCCGGGACGATCCGCCGGAACCTCGAGGCGCTCGAACGGCACGAGCCGGGTCTCGTGCCCCCGTACGTGGCGATGGCCAGAGTGACGCTCGACCTCGCCGAGCGATCCGGGCGGCTCCCGCCCGGATCACGGGTCGCCGTGGAGGACGTGCTCGACGCATGGAGCTGATCCGAGAAGCGGACGAGCTTCGGGACATCACCGGGTCATGGCGTGCGGCCTTCCCGGACCCGCTCCCCGGTCATGCCACCATCAGTGCCACCGCCTCCCCGCCGGCGACCACGCCCGGGGCGGCATCGGCGGTGGGGTTGGTACCGACGATGGGATCCCTCCACGAGGGACACGCCTCGCTGATCCGGCGGGCCCGCGATGATGTGCCACGCCTGCTCGTGACGATCTTCGTCAACCCGGCGCAGTTCGCCCCGGGTGAGGACCTCGCGACCTATCCGCGCGATGAGGCGGGAGACCTGGAGTTCTGCAGGCGGCTCGGCGTCGACGCCGTCTTGGCTCCCCCGATGGAGGAGGTCTATCCCCCCGGTGTCGGGCTGCCGGAGCCCGACCCGGGTCCGATCGGCGAGACGTTCGAGGGCGCGGCACGCCCCGGTCATCTCCACGGCGTGCTGAAGGTGGTGCATCGTCTCTTCGACCTGACCGGGCCGTGCTGCGCCTACTTCGGCGAGAAGGACGCCCAGCAGCTGTTCCTCGTTCGCCGCATGGTCGAGGAGACGAGCCTGCCCGTCACGGTCGTGCCCTGCCCGACGGTGCGCGCTCTCGACGGCCTCGCGCATTCCTCGAGGAACGTTCGCCTGGGCGCCGAGGAGCGCGAACAGGCCGGCTGCCTGTTCTTGGCGCTCTCGGAGGCGGCGGCGCTCGCTCGCGGCGGTGAGACCGACGCGGCGATCTTGATCGCGGCGATGGGTCGCGAGATCGGCGCGACACCGCTCGCCCGCCTCGACTACGCCGCTGTCGTCGGGGAGGACACCTTCGAGCCGGTGACTCGTCTCGACGGGCCCGCCAGGGCGATCGTTGCCGCGCGGTTCCCTTCGGCGAGACTCATCGACAACCTGCGTCTCCCACCCGCCGCCGCTGAACATTGACCGGGTTGTCGCCGCTCGGTCCGTGGGCCACGATGGACCGTTCCTCCATCGACCGCACGATCTGAGCCTGGAGCCCACGCGATGCTGCTCACCGCCGACGTCGGTAACACGGAAACCGTGCTCGGGGTCTTCGACGGTCTCGAGCTCGCACAGACGTGGCGTCTCTCGACCCAGCCGGAGCGCTCAGCGGACGAGCTCGCCCTCGTCTTCGCCGGGTTGCTGGAGCACCGAGGCCTGTCCCTCGAGAAGCTCTCCGGGCTGTGCATCGCCTCCGTCGTTCCCGATGTGACGCAGCAGCTCCGCGAGATGGCCTCCCGATACCTCACCTTCGAGCCGTTGGTCGTCGGACCCGGCACCAAGACCGGCGTCTCGATCCTCACCGACAACCCGCGCGAGGTGGGCGCGGACAGGATCGTGAACACGCTCGCGGCTTTCACGCGCTTCGGCGGCCCCGCGATCGTCGTGGACTTCGGAACCGGCACGAACTTCGACGTCGTCTCCGAACACGGCGGGTTCCTCGGAGGCGTGATCGCGCCTGGGCTCCAGATCTCCGCCGCCACCCTCGTGCAACGCGCCGCCAGGCTGACGCGTGTCGAGCTCGACGCGCCGCCCTCGGTGATCGGCAAGAACACCGTGGAGGCGATCCAGTCGGGCCTCGTGTTCGGCACGGCGGGTGAGGTCGACGGGATCGTTGACCGGATCCGAGGAGAGCTGGGCGGTGCGACGTCGATCGCCACAGGAGGGCTGGCACCGGTGGTCATCCCGCACTGCCGGACGATCGACCATCACGAGCCGTTCCTGACGCTGGAGGGTCTCCGGCTGGTCCACGAGAAGAACGTCGATGACTGAGCAGGGAGACGGAACGGCGCGCTCGCGCGAGGAGGACGTGCTGCGAGCCCGGCGCGAGTCCTTGGAGCGGCTCGGGAACACGGCCTTCGCGGTCAGCCTTCGGGACGCGCTGGACGTCGGCGAACCCACCCCGACCGAGGCCCTCCGCGAGCGATACGGATCACTCCCTCCGGACCGGAGGGAGGAAGACATCGTCACGGTTGCGGGCCGTGTCGTCCTCAAGCGAGACATGGGCAAGCTGAAGTTCCTGACGCTCCGCGACGGCACCGGGGACATCCAGCTCGTCTGCAACCAGGCCGATCTCGACGAGGAGAGCTTCGCGCGGTTGGACGAGGTGGATCTCGGGGACATCATCGGCGCCACGGGACAGGTCGGCACCACCCGTCGCGGCGAGCTGTCGGTCTTCGTCCAGCGCTGGGCGATGCTGACCAAGTCGCTGCGACCGCTCCCCGAGAAGTGGCACGGCCTCAAGGATCCAGACCTGCAGCAGCGCCGGCGCTACCTCCACCTGATCGCCGACGAGACGCCGCGCCGCGCTCTCGCGGCCCGCGCGGCCGTTCTTCGCGCGCTGCGGGAGGTCCTCCACGAACGGGGTTTCGTCGAGGTCGAAGGCCCGATGCTCCAAACGGTGGCGGGGGGCGCCAACGCTCGCCCGTTCACGACGTTCCACGAGGCCCTGGGTGTCGAGATGAAACTCCGGATCTCCCTGGAGCTCTACCTGAAGCGGCTGCTCGTCGGGGGGATCGAGCGCATATACGAGCTCGGGCGCAACTTCCGGAACGAGGGCATCGACCGCGATCACAATCCGGAGTTCACGATGCTCGAGGCCTACCAGGCCTACGGCGACTACACGACGATGATGGAGCTCTCGGAGGTGCTCGTCCGTGAGAGCGCTCGCGCGGTGAGCCCGGTCTTGGATCGAGGCGACACGCTGACGGTCTCGTGGCGAGGCAAAGAGGTCGACCTCGCACCCCCCTTCCGCCGACTCACCATGCTCGACGCGGTCTCGTCGGCGACGGGGGAGGAGATCAGCCTCGACCGCGCCGATCTTCGAACGATCGCCGAGCGTCATGGTGTGCCGGTGGACGAAGCGTGGGGGCCGGGCAAGATCGTGGTCGAGCTGTTCGAGAAGATCGTCGAGGACACGATCGTCGAGCCGACGTTCATCTGCGACTTCCCGCGGGAAGTGTCGCCGCTCGCTCGCCCGCACCGATCGAACCCCGAGCTCACGGAGCATTTCGACCTTGTCATCGGTGGCCTCGAGCTGGTCACCGCATTCTCCGAGCTCACCGACCCGGTCGAACAGCGGGCGAAGCTCGAGCTCCAACAACAGCTCAAAGCGGCGGGTGTCGAGGAGACACATCCCCTGGATGAGGACTTCCTCCGCGCGCTCGAGCACGGCATGCCGCCGGCGGGGGGGCTGGGGCTCGGCATCGACCGGCTCCTCATGCTGCTCACGGACGCGCCGTCGCTCCGCGACCTGATCATGTTCCCCTCGCAGCGACCCGAAGCCGCCGAGTGACGAGGTGACCTGCATCACGTTCCGTCCGTGATGGATCTCACCGCTGCCGTTCCCGCCTCAGCCCTTGCGGGCCCAGCGCTTCCCTGCGCCCCTGCCTCCACCGCCGATCGCGCCGAGGTCGACGAGCAGGCCGAGGGCGACCAAGAGCAGCCCCACGCCTTTCACGCCTCCGTACCGGTTCTCGGCCACGGCGTAGGCGAGGGTCGTCGTGGGGAGGATGAAGAAGCCGATGAGGGGCCACACCCAGGTGCCGAACGCGGTGGACAGGTAGTCGGAGAACAGCCACAGCACGACCATGATCGTGCGAGGGAGCAGCAAGACGAACAGGACGATCAGGCAGCCCACCTGCGGACCCTACCCGGACGTGTCAGCTCGTGGCGGCCGTCACCTCGTGTAGCGCAGACAGGATGTCTTGGAGACCCCGGCCCTTCGCGACGAACCCTGAGGCGCCAGCACCGCGTGCCGCACGTTCCACACCTTCGTCGGCATGGGCCGTGAGGATCACAACCGGAAGGTCCGGCGTCGAGGAATGGATCCGCTGCATCGCCTCGATCCCCGAGATGTCGGGCATCGACAGGTCCATCAGGACGACGTCGGGTTGGAGCTCCTTCGCTCCGATGCAGGCGTCCTCTCCACCCGAGGCCTCGCCCGCGACCTCGATGTCGGAGACCAGTTGCAGCGCCGACGCGAGCGCTTTCCGAAAGGCGGGATGGTCGTCGACAACGAGCACTCGCACGGTCTTTCGCTCTCCTTCCACGAGGAGGCTGGAGTGGGATCCGACCTCGAGAAACTGTGGGGCGGACTCCCGCGCGGGGACACGAGGAGCGGTTCGAAGATGCTGACAGTCGGCACCACGCGTTGCCAACGGTCTTCCGGGTGATCCTTCTGGTCCGAAAGGTCTATGCCTCGTATCACCCTCGGCGAACGGATCAGCCGACTTCTTTTCCGGAGAACTCATCCCCGGACCGACTTCTTCCGAAGGACAAGTGTGAGACGGACTCGCAACCGGACGGGTCCGGGGACGGCCAGGAGGACGCAAGTGATGTGGTGCGACGTGCTGGCGTATCGGGGACGCTGGGTATACTGCGTGCAGAGAGGCGCTGTGACCGGAAGGGAGCGGCGCCTCGTGTACCTCGAGGGTAGGACGGGGTCCGACGATCCTCGGGGCCGGACGGACGAGTCGCCGCCTGGAGGGATGTAGGGCATGTTCGAGCGATTCACCGACCGAGCACGGCGGGTGGTCGTCCTCGCCCAAGAAGAAGCGAGGATGCTCAACCACAACTACATCGGTACGGAGCACATCCTCCTCGGCTTGATCCACGAGGGTGAGGGCGTCGCCGCCAAGGCGCTGGAGTCGCTCAACATCTCTCTCGAAGCCGTCCGTCAGCAGGTCGAGGAGATCATCGGGCAGGGCCAGGCCGCGCCCACGGGTCATATCCCGTTCACGCCGCGCGCCAAGAAGGTTCTCGAGCTGTCGCTCCGCGAGGCGCTGCAGCTCGGTCACAACTACATCGGGACCGAGCACATCCTGCTCGGATTGATCCGCGAGGGCGAAGGGGTCGCCGCGCAGGTGCTGCAGAAGCTCGGCGCCGATCTCAACCGCGTCCGTCAGACCGTCATCCAGCTCCTCTCCGGCTACACCGCCGGCAAGGGCGAGCAGGTCTCCGGCTCCCCGGAAGGCAGCGGTCAGGGATCGATGGTGCTCGATCAGTTCGGACGGAACCTCACGCAGCTCGCCCGGGACGGCAAGCTCGACCCGGTGATCGGGCGCGAGAAGGAGATCGAGCGCGTCATGCAGGTCCTATCGCGCCGGACCAAGAACAACCCGGTGCTGATCGGCGAGCCCGGCGTCGGCAAGACCGCCGTCGTGGAGGGCCTGTCCCAAGACATCGTCCGCGAGGAGGTCCCCGAGACCCTCAAGGGCAAGCAGATCTACACGCTGGACCTCGGCGCGCTCGTCGCCGGCTCCCGCTATCGCGGCGACTTCGAAGAGCGCCTCAAGAAAGTACTGAAGGAGATCAAGACCCGCGGCGACATCGTCCTGTTCATCGACGAGCTCCACACGCTCGTCGGCGCGGGTGCTGCGGAGGGCGCGATCGACGCCGCGAGCATCCTCAAGCCGATGCTCGCGCGCGGTGAGCTCCAGACGATCGGGGCCACGACGCGCGACGAGTACCGCAAGCACCTGGAGAAGGATGCCGCGCTCGAGCGCCGGTTCCAGCCGATCGTCGTCGAGGAGCCGACGGTCCCGCACACCATCGAGATCTTGAAGGGACTTCGTGACCGCTACGAAGCCCACCACCGCGTGAGCTTCACCGACGACGCCCTGGTCGCCGCCGCCAACCTGGCCGATCGCTACATCGCCGACCGGTCGCTGCCGGACAAGGCCATCGACCTGATCGACGAGGCCGGGTCGCGCACGCGGATCCGCCGGATGACCGCCCCGCCGGACGTTCGCGAGGTGGACGAGAAGATCGCCGAGGTCCGGCTCCGCAAGGAATCCGCGATCGACGCACAGGATTTCGAGGGAGCCGCGTCCCTCCGCGACGAAGAGCGGCAGCTCCAGGAGGAGCGCCAGCGCCGCGAGCAGCGGTGGAAGGCCGGCGAGATGGACGTCCTCTCCGAGATCGGCGAGGAAGAGATCGCCGAGGTGCTCTCGGTCTGGACAGGCATCCCCGTCTTCAAGCTCACCGAGGAGGAGACGGAGAAGCTCCTCCGGATGGAAGACGAGATCCACCGGCGGATCATCAGTCAGCACGAGGCCATCTCCGCGGTCTCGCGCGCGATGCGACGCACGCGGAGCGGACTCAAGGACCCTCGCCGCCCCTCCGGCTCGTTCATCTTCCTGGGCCCGTCGGGCGTCGGGAAGACCGAGCTCTCCAAGGCGCTGGCGGAGTTCTTGTTCGGCGACGAGGACGCGCTGATCCAACTCGACATGTCCGAGTACATGGAGAAGCACACGGTCTCGCGCCTGATCGGCTCGCCTCCCGGCTACGTCGGCTACGAAGAGGGTGGACAGCTCACCGAAGCCGTCCGGCGCAAGCCGTTCAGCGTCGTCCTGTTCGACGAGATCGAGAAGGCCCACCCGGACGTGTTCAATACGCTGCTGCAGATCCTCGAGGACGGGCACCTGACGGACGCCCAGGGCCACAAGGTCGACTTCAAGAACACGATCATCATCATGACCTCCAACCTAGGCACGCGAGACATCGCCAAGGGCGTGGGGATCGGATTCATGGCGGCGCGTGATGACGCGGTGACCTACACCAAGATGAAGGAGAACGTGACCGAGGAGCTCAAGCGCTCCTTCCGGCCCGAGTTCCTGAACCGGATCGACGAGGTCATCGTCTTCCACTCGCTCACGCCCGAGGACGTCAAACGGATCGTCGACCTGCTGATGCGCCGGGTCGAGGAGCAGCTCAAATCCAAGGACGTCGACATCGAGCTCTCCGACGCGGCGAAGACCTTGCTCGCGGAGCGGGGCTACGACAAGGCGCTCGGCGCCCGTCCGCTCCGTCGGACGATCCAGCAGCTGGTCGAGGACCCGCTCGCCGAGAAGCTGCTGTACAAGGAGTTCCGAGCGGGGGAGACGATCATCGTCGACGTCCGCGACGGCGAGATCACGTTCGAGCACGGCGCCGGCATCATGCCTCCCGACACGCCGCCCGTCGAGCTCGCGGGTTCGACCGAGTAGGTCGGAACCCGCGTCACACGCCGCGTCCCGAACGCGGTGGAAGGCCGAAGCCCGGTCCCCTTAGGAGACCGGGCTTCTCGGCATCCCGGTCCCCTTCGGGACCGGGCTCCCTCGGTGGCATCGGTTTGGGTCGATGGCACCCTCTCGGTTACGTCACTGGCCCTTGTTCACGTCCCTCACGTACTGCTTCGTGTGCCGCTCCCAGAGTCGGATCGACTCCTGGGTGAGTCGAACCCCGCTGTGGTTCGCGTCTTGGTACATCTCCACGAGGTCCTTGGGATAGGCGTCCGAGACCCAGCGCTCGAACGGCTCCCACACCTCGGTGGAGAACCCCTCGGTCTCCCAGTACTTCGACACTCTGGGGATCTGTCCATCCTGAACGACGAGGTCCAGATAGCTCCCACTGTACGGACCTAGACCGAGCTGATCAGACCGAAGGTTGTGGAAATCGAACGTGCAGCGAACCTGCGTACCGAAGGTGAATATCCCGGTCTCCTCGCAGGAGTCGAGGAGCTGCTTGTAGCCGGTGGCCTCGAGCCAGGAGATGTGGAGCGGTAAGTCGTCCGGAGTTCCTTCCATACCCTCGGCGCCGATCGACGCTGTCACTTCCGAGATGTCGGCGTCGTCGGTGAGATAGGACATCGCCCCCGCCGCATCGAGCGCGCCGTAGGCCTCGACGAAGCTCCTCGCGACTTCCACCGGGGTGGCCGTCGGTTGGACTCCCACCGTGTTCTTCGCGTCTTGTCCCGCGCGTGTCGCGACGATGACCGCGACTCCCACCAGACCGATCACCGCTGCGACGGCGAATGCACCGACCTTGCGGTTCCGCATCGCGCGGACCTGCCGGGTGCGCTGGCGCTCGAGCGCGCCGGAATCGGACGTCTTCTGCTTCGTCACCATCTCGTAGACCTCCTTCACGTCTGGCATCGGGGCCTCCTCATCTCGCCCTGAGCGCGGCTCGCCCTTGCGAGGCGAGCAAGCGCACGGTCGTCGGCCGGATGCCAAGGATCCGGGCGGCCTGTTCCGAGCTGTATCCGAAGATCTCCGTGAGCACGAGCGCCGCACGCTGCCGGGGCGGGAGCCCCAACAGCATGCGGCGGACGTCGTCTCGTAGCTCGATGTCGTCGTATGGGTCGCGTGCCGTCTCCAGGAGCACGACCCGACGAGCCGCCACACGGGCTCGACGGGCGCGCATCCGGAAGCCGTTCATCGCGACCCTGAACAGGTAGGCCACTGGATCGTCGATCTCATAAATCCTGTCCCAGCGCTCCCAGAGCTTCAGGAACGCGTCCTGCATCAGCTCCTCGGCATCGGCGGAGCTCCCGGTGATGAAGTAGAGAGCTCGGTACAGGCGATCGTGCTGATCGAGGAACAGGTCGTCGAAGCTCGGCGGGGCCGCGGACGTCTCGCGGTCACCGCGGAGCCCCACGACGTTGTCTCCGGTCTGCACGGGCCCATGGATGCTCACGGGGGATCCTTCGTTTAGAAGGTCCTCAACCATCGGGGCTCTCTGAGGCGAGCGTACGCCTTGGCGTTGCCCCCGGCTGGACCGGTGTTCTCAGGCGACGTCGACCCAGAGATTCCCGGTCTCGTCGTCGTAGGCAAGGCCCCGGACCTCGGCGCCGAACGGAACTTCGGTGACCCGGCGCGTGTCTTCGTCCACCCGTCGGATCACGCCGTCCTCGTCCCCGACCCAGATCGCTCCTCCGCCGGCCGCGATCGCCGTCGGATCCGGGCCCACCTGCACCGTGCCGGCCGTGTCGTTCGTCGCCGGATCGATCCGGGTGAGCGTTCCGTGGCTCCGCGAGAGCACCCAGAGCCCCCCGTCCCCGACCACGATGTGGTCGGCACTGTCGACCGGGATCTTCGCTCGTGAGCGCAACGTGCCCGGGTCGTACGCCGCCACCGTCCCGCCCACGACATCGAGGGTCCAAACCATCGCATGCCCGAACGCGATCGTGTCGATCGCGTCGAGGTCCGCTCGCGCTTCTTCTCGGCCGGACCGCGGGTCGAAGCGGAGCAGGCGGCCATCTCCGAGACCGAGCCAGACGAACCGGCCTCCGACGGTCACGTCGGCGGACGTGAACTGGTAACCCGTCGACCTGATCGTGATCACCCGGCGCTGATCGCCGGTCGCCGGGTTCACCTCGAGGAGCCCATCAGCAGTGGCGACCCAGACCTTGTCGAGTCCCTCGGCCAGATTGCCCGAGAACGAGATAGCGGTATCGAGCGTGATACGCCTCCTCACCTCGGAGTGGGAGGGATCGACGTGGAACAACGACCGCCAGCGGATCGTCCACACGCCACCCTGCCCGACCACGGTCGGATGTGCGGAGGTCAGGACCGGATTCCGTCCATGTCGCTCGGCCGGGATGGGGATGGATCGCACGATCGGGGTCGCGCGTTCTGGATCGACCTCCACGACGGCGTCGGCCGGAGTCACGGGGCCGGGATCCGCCGATGGCGCCGTCACGTCGTCGCGTGCGGCGGCGAAGGCGACGGCCGCGATCAACAGCGTGAGTCCCGTGCCCACCGCGATGAGCGTCGACCGGCGCGACCGCTCCCGGCGGGCGGACGGTTGGAGCGCTGCTCGACGCTCGGCGGCTTCCCCCGCCGGGAGTGGCCGCGCACGCTGCTCGTCGTTCACACCGGTGACGGCGAACACCTGCCAGGTGCCCGGCACGCCCTTCAACTCGTGAGCGGCGAAGTCCTCGAAACCGAATCCCGAGCCGGTCACGAGCTCCTTCGTGGTGCTCGTGACCAGGATGTCGCCGGCATCGGCCAGCGACATCACTCGTGCACCGATCACCACCGCGATGCCGTGGGTCTTGCCGGCCTGATCCTCCGTTTGTCCCGTGTGGATGCCGGACCGGATCTCGATGCCGAGACTGCGGACCTCCTCGGCGAGCGCTGCCGCGCACCTGATCGCCCGGTCCGGCTGGGGGAAGGTGGCGAAGAAGCCGTCGCCCGCGTGGTCCTCCTCCTTCCCTCCGAAGCGCTTGAGCGCGGCCCGGACGAGCCGGTCGAACCGGGAGGAGAGCTCACGGTACCGAGCGTCGCCCAGCTGCGCCGCGATGTGGGTCGACCCCACCACGTCGAGCATCAACACCGTGGCGATCCGCCGTTCCGGCATGGGCGGAGTATCCGCCAGCGTCGGGGGGCGCTCAACCGTCGGTCACAGGAGCGGGCGGAGCTCCTCCGGGACGAGGTCGGCGAACGTCCAGGCCGTCCACAGGTCGGCCGCGGTCGTCGCCGCATCGCGGAAGACCCCTCGACGGGCGAAGTGCTCGCAGACGCGGGCCACGTCGCGAGCCAGGAGCGACTCGGCGTGCCGGTTCTTCTTGGGATCGACGGCCTGCGGAAGGTCGATCACGCAGATCTGCCCTTCCCACACGAGGACGTTGAAAGGGGACAGATCGCCGTGGATCACATCGTGGAAGAGCATGCGCTCGATCGAGTGGAGGCACTGCTCGAGCAGCTCCTCGGCCTCCGCCAGATCTCGCTCCCGATACCGATGGAGCTGCGGGGCCGCCTCGGCCTCGTCGCCGATGTACGACATCAGGATCGCCCGCTCCGTGACCTCGATCGGACGTGGCACCGGTGCCCCTGCCTGGGACAGAGCCTGCAGCGTCTCCCATTCCCGATTCACCCAGATGCCGCCCTGCACGTCGCGGCCGAACTTCGTCCTCTTGTCCAGCGCGACGCGGATCCGCCGCTCCTTGATGAACTCGCCGTCGCGGTAGATGGACTCGTCGCGGAAGTCCCGCCGGTCGAGTGGGTGATAGATCTTCAGCGCCGCCAGCTCTTCGCCGGTCGTGCGCGGGTTGGCGCGACAGAGGTGGACGCTCGCCTCCTTGCCGCTCTTGATGGGCTGGATGACCCGTTCGATGAGCCCTTCGTCCAGGAAGTGCTCGATGACTTCGTCTCGCACGGCTGTTGCTCCTTCGTTCGTGGGATGCGGACATGCGACGACGCCGCGTCCTTCGGGAGCTACCGCGAGAGAGCCGGACGGCTCAGCGGGAGACGGAGGGGCGCAACGCGCGAACGGTGACCGAGCTCGCAGTCATCATCCATCCCTCCTTCTTCGTCGACGCGACCTCCGCGTCGACCGAGCGAGTATACGTGCTACGGAGCCGCGAGATCGCTCACCGCAGCTTCATCGGGCTCGTGGAGCGGCGAGATCTTCTCGACGACCGCGACGGGGATGTGGGTGACCGCTCGGAACCCGTCGCCGTCGGGAAGCACCTCTTGCGCGACCGAGAGGAAGCGCGGGCCTCGCCTCACGAGGAATCCCACCGTGCTCACCAGGTAGTCCGCGCGAGCTTCCTGGGGATCAGGCTCCTCGAAGTCGAACCACGCGTCGCGCCACGTCACGAGGACGAGTGGGAACTCGGGCGGGTCGTCGGGGCTCTCGTGAGGCTCGGTCTCGTGCGCATCGCGACCCTGATCCCATCCGGCGTCTCCGCCGCCGATCCTCACGACCTCCACAGCCGCTCCTCCTTCGTCACGTCACGTATCGGCATCTCAGACGGAACTCGTAGGGGAGCGGTCGGATCTCACACCCCCGGCCGCGGATCCGAGCCGTTGGTCCTACTCGGAGGAGGGTAGCCGGGGCCGCCGACACCGGCGCGGGGGGCCTGTCACACCCCGTCGCTAGCGTCGAGCCTCCATGTCGCGTCCGCGGACCATCTTCACCTGCTCGGGATGTCGACAGCAGGTCGCCCAGTGGGTCGGTCGCTGCCCCGGCTGCGCTGCCTGGGGCACGATCGAGAGCTCGGTCGGCGGAGGACCGGGCCTCGTCGCACCGATCCTCACGCTCGGGGGGACCTCCGTGACGGAACGCCGCGTCCCCACCGGGATCGAGGGGCTCGACCGAGTGCTGGGTGGCGGGATCGTGCCCGCATCGGTGATCCTGCTCGCGGGCGAGCCGGGGATCGGGAAGTCCACGCTGCTGCTGCACCTGCTGTCTCGCCTGTCCGAGTCGGGGCGCTCGTGTCTCCTGGTATCCGGTGAGGAATCCCACGGCCAGGTCTCGGCCCGTTCGCGGCGCCTGGGCGTCGCGGGGGGCGCCGTCGGCTTCGCTCCGGGCCGCGACCTGGCCGCCGTGCTCGGGACGGCGCGCGATCGGGCGCCGTTCCTCCTCGCGGTGGACTCCATCCAGGCCGTGCGGGACCCGTCCGCTCCTCAGATGCCCGGCGGTGTCGCCCAGGTGCGGAACTGCACGGACGCCCTGGTCGGTATGGCCAAGGAGGAGGGTGTCGCGGTCGTGATGACGGGCCACGTGACCAAGGACGGGGACCTCGCCGGGCCGCGTGCGCTCGAGCACGCCGTGGACGTCGTGCTCATGTTCGAGGGGGACCCACGATCCGGACTCCGGGTCCTCTCGGGCGGCAAGAATCGGTTCGGTGCCGAGGGCGAGACCGCGTGGTTCGAGATGGGGCCCCAAGGACTCAACGAGGTCGATCCCGCGGGGGTGCTCCTGTCGGGCTTCGACGTGCCCGGAGCCGCCGTCGCCCTCCCCCTGGCGGGTCGAAGGGCGCTCGCGGTCGAGGTCCAAGCCCTCGTGGGCTCCTCGGACGGCCCCGCTCGCCGGCAGACGACCGGTCTCGACGGTCGCCGGTTCCAGCTCATGGCGGCCGTGCTCGCCCGTGCCGGCGGCTACCGCCTCGGCCGGGCAGAGTTGTTCGGAGCCTCCTCAGGAGGTCTTCGGGTCGACGATCCGGCGGCGGACCTCGCCGTCGCAGCCGCTCTCGCTTCGGCCGTGTCGGGAGTGCCTTCGCCGGAGGCCACCGCTTTCGTCGGAGAGGTGTCTCTCACGGGGCTCGTTCGTCAAGCATCCGCGATGCCGCAGCGACTGGCAGCGGCCGATGCTGCGGGATGTCGATATGTGTTCGCAGCCCCAGGTCAGAACACTCAGCGACATCCTCGGCTGATCCCCGTCCGGGATGTATCGGAGGCGCTTTCCTGGGCCGAGACCCGGGGAGCGGGAGCACAGGCCAGAGCCTCTTGAACCTTCGAGCCACAGCCCCGTCGGACTCATCCCGAACATGCGAAAGTGCCTCTGACCTGCAGTTTTGGGTTGCGAGAGAGGAGGTTCCGTGTTATCCTTCCTCTCCTCGCCGGCCACGCTTCGGCCGGACGCCTGCTCTCATGAAGGGGGAACCACTTGTCCGCGTTCCGTAAGGGAGACACCGTCGTCCATCCTGAACATGGGGCGGCCGTCATCGAAGAACTGAAGGACAAGGACTTCCTCGGGGAGAAGCGCAAGTACCTGGTGCTTCGTGTCGTCTACGGTGACCTCACGCTTTCGGTGCCGGTCGACTCGGCCGAGCAGGTCGGGCTTCGGCCGGTCATCAGCAAAGCTCAGGTGAAGAAGATCCTGAAGGTCCTGACCGAAGCCGAGACGATCTCGGCCGCCAACTGGAGTCGCCGGTTCAAGAACAACCTCGAGAAACTCCATTCGGGCGACCCGTTCGAAGTGGCCGAGGTGCTCCGGAACCTTTCGATCAGGGACCGTGAGAAGGGCCTTTCCGCGGGAGAGAAGCGCATGATCCACAAGGCCCGGCAGATCCTGATCTCGGAGCTGTCCCACGCAGCAGGCAAGACCGAGGACGACGCCGAGATCATGATCGACGACGTCTTGGACGGCGCTCACGGCGTGAAGCTGGCCGCTCAGGCCTGACGGTAAGGCCTCCTCGGGCCGGTTTTCACCCGAAGGTTCCAAAGCGGACTCAGGAGGGGTCTCCCGTGCGCCGAAGACCTCTAGAGGGGCCACACTGGCCTCTCGGTCGGGCTTCCCGAGGCGGGGTGAGCATCGTGACGGAGAACGAGCAGGGGCGTGGAGGCAGCGACGTCCGCGGGCGGATCGCCGGCGGCGTCCGCCTCATCTTCGTCGCCCTGATCGCGACCGTCGGTGCGCGGATCGGAGAGGCCTCCGGCACGACGAGCACCAGCCGCGCCCTCCTGTTCGTCTTCCTCGGGGCCGGGGTCGGCTATGTGGTGGGAGGGGTCTTCGGACGTCTCACGCTCCAGGCCGTGCACGGCCTGGAGACCGAGCTCGGCAAGAAGCCACCGGCGGTCCTCGCCGGGGGCGTCGTGGGTCTGGTCGTGGGGTTGGTCGTCGCAGCGCTCATGATGGTGCCGCTCCTCTTCCTGCCCGCGTCCGCGTCGTGGCCGGCGATCGTGTTCCTGTACCTCACGGTCGGGACCGTGGGCTACCGGCTCGGCCAGAGCAAATACGAGGACATCTTCGGGCTCGTCGGGATCAAGCCGCGAGCTGCAGGTGTCCAGCGCGGGGATCTCCACGTGATGGACACGAGCGCGCTGATCGACGGCCGGGTCGCCGACCTGGTCGCAACCGGTTTCGTCGGCGGCACGATCCTGCTTCACGAAGGCGTGCTCCGCGAGCTTCAGGCGATCTCCGATTCCTCCGATCCGCACCGCCGGTCACGCGGCAGGCGTGGCCTCGACATGCTCGTGGAGCTGCAGAAGGCACCCACCGTGCAGTTCCAGCTCGTGGAGGAGGCGGGGGTCATCGACGTCGATGCTGCGCTCGTGCGCCTCGCGCGCGAGCGCGGCGCGCAGCTCATCACCGTGGACCACAACATGGCGAAGGTCGCGGAGGCTCTCCGCGTCCCGGTCACCCAGATCAACGCCCTCGCATCTCGCTTCCGCGTTCCTTACACCGCCGGTGACGAGATCTCCGTCCGGCTGGTCAAGGAGGGTCGCGAGCACGGACAGGCGGTGGCGTATCTGGACGACGGCACGATGGTCGTCGTCGAGGATGCCGCCGAACGGATCGGCTCGCAGGTGGAGGTCCGGGTTACGAACGTGATCCAGACCACGACCGGTCGCATGATCTTCGCCGCCGTCACGGGCCAGGCGCCCGCGACGGCCGGCGCCAGCGCCTGAGCCGCTTCGGTCTGCGATGCTTCGAACGTGGAGCCCGATGACGCGATCGTGATCTTGCTGGGTGCCGGCGCCGGCCGTCGGCTGGGCGCCGCCGAACCGAAGGCGCTGCTCCCGATCGGCGGCCGCCCGATGCTCGCGGTGGCGGCGGCCGCAGCCGCGGCGTCGGCTCCCGTCCGCGGGCTCGTCGTGACGTTCCCAAACGGTTGGGAAGGAAGGGCGAGGGCGTGCGTGGAGGACCTCGGCGTCCCTGTTCTCTTGGTGGTGGGAGGGGGATCACGACAGGCCTCTGTCCGGGCCGCGCTGGCCGAGGTGCCGGGGACCGTCGACGTCGTCGCGGTACACGACGCCGCCCGGCCCTTCGCGCCGCCCGACCTGTTCGCGCAGGTCCTGCAGGCGGTGGAGGGGGGCGCCTATGGAGCGGTTCCGGTGCTCGCGGTCACCGACACCGTGCTCCGCGTCCGGCGTGAGGTCGTCGAGGGCGTGGAGCCACGAGACGAGCTGGCGCTCGGCCAGACGCCTCAGGCCTTCCGGACGTCGGTCCTTCGAGAGGCGCACGCGAAGGCGGAGGCGGCGGGCGCCTCGTTCACCGACGACGCCTCGATGCTCCGTTGGGCGGGCTTCGACGTTCGCGCGGTCCCGGGCGACCCCGACAACGTGAAGATCACCACCCTCGCCGACCTCGCGCAGGCGGACCGGCGCATGGGCGGCAGCGATGCCTGAATCCGCGGTCGGGCTCGGCTTCGACGTGCATCCCTTCTCGACCGATGGCGAGCTGTGGCTCGGTGGACTGTTGTTCGAAAGCGACGTCGGCCTGTCGGGACACTCCGACGGTGACGTGGTCTGTCACGCGGTGGCCGACGCCTTGCTCGGTGCGGTGGCCCTGGGCGACATCGGGGAGCAGTTCCCCGAGACGGCTCCGGACACCGCCGGCATCACGGGGGACGAGCTCCTGACTCGAACGCTCCGCTTGCTCTCCGACGTCGGACGCGCGCCGGTGTCCATGGACATCACGGTCCTCTGCGATCATCCGCAGATCGCGCCCAGACGCGGAGAGATGCGCGAGCGGCTCGCCGCGATCTCGGGCGTCCCGGTCGACCGAGTCTCCGTGAAGGCCACCCGCCCTGAGGGACTCGGCCTGGTCGGTGACGGCATCGGGTGCCTGGCGCTCGCGGTGGTCGGGTGAGCGACGAGCTGATCTCAGGGCGCCGTGCCGTCGTCGAGGCCTTGCGAGCAGGACAGGTCAAGGAGGTGCTCGTCGCGGTGGGCGCACGTGACACGCAAGGATTGCGCGCGGTTCGCGACGAGGCCCGCGCGGCCAAGGTGCCCGTTCGCGCGACCGACCGGCGTGAGCTGGATCGGTTGGCCGAGGATCATCGCGGCGTCGTCGCGCGGACGGTAGCGGGCCGCGCGGGCCACAGAGGCCTCGCGCAGATGGGCGAGCGAGATCTGGCTACGTTCCCGTTCTCCCGTGATGCCCTCGTCGTCGTCCTAGACGGGATCACGGACCCGCAGAACCTGGGGGCCGCGGCGCGAACCGCCGAGGCGGCAGGCGCCGCTGCCCTCGTGACCCGCGCCCGCAGAGCGGCCGGGGTCACGCCCGCCGCCGTGCGCGCGTCCGCCGGGGCATTGGAACATCTGCCGCACGCCGTCGTCGCCAACATCGGTCGTGCCCTCGCGCGGCTCCAGGAAGCAGGGTTCTTCGTCATCGGCCTGGACGTAGAGTCTCCGCGCTCGATCTTCGAGGAGCCGTCCCCGGAGGGGCGGGTCGCCGTGGTCATCGGCTCGGAGGGCGAGGGCATGTCGAGGTTGGTCCGGGAGCGCTGCGATCTCCTGGTCGCCCTTCCGGTGAGAGGCCGCGTCGGCTCGCTGAACGCCTCCGCGGCCCTCGCCGCGGCCCTGTACGGATTCGTTCTGCCCGGGCGAGTCGTTGCCTCTCCCCGGCGACGTGGCTAGGCTCGCCCATGCTGGGCTACCCGGCGCCAACCCATGAGCGATATCCCGCCGCCGCCACCCTGGGATCCCTCCCGTGGCGTCCCCAGCCCGCGCCCCGCACCGGCCCAGCGTCCCGGGATGGTCACCTACGCCGGCCTGATCCTGCTGATCTCCGGCGCCCTTTCGGTGTTGTTCGGCATCGTGTCGTTGAGCAGCGACGCGCGCTTGTTGGTCCCCGGTGGGGAAGGGGCTATCAGCGAGGAGGTCGTGGCCGTCTATCTGGTCATCAGCGGCTGCCTGTCACTGCTTGCGGGCTGGCTGGTCCTGCGGCTGCGAACCGCAGGGCGGATGCTCGGGATCCTGATGGCGACGCTCGGGATCGCGACGGGGTTGGTGCAGGTCGGGAGCACCGGAGGGCCGGGGCTGCTCGCGATCGTACTGAACGCTTTCGTTCTCTACGGGCTCTTCACCTACGGGTTCGTGTTCAAGACCGGGCCATCGCCCGGCTAGACTCGGACATGGCCGGCGTGGCGCAGCTGGTAGCGCAAGCGATTTGTAATCGCTAGGTCGTCGGTTCGAGTCCGACCGCCGGCTCCGAAATCTCGATGCGCCGAGAGGCGCCGGGAAGTTCTCCAAGAACTGTCGCTCGCGAGGTGGAGAAGGCCGTGGCCCCTTGTGGAACGTCCCCCAACCGGCCTAGTGTCTAGGTTGGATCTTTCGACAGGCGGACGGAAGGAAGGCGGAAGCGATGAGGCGCGTCATCGGAGTAGTCATCGCGGCGATCGCGTACACGGTCATCCTGCCTCTGGCAGCCTTCGCTCAAGAGGGCGGATCCTCCCTGGGCGGGCCTGAGGGGCCGATAGTCGGCGGAACTGGGGGCTCTGTCGGTGGAACCGGCGGAACCATCGGTGGGACCGGTGGGACCGTGTTCACCGGAGCTGAGATCGCGGGGATCGTGGTCCTCGCTCTCGGGCTCCTGGCGATCGGCGGCGCGATCCTGGTGCTCTCGCGTCGACGGAGCACCTCTCGGATCGCGGCGTAGACCTTCCAGCCTTCTGGGAGAAGAGGTCCACGCTCGCCGATACGGATTCAGAACTGTTCGGATAACGCCCGCCACAATCGCACCGGGAGCGAAGGCACCTCGAACGACACCTCCATCATGAGGTCGCCTTGGAGGACTCCCTCCCATGTCGCCTCGTCGTCGTGCACGCTGAGGCCTTCGCTCCAAGTGGTGAAGTGCATGCCGGGAGGCGCCACGATCCGCACCGTCCCGCGCGTTGGCCGGATGGTCGTCTGGCCGAGTACGGCCAACCGGTAGGAGCCGCGGAAGGCATCACCGTCCCATGAACCGGGCGTTTCGGTGTGCACCCTGAGCACGCCTGCCCTTTCAGACGGGATCGTGAAGTAGTCCTGGTAGTAGGGGTAGCCGAGCTCAGAACCAGTGAACAGCGAGACTCGGTTTCCGTCACGTTCAGCGCGGACGAGCCGGCACTGCTGGCCGCAGAACACCGAGATCAGGGGGATGTTGTCTCCCGCCCGACCGAGGTGGGGACCGATCACGTAGCTCGGCTGCCCCGACGTCGGCGCGCCGTTCTCGATCGTGGTGACGGTGAGCGCGGTCGAGTCCGATCCTGCGAGCAGCGTCACGTCGTGGCGGACCGACCGCCGTGCGAAGAAGTCGACCTTGCCGCCTGCTCCTCCGTTCACGATAACGCCCAGCAGATCACCCCCGGGGGGTCGAAGGCCGTTGTCCAGTCCCGCTCGCTCTATGGCCTCTTGCATCGACGTGTCGACCGTGTAGATCTTCAGATGACCGTCGGAGACCGACCGGCCCATCGCTCGGAGTCTGGACACCACCCGCCCCTCGAGCGCCAAGAATCGATCGAACACCGCGATAGCGACCTGACCCAACAGAGCCTTGCGGATCCGCGGATCGGGGAAGCGCGCGAACGCCCGGTTCGACAGGAGTGCCACGACATTCTCGCTCGTGACGACGACGGGTGGTCGGGAAAGACGGATCTCCCCGGTCACGTCAAGGAGGTACTTGAGGGTGAATGGGTCCGCGGTGAGGACCCCATCCAACGGCTCGCCTCCGATCGCTTTCCAGGTTCCCAGTACCGCGCGCGCGGCCGACGGGAAATCGGGGGTCATGTTCATGTTCAACCAGTAGCCGGGCGCCCCCCAGCGCTCGTAGTTGCGGCGATAGTCGGGATTGGGCGACGGCGCAGCATCCGGTGACAGGATCCGCAGTGTTTGGACGGGGCGGAAGCGGGAGAACGAGAGCCGGCCCGCCTCGAGGCGCAGGATGGAGTACGCGCCCCAGAGTCCGCCGGTCCCCCGAAGCTCCGCCGGATTCTCGGCAAAGAAGAGGTAGCGACGAGGCTCATCGCCTCCGGCGAACTCCGGTAGGCCGAGTGCGAAGGCGCCCCACGACGCGAGCGCTTGCCCGACCTCCTCGAAGCGGTCCAAGGCCGTGCGCCGGGCATCCGCCACCGGCTCGGGAAGTAGCGCGGCGGGCGAGGAACGGATCGCGTCCAACGCGAGGGTCGCGTCGGCCCGGGCCGCCTCGAGCGGCTCGGCCAGGGACGAGAAGGCCCCGATGGGGAACGCGCCACGAGAGGGCGCGAGTGCCTCCAACCCGCCCGGGAGTCGCTCGATCGCGGTCGACATCGCGAGCCCGGCTCTCGCGGCGTGCCTGCCTGCATCGGCGAGCGCGGCAGTGACGTCGAGCGTCCGCCCGAGCACGGGCATGTATCGGCCGACGGTCGACAGCCGGGAGTTCGCTTCGGCATCGGCTGTGCGGAACACCCGGAGAGCATCTTCGAACGAGTCGGTAGCGTTCGCGATGCGTCCATCCATCAAGGCTCGACTCGCTCCCTCGAGCGCTCCTCGGCCTTCTTCCAGGTCGTCCCGAACGCGCAGGGTTGCGACCGCCACCGTGGCCACGATGCCCGCCACCAGCCCGATGAAGACGACAAGTAGGACGAAGAATCGGCGGAACGCCCGTCTGTTGCGCGGCTCTTCATCGGTCGTCATCAAGTGGCCGCTCCGCTTCATCGTTCGATGGTAGGGGGGTTCAGAGCGGTTGGCGAGAGCGTGCTACGAACCGGGCAGGAAGACGTGGAACGAGGCCCCTCCGCCTTCGCGTTCCTCGGCCCAGGCGTTGCCACCGTGCAGCTCCGCGAACCGACGGACGAGAGACAGCCCGATGCCGACCCCGGGCGCATGGCCGGATGACGATCCAGGCGCCTGCCGGAACGGTTCGAAGATCGCCTCGCGAAGCTCGGGGGGCACGCCCGGACCGTCGTCTTCTACGATGAACAACACACCGTCGTCTTGCGGTCGGGCACGCACCCAGATCTTGGCCTCTTTCGGGGTGTGTCGAAGGCTGTTGGACAGGAGGTTCTCGAGGATCCGCTCCGTCTTCGCCGGGTCGATCTGTGCGCTCCCCGGTTGGACGTCCAGCTCGATCGTCCGGCCGTGCGTCTCCATCTCATCAACGGCTCGATGGACGAAGTCCTCCAGGTCGGTCGCGCGCCGCTTCGGCGAGACGATCCCGCGCTGGAGTCGGTCGAGGTCGAGCAGGTCGGAGAGCAGCCGCTCGAGCTTCCTGGCGTTCGCCGCGATCCGACTCACCATGTCGAGCGCCGCATCCCCGGGGAGGTCGAGCTTCGTTCGCTCGAGCGTGAGTGCCGAGCCAAGGATCGACGTGAGGGGCGTGCGGAGATCGTGGGAGACGGCCTCCAGGAACGTGTTCTTCATCTCATCGAGCATCCGGAGACGTTGCGCTGCTTCTCGTTCGCGCTTGAAGGCGTCCGAGTACTTCCGCTCGCTCGCACGCAGCGCACGCTCGGCTCGCTTCCGTTCGGTGATGTCGACCATCAGGCCTCGGATGATCGTGGCCCCGCCGCCGCGGCCGCGGATCACGTGGATCAGATCGCGGATCCAGCGGGGTGACCCGTCGTCGCTGAGGACCCGGTACTCGAGGGCCTCACCCACGCCGCTATCGATCGCTCGCTGCAGTCCCTCCATCGCCTCCTCGCGGTCTCGTTCGTCGATATGCGAACCCCACGTCCGAGTTCCGTGGGCCCATGACTCGATATCGCCGCCGAGCAGGTCATCGGTGGCGCCGGCGACGAACGTGAACACCACCCCGGGAAGGGATGCCTCCCAGAACGCCGCGTCCAGGCCAGCGACCAGCTCGTGGAACCGTTCGAGCTCGGACATGCGCCTGGCATTGCCCAACGCGAGCGACGTGAGGTCGGCGACTCCACGGATCAGCCGGAGCTCGCGATCGCCGAAGTTGCCATCACCCTCCCGACCGATGACGGCGATCGTTCCCGAGCCGTCGGGTTCCCACGTCACCGGTGCGACCAGCACCTCCCGGGGTTCCTTCGACACGACATAGTCCTGGCCCTTGCTCAGTGGGGAATCCCGCGCGATGACCAATGGATCGTCGTTGTCGAACACGATCGACGCCACGACCGACTCCGGGACGTCCCCGATCTCCTGCCACGGGCGGATCGAGTCCGGTTCCACCGTGAGGAGTCGCGCCAGCCGGAAATCGCCGGTGTGCTCGTCGCGGACGTGGAACACGACCGCTGCGGCGTCGATCAGGGACGACACGGTCTCGATCGCTCCCTGCAGGATGTCGCCCACCGACCCGAGCTGGGTGAGTCGCTTCGAAAGTCCGAGGAGCGCCGAGGCTGTCTCCGCGGCCTCCCGCTCGGCCTGCAGCAGCTTGGCATTCGAGATCGCGGTGGCGGCGTGCGAAGCCAGCACCTCGAGGAGACGTCGGTCCTCTTCGTCGAACGCGCCGTAGCCGAGGCTCGACAAGACGATGACGCCTTGGACCTCTTCGCCGACCGTCATCGGAACGGCCAGCATCGATTCCAGGATGTCTTCGGTGTCGGCGATCTGGACAGCGAAGGGGACGAGTCTCGCATCGGGGGTCAGGACGGAGGTCCGATGCTCCGCCACCCATCCGGTGATGCCTTCGCCGACGTGCGTGATGAGCTCTTCCAACGTCTCGTGCTCGTACTCGTAGAAGATCTCTCCGCGGAACGCGACGGGCAGCAGTGTCGAGCCGTCGTCCTGCATCACGTAGACCCGGCAATTGTGGTAGGCGAGGATCGTTCGGAGCTCTTCGGTTATCGCCGCGCCGATCTCCGACACGTCGTTCATGCCCGCCAATGCGGCGGCCATGTTGTGCAGCATGTTGAGTTGTGCCACGAAGCGGAGATCAGCCGCAGGCGCGGCACGTTCTTCGACGTCTTCGCCTCTTGCCATGGACCAAGGCCTTCCTGAACCTCCCCATCCCCCCATCACTCTAGGTGTCGGGAGAACCGAGGCAGTGCTTGAACGAGGCTTCACGGAAGCTACCCTCGCCGCATGGGAGACAAACGGCGCGAGATGCGTCCGCCCTCGGATCTGGATCGCCGATCGAGGGAGATCTTGGACTTCGAACGCGAGGCCTGGAAGCTCTCCGTCACGAAGGAGCGTGCGATCCGTGAGCGGTTCGGCTTCTCCCCGTCGCGGTACCACCAGGTCCTCCACAGGATCATCGATCGTCCGGAGGCTCTGGTGTACGATCCCATGCTCGTTCGCCGCCTGCGTCGGGTGCGAGAGGTGAGGCGGCGCGCCCGGACGGCCTCGGGACTCGGTCTCCGCGTCTGACGACCGAGAGCGGATCCGACGGTAGGATGGGCCCGTGAACCCGGGTGTCGCTCGCCTCGCCATCGTGATCGCCCTCGTGATCGGAGGTGTCGCCCTCCTGGCCAACGGTTTCGCGGACGGCGAGAGCGCGGCCGCTCCCCCTGGCGACTCGCCGTCCCCGTCTCCCTCCGAGAGTCCGTCACCCTCCCGATCCCCGCAGCCATCCCTCGTCCCGAACCAGGAGGGAGTGCTGGTCCAGGTGCTGAACGGGACGTCCCAGGCCGGGTACGCGGGCGACTTCCAGATCCTGCTCGAGGAAGAGGGGTACCTCAGGGCCGGAGAGCCCGCGGACGCGCCGGACAAGCCGGTGCTCGACTCGATCGTCTACTTCCGCCGGGATGACAACAGGGCGCAGAACCGCGCGGACGCCCAGCTGCTCTCGGAGACCTACCTCGGCGGCGTGCCGGTGAAGCCGATGCCGGCGAGCCTCGAAGGCGCCGTCGCGGAGTCGGCGGACGTGGTCGTGGTCCTCGGCGAGGATCAGGCCGGCGCGCCCTGACCGGGCGTCAACTTCGACCGGCCTTCGATACCAGCGATTCGACCAGCTCACAGAGCTCGCTCGGCAGGAACGGCTTCGTGAGGAACCCCGAGGCGCCAAGGATGTGGGAGCGCTCCCGATCGGCTCGGAGGGATTTCGCCGTGAGCACCAGGACCGGGATGTCCGAGGTCTGCTCGTCTCCTTTGAGGGACTCGAGGACCTCGTAGCCGGTCATCCCCGGCATCATCAGGTCGAGCACGATCACATCGGGCCGCCGCTCTCGCGCGAGCTCCAGGGCGACGCTTCCGGTGGACGCCTCGAGTAGGTCGTGTCCGCGCTGCTGAAGGTTCAGCCTGCACAGGAGCAGGACGTCAGGCTCGTCGTCGACGACCAGCACCCGACCCATCCTTCCTGTCCTCCTTCCGGGGGTAGCCCGGTCAACCTACATCGAGTGAATCATCGGATCGCGGGCATCCCCGGCTGCATACCCGGAATGTGGTGATCGGGGCTCGGATGAGCCGTTGACGGAGGTGGGCGCCCCTCCTACGCTCGGTGGCGAAAGGACGGCGCCATGCTGAAGGTCTCTCAGAAGCTCGAGTACGCCATGCGCGCCATGATCGAGTTGGCGGACGGCACGCACGCGGGCGTGCTGGTCCCCGCGAGGGAGATCGCCACACGCCAGCAGATCCCGGTCCGATTCCTGGAGCAGCAGCTCGGAGCGCTCTCGAAGGCCGGCCTGGTGGAGAGCTTCCGCGGCGGGGGTGGCGGGTGCAGGCTCGCACGTGCGCCTGAGGAGATCACCGTTGCCGAGATCGCCGACGCGATCGAAGGTCAGATCTTCCCGATGTTCTGCCTGGAGCCCTCGGACCACAACTGCTTCCAGGACTCACGCTGTGGGCTGCAAGGGTTCTGGGCGGACGTGGCCCGGGCCGTGCAGCTCGTGTTCGCCGAGACGACGGTGGCGGACCTCTCGGCCCGCCACCGTCGGATGACGCCGGGACGCGTGCTGTTCAGCCCCGAGCAGCTGCTGTCGCGTCCCTAGGACGCTGCTACGTCTGCCTTGCCCAGGATCCGCATGACCTTGGTGCCGCACACGGGACACGTTCCCGATGCGGCGTTCCGCCCGTTCTTGAGGGTGACGACCGTCCCCTCGAACTGACGCTTCGCTTTGCACTTCACGCAATACGCCTCGTACTGAGCCACTTGTCCTCCCTTCCCCCCATCGTGCTCCGGAGCCGCCTCGATGGGCGGCTCCGAGCACGATGGTGGCTCTGTCCTCTCACGTATGCAAGCACCCCCGGGCTCGCGCGTCACACGGGCCCTCCCGTACGATTGTGCTCGGAGCCCCCCAGAGAGGGGCGGTGAGGAGCGGGAGGAGACCCCGGCGTGAGCGAGCCCCAACAGCACATCGACGCGCTCCTGGAGGAGAAGAGGGTCTTCCCACCGCCCCCGAGCTTCGTCGAACAGGCCGTCGTATCGGATCCGAGCATCTACGAGCGCGCCGCCGGGGATCCCGAGGCGTTCTGGGCCGAGCAGGCGGAACGGCTCGACTGGAGTCGTCGGTGGGACACCGTCATGGAGTGGACGCCCCCCTTCGTGAAGTGGTTCGTGGGAGGGACCCTGAACGCCTCCGTGAACTGCCTGGATCGCCACGTCGACGCCGATGGTGGCAACAAAGTCGCCTACCACTGGGAGGGGGAGCCGGGGGACACCCGGACGATCACCTACCGGGAGCTGCTCGAGGAGGTCTCCCGGCTCGCCAACGGACTCCGGTCGCTCGGGGTGCAGAAGGGCGATCGAGTGAACATCTATCTCGGGATGGTGCCCGAGCTTCCGATCGCGATGCTCGCGTGCGCCCGGATCGGCGCCCCCCATTCGGTCGTGTTCGGTGGTTTCAGCGCCGACTCGCTCCGTGACCGCATCAACGATGCGGAGGCGAAGGTGCTGATCACCGCGGACGGTGCGTGGCGCCGGGGCCAGGTGGTCCCGCTGAAGGACAACGCGGACGAGGCGGTGAAGGACTGCCCCAGCATCGAGCACGTCATCACCCTGCGGCGTTGCGGGAACGACCACGCCTTCACCGAAGGCAGAGATGTCTGGTACCACGACCTGGTGGCGGAGCAGCCGACCGAGTGTCGACCCGAGGACATGGACGCGGAGGACATCCTGTACCTCCTGTACACGAGCGGCACGACCGGCAAGCCCAAGGGCATCGCTCACTCGACGGGCGGGTACCTCACGCAGGTTGCGGCGACGCACCGCATGATCTTCGACATCCACGATGACGATGTCTTCTGGTGCGCGGCCGACTGCGGGTGGGTCACCGGCCACTCCTACATCGTCT
>JBPCPX010000055.1:0-8863 GCA_050998695.1 Actinomycetota bacterium
GGGCAGCCTAGCCGTACAGGGGGATGGGAAAATCAAATGTGTCCGCCACCTTGTGCGCGAGCTCACGCGCGAGCTCCACGCATGCCTCCATGCCGACCTCCCGGACCGGCATGAAGGGGATCACGTCCGCGGCGCCCATCCGAGGATGGCTGCCGCGGTGCTCGAACATGTCGATCCGCTGCACGGCGGCCGTCGCCCCGGCGATCGCCGAGCGGCGCACGGCGTCGGCGTCCCCCAGCACGGTGGTGTCCAGACGGTGGTGATCGGGGTCGGCCTCTGCGAAGACCACCCGCGCGCCCTCCACGTCCAGTGCGGCCACGATCTCGTCGATCACGTCGCGGCGCCGTCCTTCGCTGAAATTGGGCACCACGCCGACGATCGCGCTCACCCGGCCGAGCCTACGTGACCGGTCGCGCTCAGCTTCGGGGGCGCCGCTTCTCGGGATCGTGAACCGCGAGCACGTCGACGGTCGCACCCATCGTGCCCTCGCCGAGGGCGACGTCGACCTTCGTCCCGTCGGCCGCCACGTCGGAGCGGAGGATCGCGAGGCCGATCGGTCCGTGCGCGGGACTCGTCGCGGGTGAAGTCAGAACGCCGACCTCCTGGCCGTCTTTCGACGACACCGCGGCGCCGTACTCGGGCAGCTCCTCACCCTCCAGGCGAAGGGTCTTGAACCGGTTCGGCGGCGAGGCGGCGACCTTCCGCAACGCCTCCTTGCCCATGAACGTGCCTTCCGCATCGAGCGCCACCACACGATCCATCCCCAGGTCGTACGGGGTCCGCTGGTGCGCCTCGTAGTCGTAGTCGGTCACGACCATCCCGGCCTCGATCCGCAAAGGCTCGACGACGTCGACCCCGTAGGGGACCGCGCCGGTCCCCTCGATCACCGTCCAGAGATCCTCCGCATGCTCGGGTCGGGTGAACAGCTCGTACCCGAGCTCGCCGGAGAAGCCGGTGCGCGAGAGCCACACCGGGACGCCACCCACCTGGACCTCTTCCGGGATGAAGTGGAAGTAGCGCAGTGACGACAGGTCCGCGTCCGTCAGAGGCTGGAGCGTCTCGCGCGATCTCGGGCCCTGTACCTGCAGGTGGGGCAGCTCCGGCGCGATGTACTCGATCGTGACGTCGAGCCCCTTCGACGCTTCCGCGAAGTACGCCTCGTGGTCGAGCCCGTTCGTGGCCACCCAGAGATGATCGTTCGTGTGCTTGAACACCGTTCCGTCGTCAACCAGCAAGCCGTCCTCATCCAGGAAAGCTCCGTACCGGACCTGCCCCGTCTGCATCCCGAGGACGTCGTTCGAGTGAACGCGCTGCGCCGCCTCGAGCGCGCCCTTCCCTCGGAAGTCCCATTTGTTGAGCGGGGAGACGTCCCAAACGCCGACCCCCTCCCGGACCGCTCGATATTCCGTCGCGGGGTCGCCGAACCCGGTCACCCACCACCAACCGGCCTCTTCCATGAACCCGGCGGCCGTCTTCGACATGATCGCGTGGAACGCGGTCTGTCTGCTCTCGCTGCTCTCGCTGCCGTTCGTGTGTTCGCTCATGGCCCCTCCTTATCACGAGGTTGAACGGCTGTTCAAGTCGCGACGCGGATCGTCTCCTCCTCGGTCACGACCGCCTGCACCGGCAGATCGAACCGGCCGGCGGGCAGAGGCTCCTCCACCACCTGGAGGCCGAACGCGAGGGCGACCGTGAACGCCGGCAGGTCCCGGAGGAACCGGTCGTAGTAGCCCCCGCCGTAGCCGACCCTGCGGCCGCCCCGATCGAACGCCACGCCGGGGACGGCGACGACGTCGATCGACGCCGGGTCGAGCGGGGTCCCGTCCACGGGCTCCTGTGCGCCGAACGAGGTGGTGCTCGTGGGATCGCCGGGAGCGTAGGAAACGGGCACGAGGTGCGCTCCCTCGATCCTCGGCAGCGCGACCCCGACGCCGCGTTCGTGGAGTCGCCGGATCAGGGAGTGGGTCGGCACCTCGGACCCGAAGTGCGAGAACAGCATGATGGTCATCGCCCGTTGGACCTCGGGGAGCTCGAGGAAGCGCTCCACTGCGCGCTCGCCCCTCGCCTCTCGTACGTCGGCGGGCACGGCATCCCGGTCCTCGAGGACCGCCCGGCGGGCCCGGCGCTTGGCGCGTTTCAGCTCGCTGCTCTTCATCGACGGAGGGCCTCCGCCACGACCTCGATGCGATCCTCGCCGCCCACCGTTTGCACGATGAACCAGGCGCAGCCGGCGTCGCCGAGTCGATCGGCGAAAGAACGGAGGTCACCGGCATCTCCTTGCCACACGTCCATGGACAGGCCCCTCGCCCGGCGCTCCTCCCGGAGTCGTTCCAGGTCGCCCCGGTCGGACCCGACGAGGGCGATCCCGCCCCAGGTGGGCGCGACCTGGCGGTCGCCGGCGAGCCGGCGGAGCTTGCCGGCGGCTTCTTCGAATCCCTGCGCGTCCATCGCCCACCCGTTCCATCCGTCCGCGGACCGCGCAGCCACCGCGATCACCTGCTCCGAACGTCCTCCGACCCAGAGCTCCGGGTCTCCAGGAGGAAGCAGGGGTCCGGCGATCGGGGGCACGTGCGCACCGCCGGGCCATGTCTGGCCGCCGAAGAGCGCACGCAGCGCGACGACGGTCTCCTCGAGGGTCGCCACCCGCTCCACAGTGGACGCGAACGGGATCCCGAACGCCTCATGCTCCGGCTTGGAGAGCGAGTCCCCCGCGCCCAGGCCGAGGATCGCGCGCCCGCCGTTCATCTGATCCAGGGCCGCGCCCTGCTTCGCCAGGAGCCCTGCGGGACGGAGCGAAACCCTCGTCACGAGGGTTCCCACGCGGAGGTTGGGCTGCATCGCCGCGACGGCCGCGAGGACGGCGAACGGTTCCAGCGCCGGCCGGCCGGGTGTCCCCGGCGGAAAAGGGTAATCGGGGGGGAACACGCTTTCGTACCCCGCGGCGGCCGCTTGGCCCGCCGCCGCGAGCGGCCGCCCCACGTCCGCCGTGAACATCGGAAGGCTGAGCCCGAGGTTCATGCCGGCGCCGCGTCGAGCGCCAGGAGCGCGGCGCCGATCGCGCCGGCATCGTTCCCGAGCTCGGCCGGCACGATCGGGACCTCGGGCCGGACGTCCGCACCCTCGACCGACGCCAGGAACGCTTCGCGGAGAGGACTGAACAGGACCTCACCCGCCTCGCCGACCCCTCCTCCGATCACGACGATCTCGGGATCCAGCACGTTCACGAGCGAGGCAACACCTTCCCCGAGGCGCCGAGCCACGGTGGCGAGGATCGCCACGGCGACGTCGTCGCCGCCTCGGGCAGCTTCGGTCACGAGCTCGCCCGTGGCGCGTCCGGGATCGCCGCCGGCGAGCCGGGTGATCGAGGAGCCCGGCTCGTCGGTGACGGCTCGCCTGCCCGCTCGCGCGATCGCCAACCCGCTCGCCACCTGCTCCCAGCATCCCTGGTTGCCGCACCCGCACAGTGTGCCGCCGGGCTCGACGATGGTGTGGCCGATCTCTCCCGCGAGGCCGTGGGCGCCCCGGATGAGACGTCCGCCGGAGACGATCCCGCCGCCGATCCCGGTGCCGACGCCGACGAACAGGGAATCGGCGCGTCCCCGGGAAGCCCCCAGACGACTCTCCGCCCACGCGGCGGACGTGGCGTCGTTGTGCACGGTCGTGGGAAGCCCGTACTTCGCGACCAGTCCTTCGCCGAGCGACAGGTGCCGCCAGACGAGGTTCGGGGTCGACAGGAGAACCCCGGAGCGCACGTCGATCAGACCCGCCATGCCGATGCCGATCGCCACCACGTCGTCGTTCATGACCTCGGCGGCCACCGCTTCGATCGCGGGCAGCGCCGCCGATCGGTCGGTCGCGGGCGTCGGGATCACCGTGCCGGCGTGGATCTCACCCTCCGCAGAGATCCGCAACGCGGCGATCTTCGTGCCTCCGATGTCGATCCCGACCGCCTGCCGGTCGCTCACTCGATGTCGATCCGCGTGAGCGTCGGCCCCTTCTCCTTCCCGCCGGTCTCGTCGGCCCTCGCCCCCATGACCGCGGTCATCGCGAGGAGGAACTCTCTCCCCGCGTTCAGCAGGTGCTCGACCGCCTCCGGTTTCAGGGGTTGGACGGCGGTGACGGCCAGGCAGATCGGGCAGAACCCCACGGTGCAGACCTGGCCGCCCTCCTCATGGGGCTCCGCGTCGGGCGGCGCGGCCTCCCGCGTTCGGCTGCGCTTCGCGGTCTCGGCCATGTCAGCTCCTTTCCGCCGGGCGGGGTTCCCGCCCGAACAGGATCTCCAGATGATCGCCGGCGAAATTCGCCTCGCGGACGGTCATCCGCTTCAGCGATTGCGGCAGGATCAGATTCCGCTTGTAGGCACCGACGCGGACGAAGAGCTCCTCGCCGCGCCGGTGGATGTCCATGTCGTCGCGTGAGGCGAAGGGGAGGCGCATCGTCATCACGTATCCCGTCCCGCGCTTCCGTACGCGGATCGGCTCGTCGCGGTAGAGGATGTCGCCCGCATCGAGCGCGCCGTAGACCTCATCCCCCATCTCCTCGAGGAGGGAAACCCCCACCATCTCCCGATCGAACAGGCGGGCGGACAGGATCGGCACCGGGTCGAACGACTCGTGCACGGTCACGAGGTGCTCCGCCTGGATGTCCTTCCACTTGCCGAAGTACGGGTCGGTCACGTCCGGCGGCAGCACCCTGTTCACGACCACCGCATCCACGCGGTACCCGAAGAGCCCGAGGTAGGTGTAGGTACGCCTGGCTTCGGCGATCACCATCTTCTCCAGGTTGACCACGAGACGGACGGAAGACGTCGTCTCGTCCGTCAGGATCTTCTTCACCGCGTCGAGGTTCCGGTGGAGCTGCTCGATCGCGTCGAACACGCGATCGCCGGCGATCGGGAGCGTGGTCACGCGCGACACGATCGGCCGGACCGTCTTCACGATCCGACGCTCCACGGGGAAGATGCGTTCGATGTACCACTGCATCACGTCGGGCAGCGACAGCAGCCGCAACGTCTCCGCTGTGGGCGCGCAGTCCACGATCAGCACGTCGTAGTCGCCGCTCTCGACGTGGGTCTTGACGTCGATCAGGGCGAAGATCTCGTCCAGTCCCGGGAGCACGGTCAGCTCCTCGGCCTGGATCGTCTCGGTCCCGGCCCAGTTCATGAGCTGGATCATGTAGTCCTGGATCACGCGCCAGTTGTCCTCGAGCCGTTCCTGGGCGTCGATCTGTTGCGCCCAGAGCAGGTCGGAGATCTGCGTGGGGTCGGATCCGATCTGCAGCTCGAAGGAGTCGCCCAGCGAATGGGCGGGGTCGGTCGACATCACCAGCGTCCGCTGTCCCGCGGCGGCCGAGCGCACGGCCGTGGCGGCGGCGACGGTCGTCTTCCCGACCCCGCCCTTGCCGGTGAACAGGAGGACCCGCATCCGGCCAGCTTACGTGAGCCCCGCCGCGCCTCTGACTAGCCCATCTCGACGCGGCGCTTCAGACGCTCCAGGGCGTTCTCGATGACGCGTTTCGCGCCTTCGGTTCGAACGAACCCCGGGACGAGGACGCCGATCTCCACCGCCAAGCGGTACGTCACCTTCGTTCCGGAGTCGGAGACCTCGTTCAGGAGGTACTCGCCGCGGATGTCACGGATCGCCCCCCGAGCTTCCTTGGTGACCCACGAGAGGCCGGTGTCCCCGGGCGCGTAGCGGTACGTCAGCGTGTACGTGGCCTTGCCGAGCACCGGGACGTCGACCTCGTAGGCAACCTCGGTTGCCCGGCCCCCCTCCACTCGCTGGAGGATCTGCGCGGTCCGGACCTCGGCCCACTGCGGATACGCCTCGTAGTCCTCGAGGACCTCCATGACGTCCTCGAGCGGCGCATCGATGACGATCGAGCCTTCCGCATGTTCCATCGGCTCAGGAATCCTAGCGGTGACCAGGTCTCAGCGGCTGTTCACCGTGACCACGGACATCGCGAGGAGGGACACGGAGACCATGATCAGCGCGACCGTGGCCCACAGCAGGGTTCGCGCCGACACGAACGGCGACCCTCCGTCCGCGAGCCGGTACGCCTCGGCTGCCGACCCGACATAGATCGTGAGCGCCGACACGAGGAGCAGGGCGACGACCCCGAAGATCGGTGCGCTCGAGACACCCGACAGCACGATCACGAGCGCGAGGCCGAAGGTGAGCACGAACAGGGTGCCCCGGGCGATCCCGTCGGCGCCGCGGCCGGCCTTCGCATGGCCGACGCCCGGGAACGTGAGGGACCACAGGAACGCATCTCGCGGGGAGACCGTCGGCCCCGGCTCATCCTGCCGGAGGAGCGCGGCGAAGGACGTCCCACAGACGCTGCATGCATCGAGCTCGAGCGGGTTCTGCGAGCCACAGGTGGGGCACGGCCAGGAGGCCACCGCCCCACCCTCACGAGGCGCGCCCGGCGCCGGTCGCGAGAGGACCGAGGCGGGTTCCGGATCGGGGGCTGGCCGGAGGGACGTGAAGCATTGGCCGCACCATTCGGCGTCGGCGCTCACGAGGGCCCCGCAGTTGGGGCATCGGAGGTCATCCACTCGAGCAGCGTACCGTCGGCCCTCGTCCGGACCGTGGAAGCCCGTCAGTCGGCTGTGGCCTCCCGGAGCCAGCCCGCCAGGCGCTCGGCGACCCGAGGCCACGTGTGTTCCCGCTCGACCCGAGCCCTGCCGTTCTTGCCGAGCCGCCTCGCGTAGGGCGGATCTTCCAACAGGGTCGCGAGCGCGTCGGCCACGCCCTCCACCTCTGAGCCGTCGACGAGGAGGCCCGTCTCCCCGTGCACCAGCGCCTCGCGCGAACCGCCGGAGTCGCCGACGACGACGGGTCGCCCGCAAGCGGCTGCTTCGATGAAGACGTTGCCCCACCCTTCCACCTCCAGGCCGGCCAGGCGCGTGCGACACGGCATCGCGAAGACCTCGCCAACCGCGTAGTACCGGGGAAGGTCCCCCTCGGTCACCTCTCCGGCGAACGATACGGATCTGGTCGGCGCCCGCTCGGCGAGGCTCCGCAGCTTCGCTTCGTACGGACCCGAGCCGACGATCAGCAGCGCGGCCTCCGGGACCCGGCGCTGGACCGCACGCATCGCCCTGATCAATACGTCTTGGCCCTTGCGGGGCACCAGCCGGCTCACACAGACGATCAGCGGACGGTCGCCGAGTCCGTGGCGCTCCCGGATGTCCGCGGTCGGCAGGTCCGGTCGGAAACGTTCCACATCGGCTCCCGGATGCAGCACCGAGACGGGTATCTGGCGAGGCACCGCCGTGCGGACCCGTCGTGAGATGAACTCGCTGCAGCCGGCCACGCGCGAGGCCCGGGATGTCATCCGCTTCATCACGCTGTGGGCGACGGGGACGGTGGAGAGCCAGTAGTCGAACCCATGCACCAGCACCACCGAAGGTGTTCCGCGGGAGGCGAGGCGAGGACCGAGCAGCGCCAGCGGGAACGCGTCGCCGAACAGCACCACCTCGGCGCCCGTCCGAGCGACCTCGGCCTCCACCCGGTCGGCGAACGAGGGCGTCGGCCACACGAACCGGCTTCGCTCCCTGACGACCTCGTAGCCAACGCTCGCGTCGAAGGACTCCGAGCCTTCCGACGAGGGGGCGATCACGGAGAGCTTCGCCGCCGGGAGCGACCGGCAGATCGAATCGAGCGTCCGCTGGATGCCACCGACCCTGGGCGGGAAGTCGTTCGTCACGACGAGGGTCCTGGGTATCTCCACCGGACCGATATCCTCTCAGAGGGTCGAGCACAGGTGTGCTTCGGCACACGCGCCCTCGAGACCAGGCACCCTTCGAGACCATGGCGTGCTGACGAGGAGGCGATCGCACGGGTCCGCCGCAACTGGATGCGATCGAGAACGGGAGCGCCTTCGCGGTGCTGTCCGGCTGGCGGATGATCGCGGTGCGGGGCGCCGACGCGGGCGCCTGGCTCCACGATCTCGTCACGGCGGACGTGGAAGGGCTTGCGGCCGGACAGAACCGACGCTCTCTCCTGCTGACCCCGACCGGGCGGATCCGCGCCGACTTCCACGTCGCGAGGATCGACGACAACACCTTCCTCCTCCTCCAGGCGGGCGAGCAGCCCGAGGGGGTCGACGCGATCCTCGCTCCGTACGTGCTCTCCTCCGACGTCGAGCTCGAGAACCGGACCGAGCGATCATCGATCGTCGCGGTCCTGTTCGGCGCCTGGGCCCCCCAGGACGGCGACGCCGGCATCGTCCTGGTACCGTCGGTCCTCGGCAACGGGCACGACATCGTCGTGTCCTCCGGCCAGCCGGTCCGAGCGATCCGCCAGCGCCTGACGGAGCGAGATCTCGTCGAGGTCACGCCTGCGGACATCGAGATCTGGCGGATCCACCGGGGGGTCACACGTATGGGAGCGGACTTCGGGCCGAACGCCCTGCCCGCGGAAGCCGGGCTCGAGGACACGATCGACTTCACGAAGGGGTGCTTCTTGGGTCAGGAGTCGGTCGCGAAGGTGCGCAACCTCGGCCACCCGCCCCGGGTCCTCGTGCCCGTTCGCTCAGGGACGGCGATCCTTCCTGGCGCACCCGTGCTCGCCGACGGGGTCACCGTCGGAGAGGTGACGAGCGCCGCGGAGCGGAACGGAGAAACGCGTGCGATCGTCCGTATCCGGTGGGACGCGGCCCGGAAGCGGCTCTCAACGGGAGCTGGACGGCTCTTCCTACAGCACGAAGAGTAGATACTTCGGGTCATTTCCTATCGGCCACCTGGGGGTTTGCCTCGACTCGACCGACGACCCCTTCCCCGGCGTGGCCACTCCGTGCTATTCCTTCGTTCCCGGAAACGACGGGGATCCCGGGGGGGAGGTACGGAAGGGTGCGCATC
>JBPCPX010000077.1:0-16260 GCA_050998695.1 Actinomycetota bacterium
GAGGAAAGGGTGGGCTGGGCGCCCTCGGTCCCCCCCTCCCGCTGCCCTCCACGCCCCCGATGCCGTCCGTTTCGGCGAGGTCGCCCTCGCCGAGCCGGACCCGCTCTCGCAGGAGCGCTTGCAGGACCGAGGCCCAGCGGGCCTCGCCTCCCTCCTCGCGCAGGTCGAGCAGCGCCACGACCTGCTCGCCGTTCAGGCGAGCGGCTCCCGGCCCCAGGTTCCCTGCCTCGGTGACGTAGAACCCGGGAACCTGCACGCGGATCCCCTTGCCCCGATCGACCATGGCGGCGAGCCCATCGAGATCCACGACGGCCACGTGCTCGGCCCACGCCCCGAACGTGTTGGAGACCGCGACGCGAACCGTGTCGGCGTCCAGATCGGCGACCTCCGCCGCCCTCGCCTCTCCCTGACCGGGCACCGTGAGCGTGAGATCGAACGGCACGCTGAAGAACGAGGGCCGCCTCCCTCCGTCGGCAGCACCGATCACCGCCAGCAGGGGATCGTCCGTGCCGACCACCTGCAGGACGAGGAGCTCCGACGGCGCGGACGAGCGCACATCGTCGTTCGGCTTCGTGGGACCACCGCCTGCGGCGTCGCCGAGCCGCGACACGACGTCCGCACCGGCGACCACGAGCGCGACGCCCGCGACCACCGCCGCGGCTCGGCGACGCCGCACCGCCGCGCTCCGCGACACCCTCGTCGCCGCCGTCACCGGTACAGCCCCGCCTTCTCGATGTAGCTCTTGACGCCCTCCGGCACCAGATACCGGATCGGGCCGCCGGCTTTCACTCGAGCTCGGATGTCGGTCGAGGAGATCGCCAGCGCGGGGATGTTCATCACCGTGATCGCATCCTTGGCCGCGTCCGGGGCGCCACCCGGCAGCTCGAACCCGGACATGTCGTAGCCGGGCCGCGTCGCGGCGATGAAACGGGCGAGCTCGAACAACTCGCCCGCCTGCTTCCACTGGATCATCTCGAGGATCGCGTCGGCTCCTGTGACGAAGAACAGATCGGCGTCGAGCTCCGCTTTCAGCGAGCGGAGGGTCTCCACCGTGTAGGTCGGACCGTCGCGGTCCACCTCGATCCGCGACACCGAGAACAGAGGGTTGCTCGCCGTCGCGATCACGGTCATGAGGTAGCGGTCCTCGGAGGGGGAGACGACCTCGTGCTCCTTCATCCACGGCCGGCCGGTCGGAACGAAGAGCACGCCCTCGAGCTCGAACTGCTCGAGCGCTTCCTCTGCCGTCACGAGGTGGCCGTAATGGATCGGATCGAACGTCCCGCCCATCACCCCCAGGCGTCGTCCCACAACCGAATCCTACGGCCGGTCGGTGCTCCGCTCCAGGAAGGCCCGCAGATCGGGCAGATGCTCCTCGTAGTGGAGGGGGCCCGATTCCTCGAACCACTCCCATGCGTTCGCGTCCACATCGGCGAGCCGGGAGAACGCCTGGCGCATCGCCACACGCCCTTTCGCGAAGCGGATCCGAACGATGTCCTCCTCGAGCCCTCGCCCCTCCTCGAACCACTTCTCGTTGAGAGCCTGAGTGTCGGGGTCGCTCTCCCGATGCGTGCCTGCGGCGATCCGCCCCAGGACGGTGGAGGCCTCCTCAGCCCAGGCGGCGACGTGATACATGACGTCCTTCGGCGACCATCCTTCGTGGGTGACGGAGGGCTCGTCGAAGTGCTCGGGCGGGACGTCGCCGAAGACCTCGGTGAGCTCGAGCCATCGTCGCTCCTCCTCTGCGAGCAACCCTGCGACGTCCATCCCCCTCTCGCTCCCTCAGGCTTCCTGCCGGTCCGCGGGGATCTCGTCTCCCGGGAGGAACTCGAAGGCGCGATCGGAGATGCGGATCTCGTCCCCGCGGCGGGCGCCCGCCTTCATCAGCTGGCGCTCGACGCCTTCCTTGATCAGCTGTCGTTGCAGGCGTGTGAGCTCGCCTTCGTCGTCGAGGTCCGCCTCCCGCACCCACCGCTCGACGTTGCGGCCGCTCACCCGCCAGCCGCCGTCCTCGCGCGCGATGGTGAACCGCGGCCGGCCCGGGCGGAGCACGACGTAGGGGGCCCGGGGAGGTTGCTCGGCGGCCACCTGACGGGAGAGCGTCTCCAGCTGCGCGGTGAGGAGATCGAGCCCTTCGCCCGTCACGGCCGACACCGGCAGCGACCGGATCGCATCGGCCGCCGCCTGCGGATCTTCCACGAGGTCCGTCTTGGTCCCGACGACGAGCGACCGCCGGTCGGCGAGATCGGGGTCGTACGCCCGGAGCTCCTCGCGAAGGGTGTCCAGATCGGCGACCGGATCGGCTGACGACAGGTCCACCACGAGGACGAGGGCTCGGCACCGCGTGATGTGGCGAAGGAAGCGATGGCCGAGTCCCTTCCCGCGATGCGCGCCTTCGACCAGTCCGGGGATGTCGGCCACCACGAACCGCTCCCCGCCCGCCTCCGCGACACCCAGATTGGGCGTGAGCGTCGTGAAGGGGTAATCGGCGATCTTCGGGGTCGCCGCCGTCAGCCGGGAAAGGAGCGTGGACTTCCCCGCGTTGGGCAAGCCCACCAGACCCACGTCGGCGACCGTGCGGAGCTCCATCTGCAGCCGTCGATCCTCACCTTCCTCTCCCGCCTCGGCCGTCTTGGGCATGCGGTTCTTCGGACCTGCGAACCGGACGTTGCCGCGCCCGCCGCGCCCCCCTCGGGCGACGACGGCCTCCGACCCCTCCCCGACGAGGTCGGCGAGGAGCCCACGGTCGTCGAAGACCACGGTGCCGTCCGGGACCGTGACCACGAGGTCGTTCCCCTTCGCCCCGTCCCGGCGGCTGCGCGCGCCCGCCTTCCCCGGGTCGGCCCGGAGATGTGGATGGTCGGCGAACCACGCCAGGTCGTGGACGTTGCGCGACGCGCGGAAGACGACATCGCCGCCTCGGCCGCCGTCCCCACCGTCCGGGCCTCCCTTCGGCTTGAAGGGCTCGCTGCCCATCGCGGCGGAGCCGTCGCCGCCGCGACCGGCGCGCACCTCCACGTCGACCTCGTCCACGAACGTCATGTCGAACAGCCTAGGTGGTCGCTCCATGTGGTCGACTGGGCGGCGACGGGCCAAGATTGGTGCGTGATCGAGCCGGTGGACGTCTGGATGGTGCACCTCGGTGCCCGAGTGCGGCCGGCCGAGGTCCCAGGAACGCTCAGCCTCGGAGAACGCGGCCTGGAGTTCCTCGAACGCAAGACGGGGGTGGACGTGCGGTTCGACTACGGCGCGATCCGCCGCGCGAAGAGGATCAAGGGGTCGCCGGTCCTGATACTCGACTGGCGGAGCGACGGCCAGGACCGCAAGACCGCCTTCTACTTCTCCCAGCCCCCACCACTGGACCCGCTCCCCCGGTCCCCGACGATCGATCCTCGAGGACCACTCGGACCGTTCACGCGCGCCACGCCCTCGAAACGTCAGGTCGCGCGCATGAACCTCGGATACCTGCGATCGACGAGCGCCACGAGCAAGACCGTGGTCCAAGCGTGGGCCGAAGAGGTGACGGAGCGAGCGAAGCGGGCGAGCTAACCCTCGACGAGGATCGACGCGTACTTGCGGCCTCGCGACTCATGGAACTCGATCGTCCCGGCGCGGAGCGCGAACAGGGTGTCGTCGCCGCCCTTGCCGACGCCTTCGCCCGGGTGGATCCGGGTCCCGCGCTGGCGCACGATGATCGAGCCGGCGGAGACGGTCTCACCGCCGAACGCCTTGACCCCGAGTCGCTTCGAGGTCGAGTCCCGGCCGTTCCGGGTCGAGCCGCCGCCCTTCTTGTGTGCCATGGTCGGTCGAGGCTACCAGCTAGTCCGACGCCGCTGCGGGAGCGGCATCGTCCTTCTGTTCGTCCTTCTTCTGGGAGCTCGCGCGGCGGGCCGGGATCTTCACATCGGTGATCTCGAGCATCGTCACGAGCTGGCGATGGCCGGCCTTCCTCGAGTACCCGGACTTGGGCCGGTACTTGAAGACCTTGACCTTCTCGCCCTTCTTCTCTCCCAGGGGTTTCGCGGTCACGACCGCCTTGGCCGCCTCGGCTCCGACAAGGGTCTTGCCGTCGTCGACGACGAGCAGCGGATGGAACTCCACCGTCTCGCCCTCGGCGACCAGCTTCTCCACCTCGATCACGTCGCCGGCCTGCACCTTGTGCTGCTTGCCGCCCGTCTTGATCACCGCGTACATGGTCGGTTCCTCTCGTCTCGCGTGGTCGGTTCGCTAGCTCGCGTCATAGCTCACGATGATGCCGCGTCCCTCGCAGTGGGGACACGTCTCGGAGAACGAGTCGACCAGCCCGCCGGACACGCGCTTCCGCGTGATCTGCATGATCCCCAGAGGACCGATCTCGAAGACCTGAGACCTCGTCTTGTCGATCGCGAGAGCCTCCCGCATCGTGTCCTCGACCTTCCGCTTGTTCTGTTCCAGCAGTAGGTCGATGAAGTCGATCACGATGATGCCGCCGATGTCTCGCAGACGGAGCTGGCGCGCGACCTCACGGGCGCCTTCCAGGTTCGTGTTCAGCACCGTCTCCTCGAGGTTGGTCTTCCCGACGGCCTTCCCGGTGTTCACGTCGACGATCGTCATCGCTTCGGTCTGCTCGATGATCAGGTAGCCGCCGGAGGGGAGCCACACCTTCCGGTCGAGCGCCTTGTGGATCTGCTCGACGATCCGGTGTTCCTCGAAGGCGGACAGGGGACCTCGATGGAGCGTGACCTTGGACTCGAGATCGGGCGCCACGTCGCGCACGTACTCCATCACCTTGTCGTAGACCCGGTCGGAGTCGGTCACGAGACCGCGGAACTCCTCGTCGGTGAACAGGTCGCGGACCACGCGGACGGTGAGCTCCGGCTCCTCGTAGAGCTCCGCGGGCGCCTTGGCGCGCTTCGCCGACTTCTGGATCTGCTCCCAGAGCGCGACGAGCCGCTCGAGGTCCTGGGTGATCTCCTCCTCGGAAGCACCCTCGGCCGCCGTCCGGACGATCACCCCGTGGGCCTTGGGCTTCACCTTGTTCAGGATCGCCTTCAGGCGCTTGCGGGCCTCATCCGACAGCCGTCGCGAGATCCCGGACACGTCCTGGTCGGGCGCGAGGACGAGGAAGCGACCCGGCAGCGAGACCTGCGCCGTCAGCCGGGCGCCCTTTCCGCCCATCGGGTCCTTCGTGACCTGCACCATCACGGCCTGGCCGGACTTCAGCACCTGCTCGATCCGCGGCGGCCGCCCTCCGTCCAGGTCCTCGGGCGAATAGTTCACCTCGCCCGCGTAGAGCACACCGTTGCGGCCCCGGCCGATGTCGACGAACGCGGCCTCCATCCCCGGCAGGACGTTCTGGATCCGACCCAGGTAGACGTTGCCCACCATCGAATGCGCACCGCGACGCGTGACGTAGTGCTGCACGAGCATGTTCTCTTCGAGCACGGCGATCTGGTCCCGGTCACCGTGCTCGGTGATGACCATCAACTTGTCGGTGATCCGAGGCGGCGTGATCTGTGGTTCTCGCTGACGCCGGCCACCCCGGCCTCGGAGCGTCCGCGATCGGAGACCGCGGGTCGGCCCACCCGAGGCCACCTGCTCTTCGAGGGTCTTGGGGCCGCGCGAGCGCTCGGGCTGCGCGGGTGCCTCGGTCCCGGTTGCGTCTCCGGACTTCTTGCGACCCCGGCCGCCGCGGCGACCTCGCCTCTTCGACGTCCCTGTCTCGGCGCCGTCCTCCACCGATGACGCAGCCGACGGCGCGCTGGTGGTGTCCGGCTGGGCGTCGTCGCGTTGACCGGCGGGGGTCTGCGCAGGCTCTCTGGTGGAGACGCCGCTCCGGCTGCCTCTCCCACGTCCGCCCTGGCGGCGCCGCTGTTCGGCGTCGATCCCGTCCCGTCCTCCGTCGTTGTCGTCGTCGTCCGGTTCGGAGGCGCGGGTGCGGCTGGTGCGCTCCGGGGCATCGACGGCCGACTCGGCCGCGCCACCGCCGGACGAACCGGACCCGGATCCGCCGCCTCGGCCGCGGCCTCCCCGGCCACGCCCGCCGCGGCTGCGTCTGCGGGTCGACGGCGAGCCGGTGGGCTCGCCGTCTTCGGACTGCGTCCGCTGCTCTGTCCCGTCCTCGGCCCCGTCATCCCTCGGTCTTGAGGGGGCGTCGGCCTTCTGTCTGGTGGACGTCCTCTCCCTGTCCGGCGCTCTCTCCCTGTCCGGCGCTGTCTCTCTGTCCGGCGCTCTCTCCCGAACGGGGGCCCTTCTTCTGGGCGCTTGCTCCTCCGGCATCCGCTCCCGCGGCTCTTCCGGTGCGCGTTCTGGGGCGCGGGTCGCCGGTTCACCCGAGGGGTAGGTCGGCCGTTGAAAGATCGGGGGGAGGCCGTTCGTTGCCGGCGCCTGTGGCGCAGCGGCTTCGGTCTCTCGATCCATCTGTTACTCCCTTCGCTCGGAGCGAGGGGGCGGTCCGGATCCAGCACCGTCGGCTGCGGGAGCGCGGTCTTGCGCGATGGATGTTCCGTCGGCCGCGCAGCGGCACCTGCCGCGTGCGGGGCTGAAGACCTGCTCGTACAACCGTTCGTTCCCGTCCGGGGCCGCGCCGCCTGCCTGGCGGTCCTCTTAGTAGGCCGCCGGCGGCGTCGCGCGCCACCTCAACTCGCTTCTTCCCCCATCTCGGGCGGCGCGGGTCGGCTGCCGGCCCGGGTGGGGCACGTCTGCGCAGCAAGGATAACAGTCCTTCGGGTCAGGAGGGGGTAGCGGGCCTCGGAACCACGGGATCCGTGCTGCGAGTGCCCATCGGCCTCCCCCGTTCCAGGCGCAGCTTCGTTATGAGCTAGTCCTTCTTAGCTAGAAAAGAGGGTCCCCCGTCCCCCCGAGGGAACCCGGCAGGCGTGGGATACCGAGGGGGAGCCCAACATGCCGACACTTCAGGTGATGGCGCTCAACACCCTCCCCGTGGCTCCGGCTTCCCGTCCCCAGATCCGAGTTGCCGTCGTCGACGACAATCCCGGTTTCAGGGAGACCCTTACCTCGCTCCTGGGAACCGAGGAGCTCCTCGTGGTGGGCACCGCTTCCAGCGGGATCGACGCGATGAGCCTCGTGGAGGAAACCGAGCCCGACGTGGTCCTGATGGACGTGCGCATGCCGGAGATGAACGGGATCGAGGCGACGCGTCGGCTGAAATCGGCGTTCCCGGAGATCGGCATCGTTGCCCTGACCGGGGTTGACGACCACGACGCCGTCCGGGAGATGTTGGTCGCGGGCGCCTCGTGCTACGTGTTGAAGGACTCCGACAGCGACGAGATCTTCCACGCGATCCGCCAGGCGGCGGCCGGCGGCGGCGTGATCTCCTCCGAGGTGACCCCACGCGTGATCGGGGAGCTCACGGAGGCGCTCGAGCGGGAGCGCCGCCGTGCCCGCCAGCTCGAGCTGGCACAGGAGGCGCTGCTGGAACGCGCCGCCCGGCGTCACGAGCTGGTGAGCCGCCTGGGCCACGAGCTGCGCACGCCCGTGACGGTGATCCTCGGCATGGCCCAAACCCTGTCGAAGGGGACCGGGACGCTCGACCAGCGGGACGAGATGCTAGGGGCCCTCGTGATGCGCGCGCAGGGACTCGCACGTCTGGTCGCCCGGCTCGAAGGGGTCGTCGAGGCGGGGCTCACCGAGTACACGGATGTGATCGACGTCGCGGAGGAGATCGCGAGGCTCTCTCCCCGCGTGAAGATCGAGGCCCCCGGCCGGCCGATGCTCGCCACCTTGAACCGGGTCGCCGCCCTGCGCATCCTCGAGGAGCTCGTGGAGAACGGGCTCGAGTTCTCGGAGGAGATCGGGCAGGTGATCGTGCGCATCGACGAGTCACAGGCGGGGATCGAGGTCCGGGTCATCGACCAGGGGCCCGGCGTCACGGAGGACGCGCTGGAGCGGATCTTCGAGCCGCTCGAGCAGGCCGAGGAGCTCCACACCCGGACGCACCAGGGAGTCGGGCTCGGGCTCACGGTCGCCCGGATGTCCGCGCGGGCGATGGATGGGGACGTCACGCTCGAACACACCGGTCCCCAAGGCTCGGTGTTCCTCTGGCGGGTCTCGATGAGCCCCTTCGCCGCCGCCGTTCCCTGAACGGGGCGGTGGGCTGCGACAGATCCCAGGCGACGCCCCTACTTGAAGCGGCGCATGTGCACGTTGAGCAGGATCCCCACTCCGATGCAGCTCGCCAGCATGGAGCTGCCTCCGTAGGACAGGAATGGCAGAGGGATCCCCGTGATCGGCATGATGCCTATCACCATGCCGATGTTCACGAACATCTGCACCGCGAACATGATCGCGACACCGGTGGCCAGGTAGGTCCCGAAAGGATCCTTGGACAGGAACGCGATCCGGATCGATCTCCACAGCAGCAAGGCGAACAGCGTGAGCACGAACACCGCGCCGACGAACCCGAACTCCTCTCCGGCCACGGTGAAGATGAAGTCGGTGTGTTGCTCGGGCACGTAGTCGAGGGTCGTCTGCCGCCCATGGAGATAGCCCTGTCCGAACAGGCCTCCGCTCCCGACCGCGATCTCCGCTTGGTCCAGGTTGTAGCGAACGTCGGCGGGCGTGTTCTCACGATCGATGAACGCCCGGATTCGATCCAACTGGTACTCCTTGATCACCCCGAGCTGGAACGCGGCTGCGATGAGCACCAGGCAGATCACGACGAGTGCGGCGAGATGCCGGCCGCTCACACCTGCGACCAGGAACATCCCGGCGGCGATCGCGACGATGACGATCGAGGTGCCGATGTCGGGCTGGGTGAACACCAGCAGCAACGGCAGGAGCACGACCCCACAGAGGCGGATCACGTCCTGGATGGTGGGGAGCGAGTTCCTCATCTCCGAGAGACTCGCCGCCAGCATCACGATCAACCCGAGCTTCGCGAACTCCGATGGCGTGATCTGGAATCCGCCCACCTCGAACCAGCGCTGGGCGCCGGCCGCCGACGACCCGAGGAAGGGAACGCGCACCAACAGCAGCGTCACCACGACCCCCGCGTAGATGAACCCTGCGTAGACCTTCAGGAACCGGTAGTCGAACGTGGCCATCACGAGGATGAGGACGACCCCCATCGCGGCCGTGACCATCTGCTTGTTGACGCGCAGGAACGGATCCAGCCGGTCCTGATCGAGGGTCTGGTTCGTCGCGGAGTAGATGAGGAAGAAGCCGAGCAGCAGCAGGATGGCCGTCACGAGCAAGAGGAAGCCGTCGATGTGGCGGATCGGCCGGCGCTCGTCCGCGTACACACGCCCCGCGACGAGATCCATCAGTCCTCGGCCTCTCCCAGAGCCGGCCCCTCACAGGGGGCGCGATAGATCCTGGACATGATGTTGCGAACGATCGGCGCCGCGGTCTCGGCCCCGAAGCCTCCCTGCTCCACGGTGGCCACGACCACGTACTCGGGTCGCTCCGCCGGCACGATACCCGCGAACCACGACGTGTCCTGGAAGGGCGGCCGCTCCGCGGTCCCGGTCTTCCCGGCGACGTCGAGCGAACACGAAGCGAAGACCGAGGACGCGGTGCCGCCCGTGGTGACGCTCCTAAGAGCTTCGCGGATGTAGTTGAGCTCCGCTTCGGTGTAGGGGACGCGGCGGCATCGGCCTCCGATCTTCTTGGCCACACGTCCCGCGCCGTCCTCGATCCGAGAGACCAGGTGTGGCCGGCAGAGCTTGCCGCTCGCGAGCGCCGCGTACGCCTGGGCCACCTGTAGCGGCGTCGCCTTCATCTCCCCCGAACCGATCGCGAGCAGGATGTCGATGCCCGGGATCCATCCGTCCGGGTAGCGGGCGCGATGCTCCGTCACGTACTTCCGATCCGGCACGGTACCGGCGGCCTCTGCCGGCAGATCGACGTCGCTCGGCTGCCCGAACCCCCATTGCTTCACGCGCCGCTGGAGCTCCTGCCTGTTCGTCTGCGCATCCAGGAAGTAGAAGTCGCTCCCCCACTTGTAGTACTGCGTGTCGCACGAGACCTTGAGCCCCTGGGCGATCGAGAGGGACCCGGCTCCGACCCCATCCCAGTTGTGGAAGATCGTGCCCGACTCGTCCCCAGGGTGAACGTATTCGGCGGGACAGTCGTAGTACCCGCCCATGGTCGCGCGCCCCTCCTTCAAGGCCGCCAGCGCGACGAAGGGCTTGAACGCCGACCCCGGTGCGTACGTGATCTGCGTCGCCCGGCTGAGCGAGGGCGCGGCCTTGCTCGCGTTGAGGTAGTGATCCTGCTCCGGAGAGAGCCCCTTCACGAACCAGGACGGGCGGAAGGTGGGCCACGACGCCATCGCCACGATCCCCCCCGTGTTCGGATCGAGCACGACCACGGCCCCCGCGTTCGCCGCCAGGTTCCGCCCGGTGCTCGCATCGAAGACGGTCCGCGCGCGTTGGAGGCCGGTGACGAGCTCGTCCTCGACGATCCGCTGGACGTTGAGGTCGAGCGAGAGCCGAAGGTCGTGACCCGGCTCCGCCGGCCTGGGGTCGAACTCGCGGAGGACCTCTCCGTCGGAGTTGACGAGGAACCGCTCCTCGCCCGGCTCCCCTCGAAGCCAGCGCTCGTACGTGGCCTCGATGCCGGCCTTCCCGACCAGGTCCGAGGGGCCGTAGCCGGCGAAGAGCGGGTCGTCGATCTCCTGGGCGTTGATCTGACCGACCCATCCGACCAGGTGCGCCGCCAGCGCCCCCTGCGGATAGCTGCGGACGCTCTGCTCGACGACCTCGACCCCCTGGAACTTCTCCGGCTCCTCGCGCACCTTGAAGTAGACCTGCTCCGGGACGAACTCGGCGACGGGAACGGGCTGGTAGCTGTAGTAGAGCTTCGTATCGAGCTCCTCGCCGAGCTCCTGTGCAGGGACGCCGAGGATCTCCGACAGGTGGGCGAGGGTCGCCTCCGCCTCGTCCCCGAGCTCGTCGCGCTTGATGCGGACCTCGAGGCTGATCCGGTTGTGGACGAGGCGCCTCCCGTCTCGGTCGAGGATGTCGCCACGAAGGGCGTCGGTCGCGACCGTCCGGAGCGAGTTGTCGCGCGCGTCGCGATCGTGCTGTGGCCCCGCGAGGACCTGGAGGAACCACAGGCGCGTCGAGAGCGCCACGAACATGAACGCCACGACGAACGCGAGGATCTTCAGCCTCGACCCCGACCGCTCCATCTAGAAGCGCACCACCCTTCCGGCGTGGGTCGCGGTCGCGGCCCGGCGGAGCACCGGGAAGAAGATCGGGGTGAGGACGGCTCCGTAAACGGCCGTGAGCAGGACGACCTTCGCCACGTAGCTGAAGGGGCCTTCCTCCTCTCCGAGGAGGAAGGCCACCGCCTGATGGAAGGCGACGCCACCGGCCGTGCCGAGGCCGACCAGGATCGCGGGCAACAGGGGCGAGGGGGAGGCGATGTACTGGCGAGCCAGTCCGACGGTGTAACCGAGGATGGTGAGCGTGAGCGCCGTGATCCCCTTCGGCATGTTGAGCATGAAGTCCTGTGCGAGACCGCCGACGAACCCGACGACCGCACCTTCGGCGGGTCCCTGGAGCGCGGCGAACACGACCGTGACGAGGTAGAGCAACTCGGGCTTCACGCCCAGCAGCGTGAGCTCCGGGAACACCGTGGTCTGCAGCAGCAGCGCGGTCACGGTGACGGCGACGATGACCACGGTCCTCCTCACGGGGACCCTCCCTGCGGGTCGGGGTCCGGTGCGATCACCAGCACGTACTGGAGGGTCGAGAAGTCGACGGCGGGGCGGATCGTGACGAACGACTCGACGGCGTCGGGCTCGCTGAACGCGCGGGAGACCGTGCCGATGAGGATGCCCGCGGGATACAGCCCCGGCTGTCCGTTCACCTCGTAGCCCACGGTGAAGACCGACTCGGGCTCGGTCTCACCGACCTCGATCCCCGGCCTCAGGTGGCCCATGCGGAGGTCCTCTTCGCCGCGACCGAGCACGAGTCCGGCTTCCTGCGAGGTCGACAGCCGGCCCGCGACGGCGAAGTCTCGATCGATGACGAGCTGCACGACCGAGGAGATCGGGGTGACGCGGATCACGCGACCGACGAGGCGGGGTCCGTCCGAGGCTCCCGTGACGACCGGCATGTCGACCTCGATACCGTCTTCGGAGCCGCGATCGATCGTGATGTCCCATTCGAAGTTCGAGACCCCGCTGCCGATCACCCGCGCCGCGATCGTATGGGACGTGATCGTCTGCAGGCCCAGGAGTTGCTCGAGGGTCTCGATCCGGCGGGTGAGCGCCTGGTTCAGCTGCTGGACGGTCCTCAGGTCGTCCACCTGCACTTGGAGCTCACCGTTGCGACGCGAGAGGGACGGAAGCTCCGCCAGGCTGCTGAAGAAGTTGCTGACCGGCTGCACGACGTTCGAGACCGCCTGTTGCAGGGGGGCGATGGCGCTGCTGACCACTCGCCCGGCCGCGTCGAGCGGTCCTTGTTCGCCGCCTCGGTAGTCGACGGTGATGATCGCAAGCGATGCCGCGACGAGGGTGACGAGGAGGAGGCGGGCGGAGCGGGTGCGTTGCCGGATAGCCACGACGGCGGACTACCGCCGATTGGTCGACGTCACCAGGACCCGCTGCAGGATCTCGAACTCCTCGAGGCACTTGCCCGAGCCGAGCACGACCGCCTGGAGCGGTGTATCGGCGATATGGACGGGCATCCCTGTCTCGTGGCGGAGGCGCTTGTCCAGGCCGCGCAGCAAGGCGCCGCCGCCCGTGAGCACCATCCCGCGATCCATGATGTCGGCCGCGAGCTCGGGAGGGGTGCGGTCGAGGGTGGTCTTGATGGCGTCGATGATGGCGTTCACCGGCTCTTCGATCGCCCGGCGGATCTCCTCGGCGGCGATCGTGATGGTCTTGGGCAGGCCGGACACGAGGTCCCGGCCTTTGATCTCGGCGACGAGCTCCTCGGGCATCGGGTAGACGGACGCGATCGCGAGCTTGATCGCCTCCGACGTCCGTTCACCGAGCAAGAGCGAGTACTCCTTCTTCACGTGCTGGATGATCGCTTCGTCGAGCTCGTCGCCGCCGATGCGGATCGACGTCGACGTCACGACGCCACCCAACGAGATCACCGCGACCTCGGTCGTGCCTCCACCGATGTCCACGACCATGTTCCCCGTCGGCTCGTGGATCGGGAGGCCGGCGCCTATCGCCGCCGCCATCGGCTCCTCGATGATGTACGCGCGACGTGCGCCGGCGGCGATCGTCGCTTCCTCGACCGCGCGCTGCTCGACCCCCGTGATACCGGAGGGGACGCAGACGACGACGCGTGGCTTGGCGAGGAGACGGCGCTTGTGCACCCGCTGGATGAAGTACCGGAGCATCTTCTCCGTCACGTCGAAGTCGGCGATGACACCGTCCTTCAGGGGCCGAACGGCCTGGATGTGCGAGGGGGTGCGGCCGATCATCCGCTTCGCCTCGGCTCCCACGGCAAGGATGGCTCCGGTAAGGGTGTTGATCGCAACGACGGACGGCTCGTTCAGGACGACTCCGCGACCACGCACGTACACCAGCGTGTTCGCCGTCCCGAGGTCGACAGCCATGTCGCGACCAAGGAACCCTAGTACCCCCTCCGCCCCCTGTGGTCGGGGCGTGGGGGAAGAAGATCTCTGAACCCTCTCGGCCATGCGGTTCGCCCTGATTGAACAGGGTTCGCTCGGCGCTGGCAACTCGGAAGGTGAGAGGCTGGTCCGGCCGAGACGTCAGGGCGCGATGTTCTGGTTGACGTGGAACAGGTTCTCGGGGTCGAACGTGCGCTTGACCTCGACCAGCCGGTCGTAGTTCCCCTTGTAGTTATCTCTGATCCTGGACTGGTCGTCGCCCGCCATGAAGTTGACGTAACCGCCTGCCTCGGAGAGTGGGGCGGTCGCCTCGTAGTAGTCGCGCACCCATGCCGTGTTGGCGTCGTTGACGGAAGGATCCGGCCACATGCCGGCGATCACCGTTGCGAACGTCGCGTCCCGGTAGGCGAATGCCGTCGAGTCTGGCGCCACCCGGTGACACGCTCCGTTGATCGGATAGATGTGCACCGTCGAGTTCACGGCGGGCACCTGCGGTCCGTGCTTCATGTGCGCCTCGATCGCGTCGTCGGTCAGCTCCTTGACGAAGTTGGCCTTCCAGTAGTGCTGCAGCCCCGGAGGCACGAGACCGTCGAACGCGCTGTTGAGCGCCGGGTACGGCATCGGACCCACGTGTTCGGCGACGACCGGTGCGACGTCGTGCAAGGGCCTCAGCATCTGCTCGCCCTGGTCGATCGGTCCGGCCCAGCACCCCACGAACGCGAGGAACGTGTCGCCGTGCCTCTCTTCGGGGATGAACGGCAATGGCGGAGCGATCTGCCACGCGGGGAATCCGCCGAAGTCTTCGGGAGCATCGACGATGAACTCGCGGTACCAGCGGAGGACATCGGCCGCGTCGTCGACCTCGAAGAACATCGGACCGCCGTAGATGTCAGCGACGGGATGGAGACGGAACTCGAGCGACGTCGCCACGCCGAAGTTCCCGCCGCCGCCGCGCAACGCCCAGAAGAGATCCTCGTTTTCCTGCTCACTCGCCGTCAGCGTCCGGCCATCAGCCGTCACGACCTCCGCGGACAGGAGGTTGTCGCACGACAGGCCACGCCCCCGGGAGAGATAGCCGATGCCACCACCCAACGTCAGTCCACCGACACCGGTGGTGGAGATGATGCCGCCGGTCGTCGCGAGGCCATGCGCGTTGGTCGCGTCGTTGAAGTCGCCCCACGTGGCACCGCCCTGCGCACGAGCCCTCTCGGAAGCTGGGTCCACAGTGACCGCCCGCATCCCCGAGAGGTCGATCACGACTCCGTCGTCCACGGTACCGAAACCCGGAACGCTGTGTCCCCCTCCGCGAACCGCCAGTTCGAGCCCGTTCTCCCGAGCGTGGTTCACGGCCGCGACCACGTCGGCGGCCTCCGTGGCACGGACCACGACGGACGGACGTTTGTCGATCATCGCGTTGTAGACGGCGCGCGCCTCGTCGTAGCCAGGGTCGTCCTGGGTGATCACCTGGCCACTGGTCCGGCCGCGCAACTCCTGGACGGTCGATGTCATGGCTCCCCTTCCGTTCGCGGACCCGCGCTCAGCCCGGGGCGCGGGGGTGAGCCGCGGCTGGCCGTTCGCACGAGTCGATCGGCTGCCGGAGGAGCGTACGCCGGAGGCCCTGGACCGCGCAAACCGCCGAGCACGCCCACGCCGGAGGCACACGAACCGCCGGGGCACGCGAACGGATAGGCTCGCCGCCCGTGGTGCACCTGCCGGCCGTCGCGGTCCTGTTCCCGGGCCAGGGGTCGCAGTACCCGGAGATGGCCGATCCCTGGACCGGGCACCCCGCCGGGAAGGCGATCCTCGACGAGGCGTCGACCTCGATGGGCCGGGACGTGGTCGCCGGCTGTCACGACCCGTCGGCGCTCGCTACGACAGAGTTCGTCCAGCCGGCGCTCCTCGCGTGCGACGTGGCCGCCTTCCGGGTGCTGGAGGCAGAAGGAGCCTCGTTCGTCGGCGTCGCCGGGCATTCGCTCGGTGAGTTCGCCGCGCTGGTCGCGGCGGACGTCGTGCCGCTCGGCGACGCGCTCGACCTCGTGGTCGTGCGCGGTGCCGCGATGCAACGGGCCGGCGAGGAGCGACCGGGCACGATGACGGCGCTCCTCGGCGTGGGCGCCGAGGACGCCGCCGCGCTGTGCGACGAAGTGCGCGACGACGACGTGCTCGTCGTCGCGAACGAGAACTCCTCCGCGCAGTCCGTGATCTCCGGTTCGGTATCCGCGATCGAGCGGGCCGAGGAGCTCGCGAAGGAACGGAAGGTCCGTGCGATCCGATTGCCCGTCGCGGGCGCGTTCCACTCGCCGCTGATGGAGCCGGCCCGCGTCGCGATCGACGAACGGATCGAGGGGATCACGTTCTCGGCGCCGCGGTTCCCGATCGCCGAGAACGTCGCCGGCGCGCTGGTGTCCGACCCGGAGGAGCTGCGTTCGCTCTTGAAGCGACACGTGGTCTCGCCGGTCAAGTGGGCATCGTCGGTGCGAGCGCTCACGGATGCGGGAGCGACCTCGTTCCTCGAGGCCGGTCCGGGCGACGTTCTCACCAAGCTGATGAAGCGGATCGTGCCCGACGATTCCTGACAGCCGCTATGCTCCGCCCGTGACCAGGAGCGCCACCATCTCAGGCGTCGGGTCCTCCCTCCCACCTCGGCTGGTTCCGAACACGTGGTTCGAGGACAAGGTCGAGACCAGCGACGAGTGGATCCGGGATCGGACCGGGATCGAG
>JBPCPX010000122.1:0-6735 GCA_050998695.1 Actinomycetota bacterium
CTTTGTAGGTTGGGGAGTTTTTTTTTTTTCCTTGCGCGCCCCTCTTGCTTGCCCCCTCTGGGGGGTTGCTTTGTGCCACAGTGTAGACAGCCCTCCAGGCCCAGCCAAGCGCAGCTGCTAGCGTGCGGCCCTCATGGGCGAGCCCGACCCCGACCTCTGGCCACGCACGTTGCAGCGCCTCGTGTCGCACGAGGCGTTGTCGGCCGAGGAGGCCGCCGCGGCGATGCGAGCGATCATGTCCGGGGACGTGACGCCCGGGCAGGTGGGCGGATTCCTCATGGCGCTTCGAACCAAAGGCGAGACCGTCGACGAGCTCGACGGTCTCGCCCGCACGGTGCTCGAGTTCGCCCATCCCGTCTCGACGCCGGGGCCCGTGCTGGACACGTGCGGGACCGGCGGCGACCGGAGCGGCACGTTCAACATCTCGACGCTCTCGGCCATCGTCGTGGCGGGGGCCGGCGTCCCGGTCGCCAAGCACGGCAACAGGGCCGCCTCCAGCCATTGCGGCTCGGCCGATCTCCTCGAAGCCCTCGGGGTGAAGATCGATCTGGATGCCGCCGGCGTCGAGCGATGCCTCGTGGAGGCCGGCATCGGCTTCATGTTCGCCCCCGTCTTCCATCCGGCGTTCGGCCACGCGGCGCCGGTCCGTGGCGAGCTTCGCGTGCCGACCTCGTTCAACTTCCTGGGACCGCTCACGAATCCGGCTCGCCCCGCCGCACAGGTCGTCGGGGTGTCCGACGAGCGCATGCTGCCGCTGATGGCCGAGGTGCTCGCGCGGCGCGGGACCCGCGCCAAGCTGTTCCGCGGGGAGGACGGCCTCGACGAGCTCACCACCACGAGCCCTTCGACGGTGCTGGACGTACGAGACGGGGAGGTCCGAGAGAGCCGCCTCGATGCCACCGTCCACGGGATCGCGCGCGCGACTCCGGACGACCTGCGGGGCGGCGAACCCGCCGAGGCGGCGCGCATCGCCCGCGCGGTGCTCGCCGGGGAGCCGGGACCCAAACGAGACGTCGTCCTGCTGAACGCCGGCGCCGCGCTGGAGGTCGCCGGGGCCGCTTCCGACATCGCCGAAGGCCTCGGACTCGCGTCGGCGTCGATCGACCAGGGGAACGCCGCTGCGACGCTCGAGCGATGGATCGCGGTCTCCCACGCCCCCGTTTCGGGTGCCTAGTAGCATCCGCGCGATGATCCTGTCCGACCGCACGATCAAGGAGGAGATCGACGCCGGCCGCATCGTGATCGATCCCTTCGATCCCGCATGCGTCCAACCGTCGTCGGTCGACCTGCACGTCGACTCCGAGTTCCGGGTGTTCGCGAACTCCCGGTACCCCTACATCGACGTCAAGCAGGAGCAGCCGGATCTCACGGAGCTGGTCGAGACGAAGCCGGACGAGGCGTTCATCCTCCACCCGGGGGAGTTCGTGCTGGGCTCGACGCTCGAGCGCGTCGCCCTTCCGGACGACCTGGTGGCCCGGCTCGAGGGCAAGTCCTCACTCGGCCGCTTGGGGCTCCTGATCCACTCGACGGCCGGCTACGTCGACCCGGGCTGGAACGGGTACCTCACCCTCGAACTCTCGAACGTGGCGAACCTGCCGATCACGCTCTATCCGGGGATGAAGATCGGCCAGATCTCGTTCTTCCGCCTCACGACGCCGGCCGATACCCCCTACGGAGGTACCGGCAGCAAGTACCAGGGCCAGCGCGGCCCCACGGCGAGTCGCTTCTTCCGAGACTTCGAGAGCTGAGGCCGACGGCCCTACTCGTGGACCAAGGCTCCCGGGACCGGGCCCACACCCATCTGGACGGCCATCATCGCTGCCTGCGTCCGGTTGGTGACGCCGAGCTTCCGGAAGGTAGCGGCGAGGTGCGCCTTGACGGTCTTCTCCGACAGATACAGGTGCTGTGCGATCTCGCGGTTGGCGCGGCCCTCGGCGAGGAGCTCCAGGATGTCGTGCTCGCGCTGCGTCAGGTTGTACTCGCCACGCCGTCCGTTGGCGCCGTGGTCGCGGCCTGAGGCTTCGTGCTCCTCGAACAGGTTCTGGATCACCCTGGGTGAGAGCACGTTGCCGCTGCCGGAGAGCGCGACGTTGATCGCCTGCGCCAGGTCCTCGGGCGTCGCGTCCTTGAGCAGATAGCCCGATGCCCCGTCGGCCAGCGCACGCTTCACGTACGGCGCGTTGTCGTACGTCGACAGCATGATCACCGGCAAGTCGGGCTTCTCGATCTTGATGGCGCGGAGGAGCTCGAGCCCGTCGAGATCCGGCATGCGCACGTCGACCAACGCGAGGTCGATCTCGACGCCGTTGTGGACGTGCTCGAGAGCGGCCGAGGCGCTTTCAGCCTCGGTGACCCCTGCGTCCGGGAACCCTTCCTTCACCACGTGATGCAGGCCACGACGCACGAGCGCGTGGTCGTCCACGATCAGGATGTTCATCCTTCATCACCTCGCCGTCCGACGGGGAGCACGGCGACCACGCGGGTGCCGCTTCCCGGGTTGGAATCGATCTCGATGGTGCCGCCGATCCGTTCTGCCTGTTCGCGCATCAGCCGGAGCCCGAAATGCGGCTCTCCGTCGGCGTCAGCGGCGAGGATGCCGTTACCTCGGTCCTCGACTTCGATCCGGAGCTCCTCGAGTCCGGCCCTGATCCGTACCGATACCTCGGGCGCGCCCGAGTGCTTGGCCGCATTGGCCAACGCCTCGGCCACGATCGCGTTCGCCGTCTCGAGCATCTGATCCGGGATCCGATCCACCTCGCCCTCGATCGAGACCCGTGCGGGCAGGTGCCAGCGGTCCACCAGCTCGTTGACGAAGCTGGCGAGGTGGGGCTCGCGACGAGGTGTGTCCCCGTCGAGCTCGAAGAGGATCTGACGGATCTGCCTGAGGTCGTTCCGGATGGTGACCTCGACCTCGTGCAGCGTGGCGAGGACGTCTTCCGGTTCCGTTCTGATCCGATGTTGGAGACCCTGCAACTCGAGCACGGCGCTGGTGACGGACTGGGTGAGCCCGTCGTGGATGTGGATCGCCCATCTCTTGCGCTCCTGCAACAGCAGGGCGTCGACCGTGTGTGCCACGGCCGGATGGACGCTCTTTCGGTTACGCAGCGTCAAGCTCGAGGTTGCCACTCTCGTCCCTTCGGTGGAGTCCTTCTGTTGTAGGTCCGGTCCCAAGGGTCGGTCCGGTCCTTTGTGTCTAGGCCCATCTATCGGAAGAAAGGGCTTCTGCCTTGAACCGGTTCCCGATAAGTGGCCCTGAGGGATCCGGCGCTTGCGGGCAGAGCTCTCTTCCGCCCATCTTCGATGCCCATCAAGGAGCGCAGAAGGAAAGTTGCCAATGGTGCACTCAGACTTGTATCCTGAGCACATGCGTGCAGGAGACCTGCACGAGGGAACTGAAAAGATCCACGCGGATCGAGAACGAAGGAGGCTGGGCTTCGATGGCACGAGCGGTAGGTGTTGACCTCGGTACGACGAACTCCGTGGTCGCTGCATTGGAAGCGGGGGAACCGGTCGTCATCCCGAATGCGGAGGGTTCCCGGACGACGCCATCGGTCGTCGCGTTCTCCAAGACCGGCGAGATCTTGGTGGGGGAGGTCGCCAAGCGACAGTCCATCACCAACCCGGACAGGACGATCAGGTCGGTCAAGCGCCACATGGGCGACAAGGACTGGTCGGTCGACATCGACGGGAAGGCGTGGACCCCTCAGGAGGTCTCCGCCCAGATCCTCAACAAGCTGAAGCGCGACGCTGAGGCATTCCTCGGGGACACCGTCACGCAGGCCGTGATCACGGTGCCCGCGTACTTCGATGACGCCCAGCGTCAGGCCACCAAAGAGGCGGGACAGATCGCCGGGCTCGAGGTGCTCCGCATCATCAACGAGCCGACGGCAGCCGCGCTCGCCTACGGGTTGGACAAGCAGCAGACCGAGCAGACGATCCTCGTATTCGACCTCGGTGGTGGGACGTTCGACGTGTCCCTGCTCGAGATCGGCGAGGGCGTCGTGGAAGTGAAGGCGACCCACGGTGACACCCAGCTCGGAGGCGACGACTGGGACGAGCGGGTCATCGATTGGCTTGTCGAGCGGTTCAAGGGGAACTACTCGATCGACCTGTCGAAGGACCGCATGGCGTTGCAGCGCCTCAAGGAGGCCGCCGAGAAGGCGAAGATCGAGCTGTCGCAGGTCGCCGAGACCACGATCAACCTCCCGTTCATCAGCGCCGGCCCCGACGGCCCGCTGCACCTCGAGGAGAAGCTCACACGGACCGAGTTCGAGCGCATGACGGCCGACCTGGTCGACCGCTGCCGCGGCCCGTTCGAGCAGGCGATCAAGGACTGGGGCAAGGACGCGAGCGCGATCGACCACGTGATCCTCGTCGGCGGGTCCACCCGGATGCCGATGATCCAGGATCTCGTCAGGGACCTGACCGGCGGCAAGGATCCGCATAAGGGCGTCAACCCCGACGAGGTCGTAGCGGTGGGCGCGGCCATCCAGGCCGGCGTCCTCAAGGGCGACGTCAAGGACATCCTCTTGCTGGACGTGACCCCGCTCTCGCTCGGCGTCGAGACCAAGGGCGGCCTCTTCACGAAGCTGATCGAGCGGAACATGACGATCCCGACGCGCAAGTCGGAGATCTTCACGACCGCCGACGACAACCAGACGACGGTCGAGATCCACGTCCTCCAGGGAGAAGCGGAGACCGTGATGTCGCCGGGCGTGAAGTCGCTCGGGCGGTTCCACCTGACCGGGATCCCGCCGGCTCCCCGTGGCATGCCCCAGATCGAGGTCGCGTTCGACATCGATGCCAACGGCATCGTGAACGTGAGCGCGAAGGACCTCGCGACGGGCAAGGAGCAGGCGATGACGATCACGGGAGGCACCGCGCTCTCCAAGGACGAGATCGACCGCATGATGAAGGAGGCGGAGGCGTTCGCGGCGGAGGACCACAAGCGAAGGGAAGCGGCCGAGGCCCGGAATCAGGCGGACCAGCTGACCTACCAGGTCGACACGTTCCTCAAGGAGAGCGGCGACAAGATCCCCGACGCCGACAAGGTCGACCTGACGTCGAAGAACGACGAGCTCAAGCAGGCCTTGAAGGAGGAGTCGGCGGACACGGAGACCCTCCGGTCCGCAAGTGAGGCTCTCATGCAGGCCTGGCAGAAGGTGAGCCAGGCGCTGCACGAGCAGGCCGCGCAAGCGCAGGGCGCCGCCGCAAGCGGCGACTCGTCGGAGGCCTCGGCGCCGGACGCGGACGCGGATGCGGACGGCGACGAGGACGTGGTGGAAGGCGAGATCGTCGACGAAGGCGGATCGTCGTGAGGCTCGCGGACGAAGCTTCGTTCCCTCATCTCCAGGTCACTGAGGTGCATGCCAGGTGACGGAAGACGGCCACGAGGCAGAACATCGTCACGGGGCAGGAGAGGAGGCGGCCGCCGCTGAGGCGGCCGTCCCCGTCACCGACGAGAACGAGGGTCGGCCGCAGAGCGATCCCGCGACCGACGGCGATGACATCGAGGCCGCCAGAGCCGAGGCCGATCAGTACCGCGAGCACCTGCAACGGCTCCAGGCGGAGTTCGACAACTACCGGAAGCGGGTGCTCCGTGAACAGAGCACGGCGGTCGAGCAGGCGGCACAGCCGGTCTTCCGCCGCCTCCTCGAGGTGCTCGACGATTTCGACCTCGCGCTGATGCACGCGCAGGACCGGCCGGACTTCGATCGGTTCCTGCACGGCGTGGAGCTCGTGTACGCGAAGCTCCTCGACACACTGCGCGCAGAAGGGCTCGAGCGGATGGAGGCACAGGGCAAGCCGTTCGATCCGGAGACGCACGAGGCGCTGATGCAGACGGGGGAGGGCGAGGGCGATCCCATGGTGGCCGACGTGCTGCGCCCCGGCTACACGCTGAAGGGCCGGGTCCTCCGGCCGGCCGGGGTGCGGGTCGAGAGGAAGTGACGGGTGGCGGAAGAGCCTCGCAGGGAGTGGTTCGAGAAGGACTATTACGCCGTTCTCGGCGTGCCCAAGAACGCGAGCGACTCCGAGATCAAGAAGGCGTACCGCAAGCTCGCTCAGCAGCATCACCCTGACACCAAGCAGGGCGCCGCGGACGCAGAGGACCGCTTCAAGGAGATCTCCGCGGCGTACGACGTCCTCGGCGATCCCGAGAAGCGGAAGGCCTACGATCAGGTCCGCGAGATGAGCGGATCCGGGTTCGGTCCCGGGTTCGGCCGTGGCGGCTCGGGCTGGCCGGGAGGCGCGACAGGTACCGGGGGATCTCCCGGTGGCGTCCGGTACGAGCAGGTGAACGCCGACGACCTCTCCGATCTGTTCGGTGGGCTCTTCGGTGGCGCCGGTCGAACCCGGGGCCGCCGGACCGCCGCCGCCGGCCGCCGCGGGGCCGACCTGGAGACCGAGGTGACCATCTCGTTCGACGAGGCGATGTCGGGTACGACCGTGCCGATCAGGATCGACGGGCCGGCGGTCTGCTCGCGGTGCCACGGTTCGGGCGCCGAGCCGGGGACCACTCCGGTTACGTGCCCGCAGTGTGGGGGGAGCGGCGAGGTCGCGGAGAACCAGGGGTTCTTCTCGATGTCCCGGCCCTGCCCGCGGTGCGGAGGCGCGGGACGGATCGTGGAATCGCCGTGCACCAAATGTGGCGGGGGGGGGGGGGGGGGGAGGGGACGGCGACACCGACACCGAGGAGACGGAGGAGGGGGGGGAGAAGAGAGAAGAGGCATATCG
>JBPCPX010000047.1:0-3696 GCA_050998695.1 Actinomycetota bacterium
ACGCAATCGGCGATGTTCCAGCCGTCCTTCATGACCCACTGGTAGGAGGGGATGTAGTTCCGCACCAGGGACAGGATCATCATGACCACATGCTCGGCGACGCTGATGCTGTTGCAGTACGTCACCTCTGTGACGGTGATGCCGTGATCGATCGCAGCCTGGAGATCGACGTGATCGGAGCCGATCCCCGCCGTGATCGCGAGCTTCAGCTTGGGCGCCTTCGCGATCCGTTCGGCCGTCAGGTACGCGGGCCAAAACGGCTGAGAGATGACGATGTCGGCGTCTACCAGCTCGCGTTCGAACACGGAGTCGGCGCCGTCCTTGTCCGAAGTAACGATCAGCGTATGACCCTGCCCTTCCAAGAATCGGCGTAGGCCGAGCTCTCCAGAAACACTGCCCAGGAGTTCGCCGGGGTTGAAGTCGACACCTCGTGGTGTGGGCAGGGTTTGACCATCGGGATAGCGTTGGAGCGTTGGGAGGTCATCCCGTGCGTAGGAACTCGGGTATCCGTCCACGGGGTCGTCGTAGAGGACGCAAACGATCTTCGCCATGCTCTTCCCTCCCTCCAGGTGAGCCGGGATAACCCGAGGACCCGGATCGCCACAACCCGGGCATGCCTGCTGCCCTGGCGCGCGGCACGTGTAGCCCGCGCCGTATCATCGAACCGTATGCGTCGCATCACTTCACAGTCCCGCCCGCTTGCTTCGCCTTCTTGGTCTGGCGCTTCTGTTTGAGGGTCTTTGCGGGGGTCTTCTTGCTGCCCTTGCTTCCGCCCTTGTCCTTGGTGGCCATGCGGCCCTCCAGCCCGCCTCTCGACTCATCACTGATAGTGGTCTCACCCACCGTCTGTGGCAAGAGACCTCATCGCGGCCACCGCACGGAGGCTGACGTCGGCACCGTCGCGAGGGGACCAGTTCCGCTCTCAAAAGCCTGATGATCGGGCACGTCAGGGTGCGGGTGACGCCATCGACTGGGCGAGGGATCAGACGGGTCGGAGGGCGGGCACGAGCCGGACCGTCCCGGCGCCGTAGGTAGCGTCGAGGGCCCGCTCCGTCCCCGGCTCGACCACGACGACGCCGAGCTCAACCTGATTCTGCAGGACGTCGACGCTCGACCACAGGAGCTCGAGACCGGTCGTCTGGGCGCCGCCGTCGGAGAGTTCGTGCTGTGCGCGTCGAAGCTCGCGGAACGTGCGATCGAACGAGAGCACGCAGAGCGGCCCGCCCCAGACGGCGCGCAGGTCGCCCTCGTATCGCTTCGGATCGCCGGTGAAGGCCACGTTCAGCACGAAGGGACCCGGGTCGAACTCGGACGGCTCTTCGAGGTAGCTGATCCAGAGTCCCGCGTAGTCGGCGATGCCCTCCGCGGTCCGCATCGCGGCGATCTGATCGGCTTCGCCCGTCGCCGACGGGTCGACGTCGGTCCATCCGCCGGCGGGTTCTGGACATGGTGTCTCGAAGGGATCGCCATCGTCGGGCTCGCGAGCCTGGGGCGGCTCCACTTGCTCGACCCTGAACGACGAACCATCGTAGGTGCCCACGACGTGGAACTCGCCCCACGTCACGCCGCTCGCGGTCTCTTCGCCATCGACGTCGTTCCAGCTCCACCCGTGGACCGACATTCCATCACACTGAGGCGGCAACGATTCATCAACGCCTCCGAGACACAGCACCGGCCCCGTGCCGTCATCAAGGACGGTGCCGTCCGCTTCGTAACGCCCGGAGCTCGACGGTGGCGAGGCGGGCTCAGATCCCGCGTTCGCGCACGCGACCGACGAGGAGGCGATCAGCAAGACGGCAACTGCTCCAGCCTGTCTCCGCATCACACCCACGGTATGCCGCTAACGTCCCGTCGTGTGACAGCTCCCGATGGGCGAGCCTGCCTCTCCGACATCATGAGCTCCTCCTTGTCGGTGTCTTGACGTGGTTCAGGTAGCGGGTGGTGCCCGGCAGTTCTAGACTCACCGTCCGCATCGAGGGCTCGACCTCGCTCCGCCGAACGCGCCTCAGCTTGACGCACCGTCGGCCCGCCTGAATGAGATCCGTCGGCGAAACGTTCTCGACGGGCTCATCCACGAGTACTACAAGGTTGCGGCATGAGGGAAAACCGAGTTTCCGATCCCTACAGGGCAGTTCGGGTACCTCCTGTCGTGAGCGAAGGTTTTCGCTGAGCCTCCTGAACACCATCTGCCATGACGGTGCCGAACAACTTCTGCATACGGTTTGCGAGACCCTGGTTGTGAGGTCGTAACACTGACCCCTTTGGCTGGAAGACCTCAGTTCGATCGGCGCGTGGCCTTCCAGACGAAGAAGGCACGCAGACCGAGACTCAGGAACGATGTCACAACGACCACACCTAGGGCCAGCACCGGCTGCCCCACTAGCGCACACACGGCGATGATGAGCAAGCGCCCATCCCGCCCTCCGAGAAGGAACCCGAGGGCCCGCTCGGGGGCGGACGGCAGCCCGAGCGCAGCGATCCGGTCCTTCGACGCCATCGAGAGCAGCGCGCCTGCTGTCGCACCGACCGTGAGTATCAGCGCCATTCGATCGGTCGATCCGGTGAGGGCCCACACGCCTACGCCCGCCAGGATGGCCGCGTCGGCCAGGCGGTCCAGCACCCCATCGAGGAACGCACCGGAGGGGCGGGCCCGCAGCTGGAGCCGGGCGATCTCCCCGTCGACGCCATCGATCACGGACGTGAGGTGCACCAGGATCCCGCCGACGATCCCCCGTCCCAGCCCTAGCAGGACCGCAGCGGCCACGCCTAGCAGGAGAGCGACGAACGACACCACGTCGGGGGAGAGCCGGAGCGGCGCGATGGCCATGGAGACCTTGGTCGAGATGGGGCGATTCAGGTAGCGCGAGACCGGGCCGTCACCCTCCTTGGTCAGTGAACGCCGGAGCCGACCCCGGACCACTCGGAGGTCTTCGGGCGTGTCCACGTCGTGCCACCACGTCCCGGCTGGCAAGGCAACCGCCAGGACGGGCTCGGCAACCGCCAGCTCCGTAACGGCGCCGGCCAGGGAGGCATCGCCGGCGTCGGCAGCCCGCAGGTGATACTCGAAGATCCGACGTGGCAACACGAAGGCACCACAGTCGACGGCGGGCTCGATCAGGTGCGTCCCGAACGCCCTGGCCCTGCCGTCGACGATCCGCACGCGCGTGCCCGCCGCCCAGACCTCCGACCCGGGACCCGTGTCCACGAGCGCGGCCGGGCCGCCAGCGGCCAGCAGCGCATCCAGCGCGCCTTCTCCGAACACGTGATCCGCGGTCACCAGAACGAAGAGTTCCTCTTCGCCGACGAAGTGCTCGGCAGCGGCGAGCGAGGCCCCGTTGCCGGCCTCCCACCCCTGGGCGAAGACCAGGTGCACCCGACCCGGGGCGAGTCTGTTCACGATGGTCCCCACAGTGCCGGCCTGGTAGCCGACGACCACCACCACCTGCTGGAGGCCGCAGGCCAGAAGTCCACGGACGGCGCGCTCCACGAGGCTCATCCCGCCCAGCGGGATGAGCGCCTTGGAGCCGTCTCGAGTGAGCTGGCTGAGTCTCTGCGATCGCCCGGCCGCCAGCACCACGCCGACCCGCGGGCGCACGGCGGGCAGACGGATCGGCTCGAACGCCTCGACGATCCGCTCGGAAGTCCCCTCGTGCACGCGACATCCTCCTGTTGCCGAAGAGAGTATCCGGGGTGCGC
>JBPCPX010000067.1:0-5421 GCA_050998695.1 Actinomycetota bacterium
GAGGGTCGGTTGCCCTCGGACGAGGAGCTCAGGGTCGCCGAGGTAGATCGTCGTGGCAAGGGCGAGTCGAGCCGGGAGCTCCGCTCGGATCCGCCGCATCACGGGCACGGTCCCGAAGTCGCCCTCCCTTCTGGGCTCGTCCACCACGACGATCGCGGGACGGCCCGCGTCGGTGAGGTACCGGCCGAGCGTGTGGAACTCTGCCATGGCTCGGTCCTCGCTCCACGGCTCCCTCGTCCGCCAGGTCTCCCAGGCGATCGTCACGGAGAAGATCAACGCCGCGACCGCGACGAGAGCCGCCGCGGCTGCGGCCTCCCTCCCGAACCTTCCGCGCACCCAGACGATCGTTGCCACGAGGCCGAGTGCACCGAGCGACGGGATCGCCAGCGCGAAGGACAGGGCGCGAGGCAATGGCACCGTGCGACCGGCGAGGTAGACGAGCGCCGCCACCGCCGGGACGAGAGCCCAGGGGACGAGGAGCCATGCGGCGCGGCGGCGCGATTCGTCCTTAACGTCGGCCGCCAGCCACGCCCCGCCGACCACCGCGGCGGCCGCGACCGAGGGCAGACGGTAGTGAGGGAGCTGGGCCGAGAGGTGTCGGTCCATCGAACCGCGCGAGAGACCGATCGGTGCGCGCGGGATCCCGGACGTCCCGAGCAAGGGCGTGTCGATCCCGAGGCCGGCGCCGCCGGCCACGGTCGTCCCCACGCGTCCCGCCGCGGTCTCGGCGAGCGAGCGTCCCTGCCGACGATCGCGGAGCGACGCCGGCAGGCACGCGAGCGCCAGGATCCCTAGGAGCAGAGTGAACAGGAGCGCGAACTGCCAGTGCACGAGCCACGACGCCAGGAGTGCCGCGGCCCCGAGCGCCCGCCCCGGGCCGCCGCCGGCGGCGCGGAGCGCGCAGGCGGCGGCCATCAGCAACAGGGGCTCGACCAGGAGCTGGTCCAGGTAGCCGTTCGCGGCGAGCGCGACCTGGACGGAGGCCCCGGTCGCCACTCCCGCGAGGGCGATCCCCCATCCGGGCACACTCGGGATCGCGCCGGCGAGCGCCGCGGCGGCCAGCGCGATGGCGGCCGCGGCGACGGCCGGGAGGACGTACGCGAGATCGCGGGCGTCGACACCGGTGACGGCCGAGAGGGCGGAGAGCACGAGCGGCAACCCCGGACGATCCGCGTTGGTGTTCAGCGCCTGCGATCGTCCGTGGAAGAGTGGCAGGGCCTCGAGGCCGAGCCCCGCCACTACCTCGGACCGCCAGACGTGCTGCGACGTGTCGCTGCCTGCGGGCGCGACCCCCGTCCCGTTCACGACGTAACGCCCGAGGAACAGCAGGGACGGCAGCACCACACAGGCCGCCAGGCCAACGGCGAGTAGGAGCCGCCTCACCTCGACTCCGCGAGCAATGCGGGGAGCGCGCGTTCGGGGACGTAGCGCCACTCGGGCAGGTACGTCGCGGCATAGACGAGCTCGTGGAGCTCCTGAGCGACGCGGAGCGGGCGGAGCGGGCGGAGCGATCGCTCCTCGAACAAGGAGGAGGCTCCTTGATCGGCGAGCTCGGCCCGATACGCCCGCAGGCAGGCGTCGGACGCGTCCTCGATCCATCCCGCCACGGATCCCCCTCGTCGTCGTTCCACGATCCTTCCCACGTGGTCGAGAGACTGCACGAGGGAGGCGACGTCGCGGACGGGAGGGCCGGCGAGGGTGCCGGGACCGAGCGGGTCCCCATCCAGATCCGAGACGGCGAGGCCACCCTCCCAGCTGAGGAACTGGCCGACATGGAGATCGCCGTGGATAGGGATCGTGACGGTGTCCCGGCTCCGGAGCGCGAGGAACTCCTCGCGGATCTGCGCCGCGCTCTCTCGGAGCCACGCGCCTTCGTCGCCGTCGACCGACGAGAGAGCGGCCTCGAGGTCGGCTTCGGCGCTCCGTCTCGCCTCGGCGTTCGCATGCTCGTCGGCCGCCACGATCGGCGCCGGCAGCACATCTGTCGGAGTCGCGAGCGCGATGTGGAGCCGCGCCGTGATCTCGCCGAGCGTGGCGGCCGGCTCGACCGCGTCGGTGGAGCGGTCCTCGAGCGATCGCTCGAGGAGCTCGACGTACCAGTCCCAACCGTCTCGGGCGTCGGGCAGGTACGTGGCGACCGAGGCAAGCGGCGCGGCGCCGTCGAGGTGCTCCCACGAGGCGTTCCCAAGCGGAGCCGGCATCTCGTCGAACCCGGCCGCCAGCAGATGAGCCGGGAGCACCATGGGCCGCTCGTTGCCGGGAGTCATCCACACGGATCGCTTCACGACGGCCGTTCCGCCAACGACGATCGACTCGTTCGACTGATCCACCTCGATCGGTCGCTCTCCTATCCAAGGGTCCACCGGGCCGAGTTGCCGGAAGGAGAACCTCCCCGACTGGTCTTCCCTCGCGATGCGCGCGAGCAACTCCTCGGCGACGCCATCTCCCGCTCGCGCCCGGCGGAAGCTCCTCCCCTCCTCGACAACCGCCGACGCCAGCAAGCCGGATCCGACCTCGAGCACGAGCACCCAGCGACCGCGACCGAGGTCGAGTGCGTCCAGCACCGTGAGGGATCCGAGCGGTTCCTGCCGGCCGGCCTCCCGGCGAGCCGGCACGAACACCCCCGGGTCGCTCGATGCCACCCTGCCACCAAGGCCGGTTGCGGGTCGCTGCGCAGGCACGTCGCGAGTGTAGGTCCCCCACGCCAGCGCGCTTCACCCCCATTTACCTACTGCAACTAGTTCTTTTGGTGGGTGCACGGGGGATACCGCTGTACGACTATCGACATCCCCATAGAGCAGTTCGAAAGGCGCGACCGACGATGCGTCAGAGGATCTTCAGACGGGCCGCAGGAGACGAGCAAGGCGCCGTCCTCGTCATCATCACGCTGAGCCTGATCGCATTGTTCGGCATGATGGTGCTGGTGGTCGACGTTGGGTCCCTGCTCTTCACCCGCCGAGCCCTCGTGAACGCCGCGGATGCTGCCGCGCTGGCAGCGGCCCAGTCATGCGGCCAGAAGGAGGGCATCGGGGCCGCCAATGCCCAGGCCAGCCAATACACAGTGGCGAACCAGAGCGGCGCCTCGGTCGTCTTCGGCTTCCCTCACTATTTCCCGAGCTGTGACTCGCCCGCCGGTCTCGTGACGGTCCGCGTGTCGTCGGACAGACCACTGTTCTTCGCACCTGTCCTTGGCTTCGACTCCGATACCGTGGTCGTCACCGAGGCAACCGCCTCGTGGGGCGGGGCAGGCGTCGGAGAGAAAGTCGCTCCGTTGATGCTCTCGGCCGACAGGCTTCACTCGCCCGATTGCGACATCCCACCCGCCGATCCGGAGGCGGCGATGGGACGGATCTGCGCGTTCTGGTGGAACAACTCGAGCAACGGTCGAGACGATCCCGACCTGGCCAATGCTGAATGGGGGACGCTCGACCTCCTGAACTGGGACATCATGCCTCCGGTCAATTGCAACAACTCGACGCCACCGCAGTTCGAGGAGTGGATGCTGGAAGGGTTCGAACTTCCGCTCCCGATCGACTCCAGCTTCTACGGAGCTATCGAAGGTGACACACACACCTACGTCTGCCGAGGGCAGGGACACTTCGGCAACGCCCTGGACACCGACATCCAAGCCGCCAGGGACGCGGGAGAGCCGCTCTACTTCCCCGTGAACCGACCTTCAACCCAGATCGACTCGAGCGGGAGCGTCTGCGCCCCGGCCGACTACGCGGCGACGAACTGTGCGGTGGACAAGTACGACATCGTGGGCTTCGCGCGCCTCTACATCGAGGAGATCTGGGGTGGAGGGAACGAGCGGGACGAAGCGGTCGCGGCTTGTTCGCACGTCTCCGGGATCGAGCAAGACCCGAACGCCCGGTGCCTCGTGGCACGCTGGGAGGGGTACACGCCCGACGGACTCGACCCGCAAGGCGGGGAGAACTTCGGCCTCGTGCCGGTCCGATTGGTGAGATAGCGGCCGATCTTCCTCGCTCGCCGGGTGGTATGCATACGCTCCCGGACGCGGAGGACAACGCATGACCGACCCGCTCACGATCGTCTTCATGCCCGAAAGCGCCTACGGGCCCACGAACAACTGCATCGGGATCGGCAAGATCCTCGAGCAGCGGGGCCACCGCGTCGTGTTCGCCGCCGAAGCCTCGTGGAGGGGCCGGCTCGAACCGCTCGGCTTCGAGGAGGACCTCGTCGACCTCGCGCCTCCGGCGGAAGGTGACCAGGACGCCGGCCAGTTCTGGACCGACTTCATCACCGAGACCGCGCCCGAGTTCCGCAAGCCGACGATCGAGCAGCTGGATACGTTCATCAGGCCGGTCTGGAAGTCGTTGATCGAGGGCGCGAAGTACTGCGAGCCCCAGCTCCGAGAGATCTTGGCCCGCGCGCAGCCCGACGTGATCGTCGAGGACAACGTGAGCGGCTTCCCCGCCCTGCTCACGCACGGCGCGCCGTGGGTGCGGATCATGAGCTGCAACCCCCTCGAGATGAAGGATCCCGATCTGCCTCCGACCTTCAGCGGCTACCCGGTCGACGACGCGTCCGGCTGGGAGGAGTTCCGCGCCGAGTACGACCGGACGCATCGGGAGCTCTGGTCGGGCTTCAACGACTGGATGCTCGAGCAGGGGGCGCCGCCTCTGCCCGACCTCGAGTTCATCCACGAGTCGCCGCACCTGAACCTCTCCATCTATCCGGACGCCGCCGACTACCTCCGCACGAACCCACTCGCGCCGACCTGGCACGGTCTCGAGTCGTCCGTCCGTGACACCGAGGAGCCGTGGTCCGTGCCCGGCACGCTCCTCGACGAAGATGAAGACGGCGACGGCTCCCTCGTCTACCTGTCCCTCGGCTCGCTCGGATCAGCGGACGTGGACCTGATGCGCCGGCTCGTGGATGTCCTCGGACGCACTCCTTACCGCTACATCGTGTCGAAGGGCCCGCGCGCGGACGAGTTCGAGCTGCCCGACAACATGTGGGGGGAGGCGCGCGTCCCCCAGACGAGCATCATCCCCGAGGTCGACCTGGTGATCACACACGGGGGGAACAACACGATCACCGAGTCTTTGCACTTCGGGAAACCGATGGTCGTGCTCCCACTGTTCTGGGATCAGTACGACAACGCGCAACGGATGCACGAGCTCGGCTACGGACTGCGGCTCGCGACCTACGACTTCTCCGACGACGAGCTCATCGGCGCGATCGACGGTCTCCTCTCCGACGACACGCTCCGCTCGAACCTGGACGAGCTCGGCGATCGGATCCGTGATCAGGAGGGCACACGCGTAGCAGCCGACCTGATCGAGGGCGTGGGCCGTCAGGACCGTTCGATCCGGCTCTGAACGTGCCCGGGGTGGGATTCGAACCCACACGCCCCTTCCGGGGCAAGCGCTTTTAAGGCGCCGTCGTCTGCCTGTT
>JBPCPX010000097.1:0-25537 GCA_050998695.1 Actinomycetota bacterium
TCGTGCTGCTCGGTCACTGGTTCGAGATGCGGGCGCGCGGCGGTGCGAACGACGCGATCCGCACGCTCCTGGACCTCGCCCCCCCGATGGCGACCGTGATCCGGGACGGGGAGCCCGTCGAGATCCCCACGGCAGACGTCGCCGTCGGCGATCTCCTGCTCGTGCGACCGGGAGCGAAAATCGCGGTCGACGGTGTCGTCGAGGAGGGCGAGAGCGAGGTCGACGAGTCGATGGTGACCGGGGAGAGTCTCCCGGTCCACAAGGAACCCGGGTCCGAGGTGATCGGCGCCACGATCAACAAGAACGGGACGCTGCGCGTCCGCGCCACGAAGGTCGGCGCAGATACGGCCCTCGCCCAGATCGTGAAGCTCGTCCAGGAGGCACAGAACTCGAAGGCTGCTGGGCAGAAGCTCGCCGACCGGACGGCGTTCTGGCTCGTGTTGGTTGCGTTGATCGGCGGAACCGGCACGTTCCTCGCGTGGCTTGCGGCCGGACGCTCCGTGAGCGAGGCGATCCTTTTCGCGATCACCGTCGTCGTGATCACCTGCCCCGACGCCCTCGGGCTGGCCACCCCCACCGCGATCATGGTGGGGACCGGCCTCGGCGCCAAGCGCGGGATCCTCTTCAAGAACGCAGTCGCTCTGGAGCAGGCCGCGCGGACCCAGGTGGTGGTGATGGACAAGACCGGCACCCTCACCAAGGGCGAGCCGGAGGTGACCAAGGTGATCACCGAGGGCATGCCCAAGGAGGAGCTCCTGCGGCTGGTCGCCGCGGTCGAACGGGAGTCCGAGCACCCCTTGGCAGAGGCCGTGGTCCGCTATGCAGAAGCGAACGGCATCCCGAACGTTCCGGCCGAGGCATTCGAGAACGTCCCCGGCCACGGTGCGCTCGCGAGAGTTGAGGGCCGTCAAGTTGCCATGGGCAACCGCCGGCTGATGGAGCGTGAAGGGGTCGACTTGGACACTTTCGAACAACGTCGCAAGGAGCTCGCCTCTACCGGCCAAACCGCGGTGATGGTCGCGGTCGAGGGCCGAGCGGCTGGGTTGATCGGAATCGCAGACGGCGTCCGCCCGACCTCGCGCCGAGCCGTAGACGCCCTCACGGACTTCGGGGTGGAGGTCGTGATGCTCACGGGCGACAACGAGGCGACAGCCCGCCGCATCGCGGAAGAGCTGGGCGTCCGCACCGTCATCGCCGAGGTGCTCCCCGGCGACAAGGCCGGCAAAGTGGCCGAATTGCAGCAACAAGGACGGAAGGTGGCGATGGTCGGCGACGGGGTGAACGACGCCCCTGCCCTCGCCCAGGCCGATCTCGGCATCGCGATCGGGGCGGGTACCGACGTAGCGATCGAGACGGCCGACGTCGTGCTGATGCGTTCCGATCCCTTGGACGTCCCCATCGCCCTGCGCATCGGACGCGGGACGCTCCGCAAGATGCGGCAGAACCTGGGATGGGCGGTCGGCTATAACGCGATCGCGCTCCCGATCGCGGCAGGGGTGTTCGAACCGAGCCTCGGGCTCACTCTCCGTCCGGAGATCGCGGCACTCTCGATGTCGGGCTCGAGCCTGATCGTGGCCGTGAATGCGCTGGCCCTGAAGCGTCTGCGGTTGCCGGAACCTGGCGAACCGGAACCGGAGGACCGTCCTCCGGAGCCGACCTCACTCGATCCATCTGACTCCACGACACGCGGTAGTACATTGCCGTCCGATGGCAGACGAGATCCTGGATGATGCTCGCCGTTCTCAGCGAGCCGCTCTCTTTCGCGGACTCAAGATCGCGGCCTGGGTGGTGCCGACCGCGGTCGTCGTCGTCCTGGCAGGTATCGAACTTAGCGATCGAGGCCAAGGACAGGGGGCGTTGTCGGTTGCCAACTACCAAGCTCGCGCCGAGGTCGTCGACACTCCCGCTCCGGACTTCGAGCTGCCGCTCCTGGGCGAGGATGGGTCGCTCCGGCTATCGGACTTGCGGGGCGATGTCGTCGTCTTGAACTTCTGGGCGAGCTGGTGCTCGCCGTGCAGGATCGAGGCGCCCGATCTCCAGGCCGTCTGGCAGGACTACCGTGATCAGGGCGTCCGGTTCGTCGGCGTGGACGAGCTTGACGACACGTTTGCGGCGCAGGGGTTCGTCCGCGAGTTCGCCATCACATACCCGAGCGTCTTCGACCCATCAGGCTCGCTTGCCGACGATTTCGGGTTCATCGGGCTGCCGGCCACCTACGTGATCGATCGCCAGGGCAACATCGTGTACCGCTTCCAGGGCTTCATCGACGGGCCGACGCTGCGGTCCTCGCTCGACGAGGTGCTCGCCGGAACGGGGAGTTGACCCCCGGATGGGGGCCTACGCTCTCGCCTTCGTCGCCGGAGTGATCTCGTTCTCTTCACCGTGCTGCCTACCTCTGATGCCCGGCTATGTGTCCTACGTGAGCAGCGTGGCGGGAAGCGAAGCGGCCCCCGTCTCGCGACGGAGGGTCATGGGGGCGGCGGCGCTCTTCGTGCTCGGGTTCGCCGTGATCTTCACCGCTCTCGGAGCGAGCGCCTCGGGGCTGGGCGCGGTCCTCCTGCGGAACCGGGACTGGCTGATCCGGGCAGCGGGCGTCCTTGTGGTTGTGCTTGGGCTCGCGACGATAGGGATCCTTCGGATACCGATCCTGTACCGCGAGGCACGTTTCGACATGCGGCGGATCCGTCCCGGAGCAGCGTGGGCGGCACCCCTCGGCATGACCTTCGCGATCGGGTGGACGCCATGCATCGGGCCTGTGCTCGCCGCGATCCTCACGGCGGCCGCCTCGACGACCGACCCCGTACAGGGGGCGGTGCTCCTCCTTACGTACTCCCTCGGACTCGGCGTCCCTTTCATGCTGCTCGCCCTCGGCCTTTCGAGAGGGGGCAGAGTGACGGGCTGGCTCCGACGGAACGGACGCGGTGTCGAGTTCGCGGGAGGCGTTCTGCTCGTAGCGATGGGGGCCCTGATGATCTCGGGCGTTTGGCTCCGTCTCTTCACGCCGGTCTTGCGGCTGTTCTCGCGGCTCGGCTGGCCTCCTGTGTGAGAGGGTGCCCTTAGGATTCTACGAAGCGGCGTAGTAGGCCGACCCGAACGGGGAGAATGGTCATGCCGAAGTCCAGGGATCGAGGGAAGCGGCGGCGCGCGCAAGTCCGGGCCACCCAAGGGGCTCAGCACCGCGCCGAGGAGCGTCGCAAGATCTCCTACCAGCGATACCGACTTCGCCGGATCATCGGCTGGTCCCTCGTGGTGCTGGGGGTGACGATCGTGGCCTCACATTGGCTGACGCACCTGCAGGTGTGGGACTTCGCGTCGCAGGGGATCGAGGATCTGGTTGCCGGATACCCCATGGGGGTCGCACTTGGCGTCGGCGGAGCCATCGTTCTCTCGAAGGCGTGAGGAGCGATAGTCTCCTCGCTGTCTTCCTGTTCGTACGTCAGATCTCCCACACACTGGAACGCCGCTATCGACGAGAGGATCTCCGTGCCGAAGATCAAGGGCGACCTCGGGCCACTCGAACGAACGATCATGGAGTTCCTCTGGGACAGCGGGGACGCAGAGGTAACGGTCCGGGATGTGCTTGAGTCACCGGCCGGTCGGAAGTCGGCCTACACGACCGTCATGACGGTGCTCGACCGTTTGTGGCGGAAGGGGTTTCTGGCCAGGAGGATGGTGGGAAGGGCCTACGCGTACCGTGTTCGGCGCACCCGTGATCAGCACGTCGGGGACCTCGTGGCACGGGTTCTCGCCGGATCAGGGGATAGACGATCGGCGTTCCTCGGTTTCGCCCGGAGCGTGGACGAGCAAGATCTGGAGGAGCTCCGTAAGGTGATCCGCCAGGTCGAACGCGAACGCCGAACCGGTCGATGAGGCTCCTGATCATCGCCGGTCTCGTCTCGATCGCGTGGGTGCTTCCGCTCGCCGGAGCGAGCATCATGCGCCGCCACGGAAGCCCCCGACAGGTGATCGGGTTCTCTCTCGCATCCCTGGCAGCGATGGGCGCGGGGTTGGTCGTAGGTCTCGGCGCGATCCTGGATCCTGGCGCACTCCCTGTGGGGGATCTGCCGGCGCTGATCGGCCGTTGCGTCGATGCTGCGGGTCGGATCCTCGAGCACCCGATCCGCCATTGGCCCCGGATCATTGCCGCCTTCCTTCTCCTGGCCGCGATCGCTCGCCTCGCATGGTCCTGGGTCGATTCGGTTCGAGACGCGAGATCGCGATCGAGGATCGTCGATGCGATCGGTCGTGAGGCACAGTCGGCCGACGTGGCCGACATGAGCCTCATCGTGGTGCCGGGCGACGCGCCGTTCGCCTTCACGCTCGGACTTCGCCGCCGCCGGGTGATCGTCTCCACCTCCGTGCTTTCGGCCCTCGGTGGGGGCGAGCGCATGGCCGTACTGGCTCACGAACGCGCCCACGTGAGGGGATGGCATCCTGCGCTCCTGAGTATCGGCACGGTGCTCTCGCGGGCCTTCCCGTTCGTCCGCCCCCTCCGGGCGTGCGCCGACCAGTTGTTGTTGGGTCTCGAGATGGCAGCTGACCAAGCAGCCGTGCGCGCGGTCGGAGATCCTTTGATCGTCGCTCGCGCATTGCTCGCTCTGGCGCCATATGCGCCGAAGGGGGCGGCGGGACTCGGTGTAGCTGGCACTGACATAGGTACGCGCGTGGAACGCCTGACATCGATCGATTCGGGAATGACACGCGGGCGGGGGGTGGCCCCGTGGCTGGTGGGATCGGCGGTCGCCCTCGCCTTCGTCCTCCTCCTGGTGCTACCGGCAAGCGCTCGGGCGTTGACCGGCGGTGGGCGTGTGCTTGCGATCCATGCCGCATGTCATTTGCCTCACAGCGTGATCTGAGATGAGGGCAACTACGACCTCGCACGACTACGACGCTGTGTAGGATGAGTCGCGTCGATCAAGGCGGCATGGGGGATGAGGGATGAAGCAGAAGCTCCTGGCAGCGTCCGTGAGCATCATCTTCGCGCTCAGCGCCTGTGGAGATGCTCCACGAGGTGAGTCACCGGCGACGCCGGCTGACGGAGGGATGGGCGATCACGGCGGGATGGGCTCTGCCGACACCTCGGCGTTCGGCATGTCGGCGGAGGTCGATGAGGCCGACCGGACGATCCGTGTGTCGATGTTCGACACCTTCTACTACCAACCGGCTGAGGTCTCCGTCGAGATGGGCGAGACGATCGCCTTCGAGGTCGCGAACCAGGGCGAGGTACCTCATGAGTTCGTTCTCGGCGATAGGGCTTTTCAGGAGGAACACGAGACTGAAATGACGGAGATGGACGGCGAGCTCCCGCCGGATGAGTCCTTCGCTCTGAGTGTCCAGCCGGGCGAGACCGAGACCTTGGCGTGGACGTTCAGTAAGGCGGGAACGTTCGAGTACGCATGTCACGTGAGCGGGCATTACGACGCCGGGATGTTCGGGCGGATCACGGTGCAAGAGTGATCGTGGGACGGTTCCGAACGAGACGAGCGTGGCGCCAACTTGGGGCTGATTCGCACCTTGCTCGGGAGAACCGCGCTCGGCGCCATCGAACCGTTGCCTGGGGTCTCTGGTCTCTAACGGTGCTCATCGGGATGGCGATACTGCTCGTTCAAAACGCTGCGAGCTGACTCCTTGGGCGGGTCCCATATCAGGGCAGCGTAGCTCTTCTGACACGTTCAGGCTGCCATGGTTGCCAGGAGGTCACGGCACGCGGCTTCGCAACGACGACAGGCCTCGGCGCAGATCCGGCAGTGCCCCATGTGCCCGGCGTGTCGCTCACACTCCACCGCACAACTGGCGCATGCGTCCGCGCACGCTTCGAGGAAAGACCTGAGCGGCAGCGACCCAGCGTGCACGATCCGGCTGATCGCACCTCCTGTTGTCGCACAGATGTCGGCACAGACCTCGTTCAGGCTGATGCATGTTGCGAGGTCTTGAACACCCTCTTCTCCCAGACATGCATCGGCGCACGCGGAGCAGGTTTGCGCACACTCGAAGCAGGCCTCGATACAGGAGGCGAGCACGTCGATATCGAGGGGAGCCTCCCCCGGGGACGTTCGAATCATCTCCTGGACATGCATGCGGATCCTCCTCGTCCGGTCGTCATCCTGTCTACTACCCTGCGTAGGCAATGCGTAAGCCTCTCTCCGCCAGGATCTCGCGGGCAACCCGCCTCTCGGCCTTCGATATCAGGGTCTTGGCCTGGGGGGGCCGCGACTTCCTGCTCTCCGCACGAGGGGGGCTGGGGAGCCCGTGAGAACAGGGTCGCGATCCGCTGCACGCGGGGATTCGGCTCACGCGGAGTGGCAGAGTCGCATTCTGGATCGGCCTCGGACGGAGGCCGGTCTGCTTCTTCGTATGGCGCTGGCCGGGCTCGGCGGTCTCCTCTCCTTCCTTGCATTCCCACCTGTAGGCTTTTGGCCGCTCGCCTTCCTGGCGCCGGTACCGCTGCTCTTGGCGCTGAGGGATGCCCGTCCGCGACGAGGCCTCGTGCTGGGTCTCACCTACGGCCTTTTCGGCTACGGCCTGACGCTCTACTGGATCCTGCTGTTCGGCGAACTCGCCTGGGCATCGCTCACGCTTCTCGCAGGGCTCTCCACGGCGCTCTTCGGGGGGCTGTTCCCGATCGTGCATAGGCGCGGGCGGCCCGTGCTCACCGCGTTCGGTGTAGCTTCGCTTTGGACGACGATCGACTGGTTACGCGGGCTGTGGCCGCTCGGGGGTTTCACCTGGGGATCCCTCGGGATCTCTCAGGTGTCGAATGGCATCACCGTGCGGATCGCTGTCTTGGCGGGCGTCTGGGGCGTGACCTTCCTCGTCGTATTCGTGGCGGGTCTGCTCGCGGACGCCACAGCGGTCAGACGCTCGATGCGGGGCAGGCTCGGGTCACTCCTTCTCGCCGGACTTGCCATCTTCGCCCCCGTCCTTATCCCGTTCGTCCGAACGACGGGACGAGCGATCGATGTCGCCGCCATCCAAGTCGACTTCCGTCAGGCAGCGAGATCGCCGTCGAGGGAAGCAGGTGACGTCGCCGTCACCAGGGCGAACATGCGCCTGCATGGTTCGCTCCGGGACCGGCCGCCCGATCTGGCGATCTGGGGAGAGAGCGCCCTCGATCCGGCCTCGATCGCGATCCTCGACGAGGTGCAAACGGAGATCGCCGCGGTCGGCGCCCCCGTCCTCACAGGTTCAACGTCCACGGATCTGTCCGCGCCCTCCTCCGGTGGTCCTCTGTTCAACCAGGCGGTCCTATTCGACGCCGAAGGGATGATCAGGGACATCTACCGCAAGACCCACCTCGTCCCGTTCGGAGAGTACATCCCTTGGAAGCGTGTGGTCGGATGGATATCCGCGCTCGAGCGTATCCCGTACGAGCTGACGGCGGGGGATCGACTTCACACCTTGGCGGCTCCTGGTCTCCCCGCGTTCGGGACGCCGATCTGCTTCGAGAACGCCTTCCCGGCTCTCGAACGGCAGCTGGTCCGGCAAGGAGCGCGGTTCCTCGTCGTGCTGACGAACAATGCTTCCTACGGAGAAACGGCGGCCTCCGCCCAGCACCTGCAGATGTCCCGGATGCGTGCGATCGAGGACGGACGGTGGGTCGTACACGCTGCGGTCTCGGGGATCAGTGCTTTCGTCGACCCGACGGGGCGGACCTATCAGGAGACCGATCTCTTCGAGCCCGGAGTCATCCGGGGAACGATCAAGGCCTCATCTGAGCTCACGCCCTATGTTCGGTTCGGGGATTGGCTACCGTTCGCCTCACTCACGTTCACCCTCGCGTCCGGGATCTGGCGAAGGGCACTGAGGAGGACCATGAGGAGGGATCCTGCCTCGATCAGCACACCTGCGTGAGCAGCGGATAGGGGTTGATAGCCGACCCCACCACGCTGTAGCCGTAGGCGCTTTCCGGCCAATTCCCTGGTGTCACGTTCGGATGCCACTCGAAGTGATTGTGCGGTGTGCTTGTATCGCCGGTCGCGCCGACGTAGCCGATCACGTCCCCCGTGTTCACGGCACCGAGCCTCGCGATGCTGACGAGGTGAGCGTTGTACGTCCACCCCTGGCTCCCCGTGACGATCACGGAGATGCCGCCCAAGCCGTTGGATGCGTCCCGGACGGTTCCGGGGAAGGTCGCGTAGATAGGCGTTCCCTGTGGAGCGATGATGTCCACTCCGCCGTGCGGGTGATACCCGCCCCCGTATCGGGGGGCGCCGAAACCATCGCTGTAGCCACGGGGTTCGCCCACGGGACATACGAGGAGAGGGTTGGTTCCGGAAACGCTCCCTCCGACGCTTTCGGGGGGCAGGACCTCGTGCTCGTGTTCCTCGATCCGGGCTTGGAGCTGCTCCTGGTATTCGCGACCGAGCCGGCGCGCCTCCTCCGCGGCGACCGCCTTCTTCTCTGCGATCTCGTCGACGAGTGCCTCCTGCTCGGCGAGACGATCGAAGAGCTTGCGACGATCGTTCTCGAGCTCCGCCAGGAGCGAGCGTTGCCGCTCGCGAGCGCGAAGTACGCGGGCCTGTTCCCATTCGAGCTCGCTTCGGAGCTTCTGGACCTCGGTCGCAAGATCCGTCGTCCGTTGCGTAACCGCATCGACGAACTCGATCCGATCCGAGAGCTGAGAGAACGACTCCGCGTCGAGTATGAGCGACAGCGTGCTCGCTGGCCCATTCATGTACTGCTCCGCCGCCTGCTCGTTCAACCGGCGCTGGAGCATCTCGAGCCGATCGCGGGCGTCGGAGAGCCGGTCGTTGATCGAGCGAAGTTCAGCCTCCACCTCCCGAATGCCGTTCTCGGCCTCGAAGATCTCCGTTGCGAGCCGCTCTGCCTCCACTCGGAGCTGGGCCAGGTCATCGTTCGCCGCACCGATCTCCGACTCGAGGCGGCTGACGCGGGCTTTCGCTTCGTCGACCTCGTCCTTCGAGAGCGCGCCCGCCGGCAGGATCGCCCCGAGCATCAAGACGACCGCCGATGCGGCGACCACAACAGAGACGGCCGACCGATGGGCTCCGTAACGGTACGTCAGAAACTCTCTCCTCTATCCAAGGGGGGACGCTCCGACGTACCAGGTATCACGAGCCGGAGCTACGTCGCAGCATAGTAGACGGGCCGGGGCCAAACAACTTGCCTCCATCTGTCCGCTGGCAGCTAATGGTTTCGGCTCGGCTTCGCCCATAGAGGGTGTGATGCGTGAACTGGAGGTCAGCCTGACGGAGTCGCCGCATATGTGGGCGGAGGAAGCCTTCCGAGCCCTCGCGCCACGGCTATGGCGCGCCCTGTTTCTCTACATGGGGAGCGGTGAGGCCGCGAGCGACGCCGTCTCTGAGGCGTTCACGCAGGCGATGGCTGCCCGGAGCGAGATCCGGAACCCCCAGGCGTGGATCTGGAGGACAGCGTTCAAGATCGCCGCAGGGGAGATGGGGCGCCGGTTCGACGAGAAGGATATGCCTGATGTGCCGGCGTCTCCACGGGGAGATCCCGAGTCACTCCTAGACCTCGTTCGAGCTCTCGGGCAGATCTCGGACATGCAACGTCGAGCCCTGATCCTCCGCTACTACATGGGCTATTCCAATGTCGAGATCGCTCGGATCCTCGACTCGACTCCGTCATCCATCGGGGTCCAGATCTTTCGATCGACACGCAGATTGAGAGCCATGCTCTCGGAGGAGCCGCGATCGCCATGAGCAGATCCCTGAAAGAACGGTTCCGTGAGGTCGACCAGATCCCCACCCCCTGGGACGACGCGTCTCGGGAATCAGGATCCCGCTCGCTCGAACGCCGGCCTCGGGGCATGGTGGGAGTCGTGGCGATCGCCGCGTCCCTGGCCGTCGCAGCCGCTCTCGCGGTCGTGGTGATGGAGCGTGACGCCGGTCCTCGAAGAGTACCTGTGACCCCGGATGCCGCTTGGTTGACACGTACGACCGCCAGTTGTCTCGAGCAGTACGGGCCGCAGACGCTCCAAGCGCGCTCCTGGGCGTTCGAAGGTGTCATCACGGCGATCGATGGACCACTCGACGCGAGCGCAGATGATCCGGGCGGATCCCCCACCAGCGTCACCCTCGAGGTCGTGCGGTGGTTCTGGGGCGGATCGGAGGAGGAGGTCTCGCTTCGCACCTACACGTCACCGTCCTCGGCTGCGGAGGTCGAGAAGTCTCTCGGAGCACGCCTCCTGCTGGCTGGAGAAGAGGACTTCCTATGGGCGTGCGGATTCACGCGGCCCTACGCCCAGGAGCGGCTACAGGAGTTCCAGGCGGCAGCTTCCGCGAGGGCTGGCTGATGAGGTCTCGGCGGTCGGCGGGCAAACGACCGATCCTGGCGGATCGTGTTGCTCCTCTCCGTCGCAACTGTCCTGGCGTCGCTGCCGGGTGTCTCAAACGCTGCGCGCCCCCCCGGTAGTCCGGATCGGCGCGGTGGTGAGGTGTCTTCCCGATGGAGGCATCGGCATCGATCTGACGGTTGCGAATCGTGGTTCGCGCGTGGCTCGCATCGATCCGGATCTCCACGTGCTGATCGAAGCCGTTCGGATGGGGGGTCGCCAGCCAGGTGTCGTGCTTTTCATCTTCCCGGCTCCAGGCTTCGACCGGATCCCGCCTGGTGAGACCGAACGTTCCTGCTCACCGCGGGAGAGCGTTTCGAGGGCGAGCCCGCGATCGACTTCTCCGGGAGCCGATTCCTGATCGAGGTCGAGGTCTGGCTTCGACACCGCGTGCACCCGGCGACCCGGACTCTCTCGTTCCCCGCCTGCGGCTGAGGTCCCGGGAGTCAAGGATGAACGTGTGATCAGGCTCACCTGTCGCGGCCGCTCAACGGATCTCTGATTCCGATGGTGATTAGGGAACAGCTCTCGAGGAACGGCTCTTCAAACCGGAAAGGGTGACGGTGACGAGGCGGCGGACCGCTGCCTTTGATGGTAGGTCGTCGGCCGCAGCCGCAGGTCGGATCCTCGAGCACCCGGTCCGGTCGGGCCGATTTCGGTGCAGGAGTGACCATGGGACGGTTCCGCACGAGACGAGCGTGGCGCCAACTCGAGGCTGACTCGCTCTTCGGCCGGGAGAACCGAGCTCGGTCACCGGATCGTGGCCTGGGGATTCTGGTCCGTGACCGTGCTGATCGGGATGGCGATACTCCTCGCCCGGGACGCCACGAGCTGACCGTTACGGACGCGCCTCGACCGGAGGCTTGATCCGTATCCTGGCCCCGAAGTCGTAGTAGCGCTGGTCCATGAAGTGCCCGGGCGCGTCCATCTCCGCTCGCAGCACCAATCCATCAGGAGCGATCCACAGGCGGAACCACGCGGGCACCTGCTCATCGCCACCGAAGAACGCGATGACGGCCGTCCGATCACCTCCGATCCTCTCCTGACCGACGATGCGAGCCCCGATGAACGGCTCGAACGAATCCCACACGTAGGATGGCACGCGTGTGGCGACTCCCTGGTCTAACTCCCACCGACCTTCGGGAAGCTCCCTGAGGTAGCGGGTATCACCGATCAGGATCACCTCTGAACCACCCCCGTCCGCCTGGACGTTCAGGACGTGGATCGCATCGGGGGCACGAACCTCGTATTCGGATCGAAGTCGCGTGGGCCCAGCACCCAAGGTCTCGGTGAGTCGGAAGGAGGACACCGAGTGCATCCGTTGCGTCATCAGGTCGAGGAGGTCGTCAGCCGCTCGTGCCTCGAGGTCGGGGATCGTGAGATGGGCCTCGCCTCCGGAGGGGCCCGACACGCCGATCGTCACGTCTTCCCCGCCCTCCACGGAGGTAGCGACCTTCCGGCATCTCGAACCACACTGCGAGACCGACAACCTCCGACCGTCGATCGTCAGGGTCACGACCCGCCTGGCGTCTTCGTCCGGGCCCTCGAGGCCGAGGAGATAGATCGCGAGTTCCTCGTCGTTCGGGCGGATCGTGAGTCCGACCAAGACCTGGCCCGCATTGGAGCCGAGGCTCATCTCGCCTTGGGTCGGCAAAGCCCTTCCTCCGTCCGACTCCACACCGGGTCTGTCCGACTCCGAAACCCTTCCGGGCGGAAGGGGGAAGGAGGCCAATAGGGCGGCCGCACCCAGGATGGTCACGACAACCATCGATTCGACCCTGGGCCTGACGACGATTCTTCGCCACGCGAGTACCGACAGCTGCACCATCACGAGCACGAGGATGATCTTGAGCAGGAGCACCACGCCGTATGAGGACATGAGGCCTCCGATACCCCCGGTCTCCTGGAAGCCACGGACGAGACCCGTGACCGCGGTGACCGCGGAGGCGGCGAGCGCCACTGGGGTGAACCGTGAGAGCAGTTCTCGCCCGTCGTCGCCGCGCCACCCGCTCGGTGGCTTCTGGAGGGCGAGCGCCAAGATTCCGCCGGCCCACAAGCCGGCCGATGTGAGGTGGACAGCCTCCGCCGTGATTCCCCACCAAGGCGGGGAGATCGCCGCCGCGTGACCGGCCGAGCTGAGTGCGACGAGGGCAGCCAGGATCGCGAACAACGCCCATCGGGGGCGGAACCACGCGAGCAGGAGCGCGAGCAGTTCTAGCCCCGGCCGCACGAGTCGAGCGATCCCCGGCAGTCCGCTCGTGAGGTAGGTGGCGATCCCCGCGGGAGAGAACGACTGCGCCGCGAGGAGCCCCTCGCCGAGCACGACCACGCTCCCCGCGAGGACCGCGACGGCGAGCGTGCCAGTGGGTCGTGCCCGAACCCACGGGATCGCGACATCCTGGCCGGAGAGCCGGCCGAGGAGCACCAGGCCGATGGCGAGGAGAAGTGCGGCATCCTCGGCCGTCCGCGCGATCGCGATCAACAGATCGCCGACACCGGGCTCGTCCCGTGTTCCCCCGATGGACCCGGGACCGGGATCCACGCCGACGCCGAAGCCGAACCGGCCCGTCAGCGTGTGGCCGTCGAAGGTGCTGACCGTCGTCCACGAGACCTCGTAGACGCCCACTGCGTTGGCGGCGAGAGGGATGGAGATCTGCCTCTCTCCTGTGGGCGTACCCAGGAAGACCAAGCCGTCCGGGGCGGTCACGGTCGCGCGGGAGAGTGACTGGTTCAGGGGCTCTGTGAACTCGAGCACGACGACGCCCGGGGCGGTGCTGAGACTGCTGCCGGGGGCGGGACTCGACGAAACGAAGCCGGCGTGGGCAGCCGCAGGCCCGGCGACAAGCAGCAGGAACCCGATGCCTCCTAGCAGGATGAGGCCGACCTTCCGTGTCCTCCCGCGCATGCGTTGAAACTCCGCGTAGGGGATGGACTAGGAGACCTCGATCACAACGGCGTCCACGTTGAGCCCCCGTCGGTACTGGTACTCACGTCCACGGTCCCATCCTGGGACCAGGCGGCCGCGTACCAGGTGTCCGGGTCGTCGGGTTCGATCTGGACGATGGAAACATCGGCTGGCACGTCCAACGAAGTCCAAGTCGCACCACCGTCATCGGTCAACGCTGCGACGCCCGTGGCTGAGACGACGATCCTGTCGGTGTCCGTCGGATCCCAGGAAACCCACATGGCTGCGGGCACGCCTCCCAGCACCCGCCAGGTCCGTCCCCCATCGGTGGTCTCGACGGCTCCCGCGTTCATGTCCGGGGCGACGACGCGGTCGGGATCCGCCGGATCCACGAGGATCGCACCCATGAAGGACTGACCGACGCCTGGGTTCCTGATCTCCCACGTCGTGCCCTCATCCGTCGAAGCGAGGAACCCGGCCGCGGGGGAGGCGGCGTAGAGCAAGGAACCCGTCCCGCCTAACGCATGGATATCGGTGGCAGGGAGCCCGTCGTTCCGCGACTGGAAGCTCTGACCACCGTCGGTGGATACCTCGAGTCCAGGGTGTCCGCCCACCCAGATCGAGCCATCCAAGAAGGCCCACCCCATCGCGTCGGCATCCTGGAGACTCTCGACATCCGACCACGTCCTACCGTCATCGCTCGAGGCCGACACAGCCTCGTGTCCGCCAGCGTAGAGCGCGGCACCAGCCTCCGGAACCGCGACGAAGGAGTGGAAGTCTCCCCCGACGAAGGGTGCGGACCCGGTCGTCGGACCATCCGATCTGTTCATCCACAGTGTTGCTCCGATCGCGGCCATGGCCGCTCCGATGAGCAGGCCAACGGGCCAGCGGGTCTTCGGAGCTGGCTTCCTACGGGCGCGTGGATGGGGAGCCGGTCGAGGCCTGCGTTGATTGGTCTTCGTCTTAGCCATCGTGGATCCCCGTTTCGGACGTTGGAGAATTCGGTACGCGGTTCTGGCTCCGGTCAGGTGCGTGCTTCATCGCCATCCGGGCGCAAGCCACCATCGCACCGACGCAGACAAGTACCGGCACGAAGCTCAGGAACGTTCGCATGGGTGTCCTCCTCAGGTGGACGACTGGGCATGGCGCCGGTAGGCGGCATGCCAGATCACGACGTCACGCAGGGCGAGGAGGTGGATCGGGATTCCGTATGAAAGGTGGCGCTCGAAATCGATAGAGATCGGGCCGGCAGCTGCCGGTAGCCCCGGACAGGAGGAGGAGTGTCGAAGCGAGGAGAATCGCAACGCAGGCCATGATCGCGCCCATGAGCGTCCCGGCGTCACACTCTGGACAGGGGGCCATCACCATGCCGATCCCGAGAGGGATGACAAGCAGCAAGAGGAGGAGAACCACGAGGATCACAGCGAGCTTGCGCCCCACGGCACGAGGCTATCACCGGACGATGGTTGAGTTGGCCGAGCGTCGATCCGACATGGCGGCCCGGGAGACATCGCTGCTCTGCTGCCGGTGGGATCTGCTAAGGGACGGGCTATCGACTCTCCAAGCCAGAAAGTGTGACCTTGACGAGCCGGCGGACCGCAGCCTTGGATGGCAGGTCGCCGGCGGCACCGAGGGCATGCACGCAATAGGCGGCGAGTTCGTCAACAGAAACATCGTTGCGGAGGTGGCCGGCATCCGAGACATCGGCTAGCAGGTCGCGGATCAGGTCGCGGACGTGATCGTGCGCGTGGGTCACGTGCTCGTCTCGACGCAGGAACCTCGCGAGCTCGGTGTCGTTGTGCCCGCGAGTCTCGTGCGAGATGAGGGCGAAGGTCTCGAGGACCGCTTCGAACCGCTCGCGGGCGTCGCCAACACGATCGCGGACTTCCGCCAGCTGTCGCAGATGGCCGGCGATCTGACGCTCATGCCAACCGAAGAGGATCGCCTCCACATCCGGGAAGTACTTGTACAGCGTGGCGCGTCCGATCCCGGTCTCCTCTGCGATCTGTGACATCGTCACGGAGAGCAAACCGTGCGCGACTACGAGGGACGCGGTCGTCTGCATGATCGCATCGCGCACCTCACGCCGATGCGCCTCGATCGTTTCGGTCCAGAGTTTCGGCACGAGGAGAGTATACGGTCAGACGCTGTACAAACGTTCTGAGTTGACTCAAGACAGGCTGTCTCGATAGAGTCTCGGGGTATCACCCTGCAAGCCAAAGGGAGGTCGCATGGCTGACGAGCCCGTCCAACCCGAGAACGGCGAGAGACATGTCTCGCCCGGCGACGGGCCGGTTGGTACCCCGCGGTGGGTGAAGATCTCCGGCATCGTGGCTGCGATCGTGATCGCGCTGATCGTCGTCGTGCTCCTGTTCGGTGGCGACCACGGCCCCGGCCGGCACACGGCACCTATGGGCGGAGCGGGTCACTCGCCTACCGCCGGTGTCGATTCACCCTGAGCGCTCTCGTGACGATGACGCCAGGCCTTCGCAAGCTCGCCCTGAGCGTGCATCTCACGTTCTCGGTGGGTTGGATCGGCACCGTCATCGCCTATCTCGTCTTCAGCGTCGCCGCGATGACGAGTCAAGACCCACAGACGGTGCGTGCTTCGTGGATCGCGATGGATCTGACCGGCTGGTACGTCATCGTTCCCTTGGCCCTCGCGTCATGGCTCACCGGGCTCGTGATGGCGCTCGGTACCAAGTGGGGTCTGTTCCGGCACTACTGGGTGTTGTTCTCACTGGTGCTCACCACGCTCGCGACGGCCGTCTTGCTCTCGCACATGCCGGGCGTCAGTGAGCTCGCCGAAGTTGCCAGGGAGGCGGGACGTGCCGGCGCGGTTGGGGTCGATGGGCATCTCTACGGCCAGCTCAGCGACGGCGACCTTCTCCACCCCGGGCTCGGCTTGGTAGTGCTACTGACGGTACAGGTGCTGAACGTGTACAAGCCGCAGGGGATGACGCGCTACGGCCGACGCAAGCAGAAGGAGGCGCGGGCCCGCACGCCGGAACGCGTGCCTGCGGAGGCATGAAGAGCGAACAGCGGTGAGGGCGACCCTGTCGATCGCTGACGGGGTGTTGCGCGCTCCGCAAACGTCTACGACGGTGCGTCGTTTGACACCTCACGGCATGGCCGCTAGCCTCGCTGCGGGCTCGGGTGACCGAGCCTTTCGGCATACAGACGGAGGGACATGGCGGTCGGGCGGGCGAGGAGATCGATCACGCTGCGTACGGCGATCCTCCTCGCACTCCTCGTTCCCGCTTCCCTCGTCGCTGTTGTTCCGACGACCTCGATCGCCGCTCCTTCGCAAGAAGAGGTCGCGTCGGCGAAATCGAGGCTCCTGACGCTGCAGCGAGAGTTCGAGGCTGTCGCTGAGCGCTACAACCAGGCGAGGTACGAGCTCTCCGTCAACGAGAGCCGCCTCGCTGAGACACGCGACAAGATGCGCAGCGCACAGACGGATGCCCAGCGAGCGAGCGATCGCCTCGCCAACCGAGCTGTGGCGGCTTACACCGGCATGGGAACCCAGGTTGATGGGTTGCTCAACGCCGGCAGCGTCGCAGAGTTCAGTGATCGACTCGAGTTCATGGGAGCGATCACGGCGTCGGACGCAGCGATCGCGGTGGAGTCAGAGAACGCTCGACAGGTTGCCCAGTGGGCTGCGGACGAGTACGCGACCGCCGTCGAAACTTCTCGTGAGCGCCTGGGGGAGATGTCCCGCGATCGTGGCGAGCTCGAGCGCCTTCTCGATGAGCAAGAGGCGCTCTACGAAGAGCTCCAAATGGATTATCGGTCGTTCCTCGATGCTCAGCGAGCCGCCGCTGCGCAAGCGGCCGCCGCGGAGGCAGCGACCTTCGAGCCTTCAGCACCCCCGCCCACCGATGAGAGTGGGAGTGAGAGTGGGAGTGGGAGTGGGAGTGGTGGGGCGGACTACGTGCCACCGGCGAACGCGTCGCAGACTCAGGTCGCCGTCCAGGCAGCGTACTCCGTGGTCGGAACGCGGTATGTCTGGGGCTCATCGGATCCATCCGTGGGGCTCGACTGCTCGGGAGTCACGGTCTACGCCTGGCGACAGGCTGGCGTCTCGCTCCCGCACTCCTCGGAAGCGCAGTATTCGATGTTCCCGAGGATCCCTCTGTCAGCTGTCCAGCCAGGTGACCTCGTGTACTACGGGAACTACGGGCCTCACATCGCGATCTATGTCGGCGGCGGCAAGATCATCCACGCCTCGAGCCCAGCTCCGGGGGGCCAGACACGCGTCGATTCGATGTACGGCTACGACGAGCCTTGGGGTGCCGTTCGAGTCGGCTGAACGGCTCCGTGGATCTCCCTGGCATAGTCACTAACGGAACTTCTCTATCTCACGATGTCCATCGGCTGGATCGGGGTCGGTGCTCGCGTACCTCGCGCTTGGCCTGGCGGCTGGCTCGGATGGCTCGACGGAGAGCGGCGCGCACATGGCCGATCCAGCGATCCCAGGCGCTCGCAGCTTAAGGTTGGTCGTGGCATTCGCACTGCGCCTCCGAGCCGGGCGTCGCACGAACCTGGCGCTATTAGCCCTCCTCGCGGCTGCTGTCGTAACAGGGTCGCTCGCATTCGCGATCGGAGGCCGCTGGGTTCTGTGGGCCGTGGTCACTCATGGGGTAGCGGGGCTCGGCTTCGTTGCTTTGGCGCCGTGGAAGTCGGCGATCTCCGCACGTGGCGCTCGACGGCACCGCCCCGGGATCTCGTTGTCGTTCGCGCTTGCCGCCTCGATCGTCGTTACGATCGTCACCGGGGTTGGCCATTCGACCGGCCTGCTGGTCTCCCTCGGGCTCGTGTCCGCGATGCAGCTTCACGTGAGCGCTGCCGTGGCATCGATGCCGCTTGCCGTGTGGCATGTCCTTGCTCGGAAGACGGTGCCGCATCGGACCGACTTCTCCCGGCGGAACCTCCTTCGCGGAGGAGTCCTGTCGGGGGGGCGGCCGCCGGCTACGTCGCGATCGAGGCTCTGCTGCTGGTGGGCGGGCTTCCGGGCCAGGCGCGCCGGTCCACGGGCTCATACGAGCGTGGATCGTTCCAGCCCGATGAGATGCCGGTCACGCAATGGCTGAACGACGCGGTTCCGGCTGTAGACCTCCAGACTTGGACCTTGCGGGTCGCCGATGCGATCGGGGAGCGTGACGTCGGATACGAGGAACTGGTCGCTCATCGGAGCACCGTTCGCGCCGCCCTCGATTGCACGGGGGGTTGGTACGCCGAGCAGCGGTGGGAAGGCGCGCTTCTTTCGGATCTGCTCGCCGGAGCCGATCGGGCCGCGAGCATCGAGGTCTCCTCGCTCACGGGCTACGTCCGCCGTCTCCCTGTCGAGGATGCAGACGTTCTGTTGCTCGCGACGAGGGTCGGCGGCCAAACGCTCTCGTCCGGTCACGGCTTCCCACTCCGGTTGGTAACGCCCGGCCGCCGCGGGTTCTGGTGGGTCAAGTGGGTCGATCGCGTGTCGCTCTCTGAGACCCCCTGGTGGTGGCAAACTCCCTTCCCGCTGGCATGACCCACTTTTCGATTCCACGCTTGAGCAACGGTCTCGTCAACCGATTGCTCGGTCTCGCGGTCGATGGACAACGGTCGAGCGGTGGCCGAGCGTCCTGGTGAGACACGCGGCCGTGGGGGAAACGCCCGCACAAGTGAGAAGCCGCCGGAACCCGAAGGCCCCAGCGGCTTCTCGACACGGAATGTAACCCCGAGCCCGTTCGGCCGTCAAATCGGTCCACACGTAGGTCTTTTGCCGAGCTTGCGACCTTCGGCCAGTTCGCGACCGGAAGCGCATCACGCTACCCACCTTCGGGTATGCAAGGAACGGACGCAGACGGGACGCTCCCTGAGGTTAGGAGGTCGATCATGGTCCACGTGACGCTCTTCGGGCGGATCTTCGAAATCGATCTGAGGTCCCCCGGCGCCACCCCTCGCTACTGGTGCCACGGACGATGGGTGAGCTATCCCTCGCTCCGCAACGAGGACGTGCTGTTCGATGCACACTCGCGAGCCGTGCCTCGACGCTCGATCCGGACCTTCATGGAGCGGGATCGCGTCGGAGCCGCCTAGCACGTCACGCACGGGGCTCCTGGAGAAGCTGCAGCTCGAACCGCGTGCGCAGCTCGTCATCCGCTTCAAGGTCTATCAGGATGTCGCCCAAAGCTTCGTTCATCGGGAAGATGCGATGGATGATTTGTGCCCGCTCTTCCGCGGTCGCAGCGAGGTACCCGCGCAACTCCGTCCTCAGCTCGGGCGACAGATTCACGCTCGCGACACCACCCCAGGTGAGAAGCCGCCGGAACCCGAAGGCCCCGGTTCGTGCCTGTGGACATCGTCATCGTCTATGGATATCGGCACGGGCGTGGCTGGACCGGAGCGTTGGAGGCGGTGCGCAGCGACGAGCCGGGAGGGCGAGAGCCAGTGGTACTTCACTGGGGGCCACGCTCTCGAGCGAGCACCTGGAGCCCCGTGATATCGAGGGTGGCGATCGGTGCACCTCGCAGGCGAGCCCTCAACGCTTCGCCCCGACGGTTCGCAGATGATCGCCAGGTGGTGCCCGCGAGAGCTCTGACCGCATCCAGACGGACGGTCTCCACGTCTCCCTGCGATTCGATATGGAGGACACCGGCTGCGGACCATTGACGTATCGTCCGCACCTCGATGTTCAGCAGTTCCGCTGCCGCATGGATCGGCACGGATGCATCGTTGACCAGCATCACGAACGTCACTCTCCTTAGTTGTGCGGAGACTCATGATAGGGTTGGCGACTGGTCGAGCGCATCTGGCTTTCGGTGCCCGGCCTCAATCTGAAGACCGGAGATCCGATAGCTAGCACGGTCTAGTGCTCTCGGGTCGCCACGTCACTTCAGAAGTTGGTCGCCAGGGTCTGTGGTCAGCCGTACAGCTGCAGATCCGGCCCACTTCTCGAAGCCCGGAAATCGTGCGCCAGCCTCGAGCTCCCCGGTACTCCTGGACGGTCAAACCGGCTCTCGTCACCACGGCGCTCGACACGAGCTAGGTATGAGATCCGAGCCGCAGGACGTCCGGCCACCGCTGCTGGGCGGCTCGGCGTCGAGCTCGGCGCTGTCTCGGATACCCATCGACTTTGAGTCGACTACTAGATCGTACAGATCATCCGGACCCGGCATGTCGTGCCACGACGGATCCCAGGGGTGGCCGAGCTGCCGATCCCTTCGCGAGGACTCACGCTTCTGCCGTTCGCGCTCATCAATGCGCAGGATCACGAAGAAGGGATCCGGGCCGAGCAGTTCTCGAGCTTGAACAATCTGCCTCTGCGTCCACGCACCTTCAGATATCACGTTCGACGATTCCACGCGGCTCACGATTACGCGCAAGGTGAGTTCAAAGAGTTGTCCGGCCTGAGAGACTCTCCGCTGATACGGGATTCTTCGAATGCTGTCGTCCCCAGTGAGGATCTCGAAGCCAGGCATCAGGTGAATCAAGGCGGTCGCGAGGACCGCTTCGGGGGAATCGGCGCGCTTGCTCACGAGGGAAGTACCGAACCGTCGGCCAGCCTCGTGTGCGGCCCGGATCCCATCGGGTGTACCCCGAAGACCTTCCGCTAGAAGCGCAGACAGTCGCGCGAACCGTCTCACCGGATAGCTCAGATCGATCTGTCGTCCGGCCAACCGATAGAGCTTCGCCGGCTTGCCCGAGGTCCCTCGGCGCTGACCCGAAAGCAGGTACCCGAGTGCAACCAGCCGCTCGAGGTGCCCGTGAGCGACGGTCCTGTGAACGCCAACGGCCTCTGCCACCTCCGCTGCCGTCCATTCGCGTTGGTGGACGTAGAAGTCGAGCAGGATTCTCCGCCTCGTCGGATCCTGGAGGGCGCTTATGGTGCGATCCACCTCGCTGAGCGGCTCCTCCGCCATGCCCCAAGCTTATCCACGGCCTGATCCATGCATCTTCTCAAGCGGTGCGTGCCACATTCCTCTGCAGTTCCTGCTAGCGCCGGTAGTCGGGATGCCACTGGAACTTCGAGATCCCGTACTCCATGAACGAGCCCACCACCTCAGGTTTTCGGAGGGAATCGGAACAGAAGGTGGTCCCAGGTCGCATTTGCCCCGAATGCCACATGAGGCCGCTCACCCCGACGGGGCTGAGGGCCGCGAGGAGAGGGTCTGGGATGAGTAGACGGAAGGGATGGATCAGGGCGGCGTCCGCCGTCGGGCTGATGGCGGTCGTTGCCGTCGGCATGTTGGCGGGACCGACAAGCGCGTCAGGGGGGAACGGTGACGGCGATAAGAGACGCTTCCGCGCGTCGCTCGATCCGGTTCCCCACAGCCCAAGGGCGGACAACGGCTCCAACGTGCACGGTTCCTCGAAGCTGTGGCTGGACGGGACCCGCTTGCGGGTGAAGCTGCAGGCGCGAGGCCTCGACGCGCTGCCGCACGCGATGCACATCCACGGGCACGACCACCCCGAGGTGGCGTTCTGCCCTCGGCGGGAGGCCCGGAACGATCTCGTGGCCGACGGTCTGATCGAGACCGTGGAGGGCCTAGAGGACTACGGTCCGATCCTCGTCTCGTTCACGACGAGGGGCGACACGAGCCCTGCGAGCGCCCTGGCGCTCGATCGGTTCCCCGTGGCGAAGGAGAACGGGAAGCTCTTCTACCGGCGGAGCATCTCGATCCCGCGCGACATCGCGAGCCGCCTCGGCCAGTTCCACATCGTGGTGCACGGTGAGGACCTGAACGACGACGGCGAGTACGGCGGTCGGATCACGGCCCTCGGCGCGCCCCTGGAGGCGGAACTACCGGTCGCCTGTGGAGAGATCCGACGGGGTTAGTCCGACGACGACTGACGCCTAGCACGGAACGGCGAAGGACCCCGCTTGCGGGGTCCTTCGCTTTCCGCCGCTACATGGGGTGGAGTCGCCGGAACCGATCCGATCATGCCGCACCTTCCCGTCGCATCGCTCAGCGTCGACGGACGAGCCGACCGGGATCTTGATCGCCATCTCACGGAACTCGCCACGATATCGCCTGGACCTCGGCCTCAGGGTCCTGGTCCACGCGGTCTTGCGCACGGCCCCGCCGGCGGGTGAGACAGTAGGTCGGCATCTCCCCCTTCCCTTTCACGAGCACGGCAGTGGGTCCCTCGAAGACGTAGCGGTCCTTCAGTCGCTCAAAGACCGCTCGGGTGACCTGGATCTTTCCGGGCGTCGCAATGGCCTGCATCCGGCTGGCCGTGTTGACCGTGTCGCCCCACAAGTCGTAGCTGAACTTGCGACGGCCGATGACCCCGGCCACGACCGGTCCTGTGTTGAGCCCGATCCGCAGCTGGATGCTCCGCGTGAGCTCCTCGGTCATTCGCGAGGCTTCATCCTGCATGTCGAGCGCCATCTCCGCGATCCGCCCCGCGTGATCGACTCGGGTGGTTGGGACGCCTCCCACCACCATGTACGCGTCGCCCATCGTCTTGATCTTCTCGAGGTCGTGCTTCTCGGCGAGTTCGTCGAAGCGCGAGAACACGTTGTTTAGGAAAGTCACGAGTTCGTGCGGGGAGAGCGTGGCCGAGAAGGGCGTGAAGTCGACGATGTCGGCGAAGAGCACGCTCACCTCGTCGAACGCATCGACCACGTCCTCGCCCCCCTTCAGACGATCAGCGATCAGAGCGGGGAGGACGTTCAGCAGCAGCGCCTCCGAGCGCTCCTGCTCCTGCTCGATCAGGAGCTGCTGCAGGAAGGTGCGGCGGGCCCCCGACTCAAGGAAGTAGCTGGCGAAGGTCCCGATCACGCCGCTTCCGATCAGGAAGGCCTCCAGGACCACGAAGTGTACTGCTGCCTCCGACTGCCAGACGGAATGGTCGAAACCGATCCACCAGGAGGAGACGACCGCCGTCCATCCGGCCGCCGCGGCGTACCAGAACCGAAGACGCGGAGCCGCGTACCCGAAGAACACCACGAGGGCGATCCCGAACATGTACAGGTTGTAGCCGGGCTCGTCGGGTCGCATGACCAGCTCCATCAGCGTGATGAGGACGCCGATCAGAGCGACCAGGAAGGCGGTGGCTGGCTGCATGATCCGGCGGTAGAGCGGCGTGAACGACAGCAACAGGAGCAGGACGCCAACGGGTAAACCGATAGCGAACCGGAACAGCCAGACCGTCCGCAGCGATTGCGGCGCGGCCCAAAGGTCGATGATCCCGAAGCCCGCCAGGACGAACAGTCCGCCCACCAAGGCGGCGCGGTTCGTCGTGACCCACCGCTCGTAGTAGTCCTTCCGGAATTCCCGTTCGAGCGGGCCGGGGAAGCGCAGCCGGTTCCGGTGCAAGAGTCCCTCGAACTCCGCGCGCACGAGGAGCGGCGCGGTCACGCTACGCATGGGCCTCTTTCATCGGCACGTTCCCGCATCGGCTGATTCAGCCTACTGGCCTGCACGCGATCCACAGAGGCGCGCATACAGCGGCGAGCCACGCAGGCCTCCCAGTCGCTACGGTTGACCAACACGGCAGCGATCACGACGCGAACCTGCTCTGGCACAACACGCCAGCGACCTTCCATGGGCGGCCCGAAGCGTGACGCACTCATCGACGAGCTCCGCGAGCGCATCCCTCGGTGATCGCGGAGGTCGTTCCTGCCGAGCACCATGCGATGTGGTTGGTTCCGTCGGCCGACGCCTCGGCGCTGCTCAGCGAGCGGGCCGGCGACGACTGGATCTCCTAGAAGATCACCACGAACGGCGTGATCTCCGTCACCTGACAGGAGCCTCACCTGGCAAGCGCCCCCAAAGGATGGGCCTATCCAAGCGGAGGTATCGTCGCTGCGGCTCAGTCCTCCGGAGCTCCCGCCCGAAGCTGGCGGGCCACCCATCGGTCCACCTGCCCCTGCATGAACCCCGGCGCGACGGAAGGGAGGCGCGCCTGCCGGGGGAAGAAGATCCCGCGAGCCCGGCGCTCGATCCCGCGCACGAGGGCCTCGGCCGCCCCCTGCACCGGCCGAAACTTCATATAGCGCTCGACACGAAGCGGGGCCATCTGGGGATCTCCGACGGACTTCCGTCCGGTCTCCGTGTCGATCGCGTTGAAGTACACGGAGCCGATCTCCACGCCGCGGCCGGCCACTTCCTGCCGCAGGGCATTCGCGAAGGCATGGATGCCCGCTTTCGATGCGTTGTATGCGGCCTGGAAGGGACCCTGCACGAGGGCAGACCCGGAGTTCACGCACAGGGCGTAGCCCTTCCGCTCCACCAGGTAAGGGAGCGCGTAGCGCATGGTGTGGAAGGCCCCGAGGAGGTTCGTCTCGACCACCCGCCGGAAGTCGCCCGGGCGCAGTGTCCAGCACGGGAACGATTTGATTGATGGCCGCGTTAGCCACGACGATGTCGATACCCCCGAATCGTCGGGTGGTCTCCTCGACGAACGCCTCGACTGCCGGAGCGTCGGACACATCGACCTGCCCGGTCCAGACACCCTCACCCAGCTCGGCCTTTAGCCGCTCGAGGCCCGCTGCGTCGAGATCGGCGAGAGCTAGCCGGGCACCCTTGGCTATCAGCTTCCGAGCCGTCTCCGCGCCGATCCCTCGCGCGGCACCTGTCAAAAGAACGGCCTTCCCTGCGAGGTCGTACATGGGGCCTCCTATCTCGCTCCCCGATCTACGGGGACTTCGGCATTCGCGGTTCGAGTTCGTTCCGTGACCGTGCCGGTCTCGGTCTCAGTCGCGTCGAGGATAGAGCCATGGTCGCTGTTGGAATGGCCTCCGCGATGTCGCCCGCCCAGAGTCGAGCTGAGCGTGGCGAGCTCCCGCGGCTGAACGTGACGCTCGACGCCCCCATCAGGTTCCGAAAAGGGTCCCGCGACGTGTTCTTGCTCGGGCGACCAGTGGCCCTCGAGCGCGAGGGTCGGAAGATGGTCGCAAAGGGGAACGATCGCTCAGGGACCAGCGTAGGACCCGCCCTGGGACATCCTGAAACGATCATGGCCGCGCGCGCGCGTCGACGACGGAGGCGGTCGCTCCGAGCGCGGGCGCGAACAACGAGACGAGGATCATCTGCGGACCCGACGCGCCGGTGGCGATGCTCACGACCATCGTGGCAACGAAGAACGCCCCGGCGAGCATGACTACCCGCCATGGTCTTCCGCCTCTCGCTCGATCCACTCCGGCCCACGCCAGGGCCGCCCCGGCCACAGCCGCGCCTACTCCCTCGCCGCCCACAGCATGAGAAGGAGATCGAGCTCCTGGTGCTCCGGCACCAGATGAAGGTGCTGCATCGGCAGGTGAAGCGCCCTCGACTCCACCGTCTGGACCGAGTCCTGTTGGCGGCAGCGAGCAGGGCGATGACGAG
>JBPCPX010000121.1:0-6988 GCA_050998695.1 Actinomycetota bacterium
CCAAAATCGTCCTCGACCAACGGACACACTACCCCCACCCCCCCCACCACGACGACGCCACAGACCGAAGGTTGGTCGCCGAGCACCCTGCCCTCGATCGTCATAGGTGCTCCAGGCTACGGGAGCCTCTGCCAAGTGGGCCCTAAGGACCGAGTTCGGGCCGAGCCGGCAGCTCCGGCACGCTCACTCCCACTCGATCGTGCCTGGCGGCTTCGACGTGATGTCGTATGCCACGCGGTTGACGCCCGGCACCTCCCGCACGATCCGCGCAGCGATCCGGTCGAGCACGTCGTAGGGGAGCCTGGCCCAATCCGCGGTCATCGCGTCCTCGGACGTCACGACGCGGACGATCACCGGACTTTCGTACGTCCGACCGTCGCCCATGACGCCGACGGTCTTCGTGTCGGCGAGCAGGACACAGAACGCCTGCCAGGTCTCCCGCTCGAGCCCGGCTCGGCGGATCTCCTCGCGCACGACCCCGTCGGCCCCACGGACCTTGTCGAGGTTCTCCGCCGTCACCTCGCCGACGATCCGGACGGCGAGGCCGGGGCCCGGGAACGGCTGGCGCTGCACGACTTCTTCGGGAAGTCCCAGCTCGGCGCCGACCTGCCGGACCTCGTCCTTGAACAGGTCGCGGAGAGGCTCGACGAGCTCGAGCTCCATCTCTTCGGGAAGGCCGCCCACGTTGTGATGGCTCTTGATGTTGGCGGCGGTGCGAGAGCCGCTCTCGATGACGTCGGGATAGAGGGTCCCCTGGACGAGGAAATGAGCGCCTCGATGCTCGCGCGCGACCTCTTCGAAGACGCGGATGAACTCCTCCCCGATCACGCGACGCTTGCGTTCCGGGTCCGTCACACCGGCGAGCTTGGCGAGGAAGCGATCCTCGGCCTTCACGTGCACGAGCGGCACGCCGAAGTGCCGGCCGAACGTCTCCTCGACCTGCTGGGGCTCCCCCTCCCGGTTCAACCCATGATCGACGAATACACAGGTGAGCTGGTCACCGACGGCGCGATGCACGAGGAGCGCGGCAACCGAGGAGTCGACCCCTCCGGAGAGCGCGCACAGGACCTCGGCGTCGCCGACCTGCGCGCGGATACGAGCCACCGCGTCCTCGACGATGTTGATAGGCGTCCAGTCGGGAAGCAGTCCGCAGCCCTCGTAGAGGAAGCGCTTCAGGACGTCTTGGCCTCTGGGCGTGTGCGAGACCTCGGGGTGGAACTGGACCGAGAACAGCACCCGCTCAGGGTCCTCCATCGCGGCGATGGGGATCTGCTCCGTGCGGGCGGTCACGCGGAAGCCTTCGGGCGCGCGCGTGACCGCGTCGCCGTGACTCATCCAGACCTGCTCCTCGGCGCCGAAGTCGGCGAGCAGGATCCCGCCGGGCCGGTCGACCGACAACGTCGTTCCGCCGTACTCCCGCTGACCCGTCGCCGCGACCTCACCCCCGAGCGCTTGCGCCATGAGCTGGTGCCCGTAGCAGATGCCCAGGACCGGGATGCCCATGTCGAACAGGCCGGTATCGAGGGTGGGCGCTCCTTCTTCGTAGACCGACGCCGGTCCGCCCGAGAGGATCAGGCCGGCCGGGCGCCGTTTCACGAGGTCCGCAGCGCTGATGTCGTGGGACACGATCTCCGAATACACGTGCGCCTCACGGACACGTCGCGCGATGAGCTGTGCGTATTGCGCTCCGAGGTCGACGACCAGGACCGGCCGGGAGGGATCCTCCGTGCCGGTCCCCGGCACCTAGTGCCCCATCCCCACCCGCTGCGCCGCTTGGTAGGTCTTCCCCTCGGTCTTGATCGAAGGGGCGATCACCAGCTCGGCTTTCTGGAACTCCTTGATCGTCGCGTACCCCGTGGTGGCCATGGAGGTCGCCAACGCTCCGAAGAGGTTGAATGTGCCGTCGTTCTCGTGCGCCGGTCCCACCAGGATCTCCTCCATCGAGGCCACCTGCTGTGTCTTCACGCGGGCCCCGCGCGGGAGTGTGGGGTGGAACGTCGCCATCCCCCAGTGGTAGCCGCGGCCGGGCGCCTCGTAGGCGCGGGTGAGCGGCGACCCGATCATCACGGCGTCCGCTCCGCAGGCGATCGCCTTGGCGATGTCGCCTCCGGTGCGCATCCCGCCGTCGGCGATCACGTGACAGTAGCGGCCGGTCTCGTGGAGGTGCTCGCGTCGGGCGGCGGCGGCATCCGCGATCGCGGTCGCCTGCGGCACCCCGACGCCGAGGACACCTCGTGTGGTGCAGGCGTTCCCGGGGCCGACGCCGACAAGGACACCGACGGCGCCTGTCCGCATGAGGTGCAGTGCCGTGGAATAGGAGGCACATCCTCCGACGATCACGGGCAGATCGAATCCGGCGATGAACTCCTTCAGGTTGAGCGGCTCCGTCTGCGTGGAGACGTGCTCCGCCGAGACCACGGTCCCCTGGATCACCAGGACGTCGAGCCCTGCCTCCAGCACGATCGGGGCGAACTGCTCGACGCGCTGAGGTGTAAGAGACGCGCACGAGACGACTCCCTCGGCCTTGATCTCCTCGATCCGGCTTCCGAGGAGCTCCGGCTTCACCGGCTCCTTGTACAGCTCTTGCATCCGGCGGGTCGCCTTGTCATCGGACAGGTCGGCGATCTCTTCGTAGATCCCCTCGGGATCCTCGTACCGGGTCCAGAGACCCTCGAGGTTGAGACACGCGAGTCCCCCGAGTTGTCCGATCAGCACCGCGGTCTGGGGCGAGACGCTCGCGTCCATCGCCGACGCCATCATCGGGAGCTTGAACCGGTAGGCATCGACCTCCCAGCCGATGTCGACGTCGTCGGGATCGCGGGTCCTGCGCGAGGGCACGATCGCGACCTCGTCGAAGCCGTAGGCCCGACGGGCCGATTTGCCGATGCCGATCTCGAACTCCACGCCGATCACCCCCGAGGGAAGCCCAAAGAGCGCGAGACGCCCATCCGGAACCCCGGACGGGCGTCTGACAGCTGCATGAGGTGAGCGTACCAGCCGGTCCCGACGGGCTCGATCAGCCCTCGGAAACCGCGTCGAGCGCACGGCGGGCCTGCGCGAGATGGAACCGATCGTGGCCCGCGATCATGCGGAAGCAGAGGTCGAAGCTCTCGGGCCCGCGCTCGGCATGCATGCCGACGCGGGCACGATCCTCCTCGGAGGCATCGGCCCAGAGCGCGACGTTCGCGAAGCGCAGCGGCGCGAAGAGCTGGAGGAGCTCGTTCGGATCCGTCTCCCTTCCCGCATGGAGCCGATCCACCCAGAGATCTTGGTCGTAGCCGATCAGCGGCGGCCGATCTTGCGCGAGGATCCAGCGATATCGCGCGCTCATGACGACCTCGGCGTCCACCGCGTGGGCGAGACACTCGATCGCGGACCACTCCGACGGCTCGGGGCGGACATGCCCCTTCTCGGTGCTCGACACCGCCGCTCGCCACGACTCGTGTGCGGCCAGCTGGACCTGCGCCGGGTCGTCCGCGCCCAGGAGTGAGAGCAGATGGTCCTGGTAGGCCTTCGGCTCGGAGACAGGATCCGGCGAGGTCGTCGCGTCCACGGGCGGGCACTCTACCCGTCCGGGGCTCAGTCCTCGTTCGCGACGTGACCGGTCTCGGTGACCCGCAGGTCCGTGAATCCCGAATGCATCCGATCGCCCTCGACGAGCGGCGCGGCGCCCTTGATATGGCCGAGGTCCGCGAGCGTGTTCAGGACGTTGGCCAGTGACTCCTCGGGAGTCTCGACCATCGTGTCCACGACGAGCTCCGGGTGCTCGGGCGCCTCGTACGGATCGTCGACGCCGGTGAAGCCGGTGATCTCGCCCGCGAGCGCCTTCTTGTAGAGGCCTTTGGGATCCCGATTGGCCGCGATCTCTTCCACGGTCGCATGGACGTAGACCTCCACGAACTCCCCGATCTGGGCCCGGACCGAGTCGCGGGCCGTCTTGTACGGCGAGATCGGACAGCAGATCGTGGCGACCCCGTTGCGCGTCAGCAGCTCGGCGACGAAGCCGATCCGCAGGATGTTGGTGTCCCGATCCTCCTTGGAGAACCCGAGTCCCTTCGAGAGGTTCTGCCGCACCACGTCGCCGTCCAAGATCTCCGTCTTCAGTTCACGGGCCCGGAGCTCGTGATACAGCATCTCGGCGATCGTGGACTTCCCGGAGCCGGACAGGCCCGTGAACCAGACCGTGAATCCCTTCTGCTCGACCTCCGTCACAGGAAGCTCCTCGACGTGCCGTCGGCTTCCTCGATCCCGAACAGCGAGAGGATCGTCGGACCCACGTCGACCAAGCTGAGTCCCTCGACCTCGCCGGTCGGCTGGCCCGGCGACCCCGTCATCGCGAAGACGCCCGTCCGGTCGTGGTTGGCGCCGTCGGGCCCGATGTCGTTCTCGAACGTGTAGACGCTGGGGTTGCCGACCGCGCCGACCGAACGCCACGCGAGATCGCCGAAGTACACGAGCAGGTCCGGCGCCACGCCTCGAACCTCGGGGTAGACGTCTTGCGGCTTGTGTACCGTGGTGCCGAGTGGCTCGCCATCCGGTCCCGGCATCGACACGAGCTTCGCGGCGAGCTCGTCCCGCATCGTCTCGTACTGGGCCGGCTCGATCACGCCCTGGGGTTCGCGGCCGGCGACGTTCAGGAACAGCCGGCCGTAGTAGCCACCATCGCCCCACGCCTGCGTGCGGGCCCAGTCGATCGATGTCTTCGCGATCGGGGTCATCTCCGATACCGACTCCCTCAGCGTAAGGTAGCCGTTCTCGATCAACCAGTCGTTGAAGCAGATGCCACCCATCATGGGGCGGGCGCCGTGATCGCTCATCACGACCGTGATCACATCTTCGGGGAGCAGCTCGAGCAACGAGCCGACCTCGTCGTCGAGCGCTCGGTAGTAGCGCTGGAAGGCGTCCTCGAAGGGGTTGCCCGGCTGGTACAGCGGGTGCGTCGGATCGACGTAGTGCCAGAACACGTGATGGAGCCTGTCCATGCCCATCTCGACCATCATGAAGAAGTCCCACGGCTTGTTCTTCACCAGTCGTCGCGCCACCTTGAAGCGCCGTTCGGTCATCTTGAAGACCTGATCGAGGACGAACTCCATGCCCTGCTGGCGGAAGTTCGGGATGTCGAAGATGTACTCGCCCTTCCCGCCCAGCTCCTCCTCGATCTCCACCTCGAGCTCATGCGGGTACGCGTAATGCTCTGCCGACGGTGGCGTGAGGAAACATCCGACGCGCCATCCGGGGAACTCCTTCGGAGGCGGGAAACCCGGTGGGACACCGATCAGGAGCGAGGACTTGCCCTGCGCGCCGAGAGAGTCCCAGACCGCCGGGGCCTTGATCGAGCCGGAGTGCGCGATGGCGAGCCCTTCGTAGCTCGTGTCCTTGCGGTTCCGGAAGCCGTAGATGCCCAGTTCCCCCGGCGTCTTGCCGGTCATGGCGCACGCCCAGGCGGGGATGGTGATCGGCGGGGTGACGCTGGCGAGGTCCCCGTACATCCCCTCGGACATGAGCTTCGAGATGTTGGGGACCTCCGAGGCCAGATCGTCGAACAGGAGACGCGGAGTGGCGCAATCCAGACCGATGACCGCGACCCTGGGGCCTTGCTGCATGTCGACGTTCATCCTTCCTTGCTTCGCCGGAGATCGAGGTCGAGCCGGAGCCGGGCGCGCCGAAGGCGAGGCGGCTCAACGGTTCTCGTATGCTACCAACCGCTCGGAACGCCGACCAAGAGCCCTCGGAGATGCCGCTTCGATGAGTCTGCTGCGCCGTGCGCTCGGTGTGGGCGCCGTCTTGTTGCTCGCACTGTCCGTACCACTCGTCGTGTTGCCCCGCACGATGGTCGAGACGGTCATGGGGCAGGGGCAGATGCCGGACGCCGTCTGGGTCAGGCTCTTCGGCGCCGGAAGCGTCGCGCTCGCGCTGTTCCACGTGCTGATCCTCAGGAAGCTCGAGGACCTGTGGTGGTGGTGTTGGGCCCTCGTCATCTTCGACGGTCTGATGTCCGTGATCGTCATCCTGCACGTCTCCACAGGGTTGCCCGAAGGGTCGGCGGCGTGGCCATGGTGGGCCTTCGGAGCGATCACCGCTCTCTTCTCTGCGCTGTACGTCGTCGGCCTTGCGAAGGCCGGACAGGATAAGCCGCTCGCGTGACCCAACCGGGTCGCTACGGGACGAGCGGTCGCACCATCACGACGGCGGTATCGGCGTCCCACTCGCCGCGCAGGTCGCGACCCAGCACGAAGCCCGCCGAGCGGTAGAAGGCTCGCGTCGATCCGTAGCCGTCGTCGGGTTCGGGACCCGGGTCGCTCGGTGACACAGTGAGGACCAGCAGGATCCGCCGGCCTTCGGCGGTCAGCTGCTCGACGAGACGGTCGATCATCGCGTGGCCGATCCCACGGCGCCGCCGGTCCGCACGTACCGCCATCCACGTGATCTCCGCCGCTTCGTCGAACCGTGGGACGTGGGTGAGGAAGCCCACCACCTCGCCATCCTCCACGGCCACGAGACCCGCATCGTCGCGAACCGCCGCCGCGCAGTCACGCCTGCCGTCCTCGTTCGGGAAGTGATACGGGAGACCGCGGACGATCCCGTCGCACGCGTCCGCGTGCTCCGGGCGGAGGGCCCGGATCCGGACCTCGGTCATCCGCGGGCGACGGCGATGCGGGCGCGAGCGAGGCGGTCGGCGGCGGCGGCGGTCGAGATCCCGTCTCGCTCGGCCATCTCGAAGATCTCGAGCAACGTGTCACCGATCGCCTCGAGCCGCTTCGCCGTCCTGGCGTCGTCCCACCCCAGCCTCTCGGACCCCGCGAGATGGATCACGCCTCCCGCGTTGATCACGAAGTCGGGCGCGAACAGGATGCCTGCGTCGCGGAGACGCTCGCCGTCTTCCGCGACGCCGAGCTGGTTGTTAGCGGCCCCGGGGGAGGGGGCGTGGCCGGGAGGAGAGGACGGGTGTTCCCCCGCGGCGCACGCTACGATGCGACGGGGGAGGCAG
>JBPCPX010000168.1:0-7170 GCA_050998695.1 Actinomycetota bacterium
GAACAGGATCGACACCACGCGGCGCTCCGTCAACGGCGCCGGGGGGGCGAACGTGGGCACCGCCGGAGCCGCGCTCGTTCCGAACGCGGCCCCACACTCGCCGCAGAACTTGCTGTCGGGCGCGTTGGGCGACGTGCAGGCCGGGCACACGATGACGAGGGCCGACCCGCACTCCTTGCAGAACTTGCGGCCAGTCTCGTTCTCGGAGCTGCAGTTAGGACAGACCATCCGGGGCGTTCTCCGTCAGCCGGGAGGCGAAGCGTACTTCTATCTTGCCGGATGGGTGGTTGCGGCCGTCGTCGCGTTCGCGATCTCCGGCTCGACTCGCCGAGTCAACGTAGCCTGATCGAGCGAACCCACCTGCGATACTCGACCGCGGGAGGATGGCCGAGCGGACGAAGGCGACGGTCTTGAAAACCGTCTCGGCGCATCGCCTGGGTGACCCTGGCGGCGATACGCGCAGGTAACCGGCCTGGTCGCTCACTCGGGGTCAGTCGGCCGCACCCTGCCTCCAGACGCCGATGGCGGCACTTTGGCGGCAGTTCCGCCGAGGGACAATGGCGCTGGCTTGGGCGACTGTCCGGATATGTTGCTGGAGCTACTCCTCGAAGCGATCGATCAGATGGTCGATCCGACCCACAGTCCGGAATCCGATCCGCTGGAGCGGTGACGCCGACATGTCGCCGCCGAAGGTGACGAGCGCGGGCGTCCGGCGCCTCACGGCCTCGACCCAAGCCGCACTGACGAGGCTACCCATTGCACCGCGGCGCCGGTGCGAGGGGATCGTCGCTCCGCCTCTGAGGTGGACGCCCTGCGGAGCGAACCAGGCACGGCCGGTCGCGACCGGTCGACCGTCATCGAGCGCGAGGAGCCTCGCCGTGTGGTCACCCCCCCGCTCAACCTCGAAGGTGTCACGGACGCGACGGAGTTCGTCGTCCGCGTCCTCGGGTGCGAACCCGAACCCCTCGTTCGCGATCTCGATTGCGGCAAGGTGGTCCTCGAAGGTCCTCACGGGGCGGACATCGAACCTCGACGGCCCGACCTCCGGCTCGTGGGTGAGGAGCAGGATCGACGACCCCGTGCCCCATTCGCGCTCCAGGCCGAGCGCCCTGAGCCCGGGGACGACATCGGCCGGAGTCGCCGAAGGTCCGATCGACCATGCGGCGGCCCTTCGTCCTCGCGAGCGCATGAGCGAACGGACGTCGTGCAGTTCGGAAGCGACCTTGCCCGCGTCGAACCGCACGTGGGCAACGGTGACTGACCAGACGTGTCCTCCCGGAGCGAACGTGACGACGGCGCGGTCCGTAATGATGCGCTCCTCGTCCGGCCCGATCCGCACGAAGGCAGAAGGGTCCTCCGCGAACGCGAGCAAGTCTGGGTCCACCCCACGAGCGTAGTCGGGTCCCCGTTACGTCCTCCCCCGGAACCTCGCTTATCTCGAAGCGGCGACCCCATGGAGCCTCGATCGACACGCTTGGGGACACCATCGGGGTGCTCGCAGGGCTCGCGGGCACCCGGCTCGCCGAGGGAGGCCACTACGCGGCCGCCTACGTCCTCGCTCATCCCGAACTCACGAACGAGCGCGGCCACCCGAACGCCGTCGCGATCCGGTCATACGTCTCCCAGCTCGGCCACCGCTCGCCGGCCTCGAGCTGCCGGTAGGCGCCGGGCGGTACGCCGAAGCGCCGCGCCGCCTGATTGACCGTGAGGCGGGCCCGTTCGCGGTCCCGGCGCAGCAAGTCGCTGAACATCGTCACGGCGTGTCCCCCGCCCCGCCGCGAGTTCTGGCCTTTCGACCTAGATGCCGGCGTCCCTCTCGGGGTATCGATCATGCATGGAACCTGAACGTGACGTGTTGGATTCACTCGCCGCAGAGGCAGGGCAAAGCGTCGTGCTCGTCGGGATGACAGTGCTCGTCCTGGTCGTGGCGCTGGTACTCGGCTTGGCCCTGTAAGCCCGGGCGCTGACCGCGGCGTGCCGATGATCGCCGACGTTCGCCCCGGTCTCCACCCGGTTCATCGCACGCGCTGAGGCCCTCATGGTGCCGCTGTACCGCGAGGCGATCGAGGCATGGGAACGTGGCGACGACGCCGTCCTCCAAGCCACGGAAGCGGGCGAGCTGCTCCATTCCCGCCAGAGCCACGCGGCGTCTGAGGCCGAGCTCGGGTGCTCGGTCGCGGCAGCGGCCCTAGCTGAGAACGACGACGAAGCGATCCGCGACGCCTTGATGGCCCACTACCACGATGAGCGATGCGGCGGCCGCGACTTCCCGGACGATCCGAAGCCGCACCGCTTGCGCTCCGTGGGGTGACGGCGGCGCGCCCTAGAGTTGCGCCCCTATAGAGAAGGGGCTCAGGCTTATGCGGAAGCCGCCTGAGCCCCTTCCTGTGTGAGGGTAGGTACCAGACCAAACCCCTTTGTCGAAGGCGGCGGCAAGCTCCATCGGTCCTCCGGGGAAGGAGGTCTCCCGCAACCTGCAGCCGACTTCAACGGTCGAGATTCCCCACGGTCCGCATGTTCAAACCACCAAGGGCACACCAGTTCGGCGCTCTTGTTGCCCTCGAGGGACTGCCACCAGTCAGAGCGCAGCGCTGCAGCGGATTCGTGGTTACCCGACGCGGATCCCGACCGCCGACGAGACGCGAGCGATCCTGGGCGCCGTGGCAGGCTCGAGCGCCGAGGGGCCGACGGTGGTCGCAACCGGGTGCGGCCTAAGACTCGGTGAGTCGCTCGCGCTCCGGCGAACCGAGGTCGACCTCGAACGAGCCCGGCTCCGAGTCATCGCGACGATGTACCGGGGAGGGCGGACGGAACCGAAGACGGCCAAGGCGCGGCGGACCGTCGCGATGCCGGCGTTCGTCGTCTCGTGGCTGAGAGAACACCTCGCGGCCCAGGCGGAGCGCCGGCTCGCATCGGTCGCGTGGCTCGACGACGGCTACGTCTTCGACCGCGGCGCCGGGGTGCCGATGTCCGTCGAGACCGTCTCGCGGAGGTTCGGCCAGCTGGCCGACAGGATCGGGCTCGGCGAAGTGCGACTGCACGATCTGCGGCACGCCTACGCGACGCGGCTCCTCGAGTCTAGCGTCCACCCGAAGGTCGTCAGCGAAGCGTTGGGGCACGCGAGCGTCGGAATCACCCTCGACGTGTACTCCCACGTCCTGCCGTCCATGTCCCGGACTGCGGCCGACGCGATCGAGGCGGTGTTCGGAGCGGAGGAGCTGGCGGCAGTTTGGCGGCAACGGAGCGCCCTCGGTGAGGAGGCCGGGGGCGTTTCCGCAGGTAGGCTGCCCTTGGGAGGATGGCCGAGCGGACGAAGGCGACGGTCTTGAAAACCGTTAGCGGGGCAACTCGCTCGTGGGTTCGAATCCCACTCCTCCCGCCGTCCGCCAGGGGTTCGTGCGACCAACGGGACTGCCGGCCGGCGATCGTGCGGGGGTCGGGCGAGATCGGGCCATATCTGGCGCGATCTCGGTGATCGAAGCCGCTACGGATCGAGCTACCGTGCCCCCTCCCCGCTGGATCGCTCCAACAGGCGCCACACGATCGGCAGGGCTCCGGCCGCCAGCAGCAGCTTGATCGCGTCGCCGACGACGAAGGGGTAGAGGCCGGCTCGGAGCGTCTCGCCGACCGAGACCGGACCGCCGACGAGCCCCGGCAGCGCCTGATGCAGCCACGGGAGGCCGACGGCGTAGATCGCGCCCTCGCCGAGGAGCATCGCGGCGGCCGCGCCGCGGAGGCTCCGATCCCATCCTCGCCGGGCCAGCCGGCCGACGACCCAGGCCGAGAGGACGAAGCCCCACAGGTAGCCCCCGGTCGCTCCCGCCAGCGAGAGGACGGCGAGTCCGGTCTCGTGGGACCCGTCGGGGTTCGGGGCGAAGACCGGCAGGCCGGCCACGCCCCACAGCAGGTACAGGCCGAGGGTCGCCGCTCCCAGGGCCGGACCGTAGGCCGCGCCGACCAGGAGCACGCCGAGCGTCTGGCCGGTGATCGGGACGGGCGTGAAGGGGAGCTGGACGGAGACCTGCGCGAGGACGGCGACGAACACGGCTCCGGTCACGGTGCACGCCACCGCGTACGCGGTCCGGGTCACGGCTCCCGATCTGGCGGGAGCGATGGCGAAGGCGAGCGTTGGCACGGTCGTCCTCCTCCTGCTGACTAATCCAGCCTTGGACGCTGGTGGAGGCCTAGACGTTACCGCGCGAGGGCGACCTACATGTGCCAACATATTCCAGCCGCGCATTCCAGCCGGTGGAGGTCGTCATCGGTCTCGCGGTGGAGCCACAGGCGGCTCCTTCCGTCCTAGCTCGACCCCCGCCCGCCCGCACCTGGTGGGATAGCCGCGGCCACGTTCTCGACCGGGGGCGGGTCCTCGTCCTGCCGGTCACCGAGAGCAACTAACAGCCGGGTCGGCCGCCCGACCGTGGTGACGGGAACGTGTATCAGAGCCGAAGCCGCCTTTCGGATCGAGCAGTTCGGTCCGCACGTCCGATGCACGACGCCGCTGGTACCGAACGTGGCGCGCGGTCGGTCTTGAAAACCGCTAGTCCCGCGAGGGGCTCGAGGGTTCGGATTCCACTCCTCCCGCTGCGGGCTCGGGTGGTGATCGAACCGCCCCCCAGGAGGCAACCGGATCGCCTCGTGAAGCCGGTAGTGCTCAACCGGGCTGCCGGACCTTCCGATGCTTGTGAGGGAGCCTGATGAGTGACCGATGACGAGCGTGTAGCCGAGCGGATCAGGCAGGAGGCCCGCGTGGCCGGCCTGCGCGACTTCCGCACGCCTTCCCTCGAAGCCGTCGAGCGCCGCAGGTTGCAGCTCTGGATCCTCACCGCGATCCTGCTCGTCTCCGTCTCGCTGGGCGTGGTGTTCGTGTCGACGTGGCAGACGAGCGCCACGCGGGTCTTCGCCGGCACGCCGGTGATGCGGATCGCGATCGTGCTCTTGAGCGTCGCGTTCAGCGTCTATGCGATCGAGAAGGAACGCCATCTCCGCAAGCTCTCCCGCCTCTTGGTCGACGAGCGGGTGCTGACGACGGCGCTGTCCAACCGTCTTCGCGAGGTGCAGCTGCTACTCGAAGCGGGGAAGGCCATGAACGACGTCCTCGAGCTCTCCGTGGTCTTGGACACGATGCTCGGGAGCGCGATCGAGCTGCTGGGCAGCGACAGTGGCTCGGTCATGTTGCGCGAGAACGACGAGCTCGTGGTTTCCTGCGCGCACGGGAACGAGCTCGCGGTCGGTCGCAGGGTGCTGCTCGGAGAAGGGATCGCGGGCCACGTCGCCGAGTCGAGAGAAGCGCTCCTCGTGCAGGGCAAGGCCGACTCGGGTGACTTCCCAGGACTCGTCTCCACCGATCGAGGCGTGCACAGTGCCATCAGTGCGCCGCTCATCCACCGGGACGAGCTGCTCGGCGTGCTGACCGTGAACTCCTCCGGCGATCGCGTCTTCACGGAGTTCGACCTCCGCGCGGTGTCGCTCTTCGCCGAGCAGGCCGCCGCCGCGATCGCGAACGCCCGTCTCTACGAGGTCGAGCGGTCACAGGTCGAGGAGCTCACGCATCTCGACCGCATGAAGAGCCAATTCGTCGCACTGGTGAGTCACGAGCTTCGTGCCCCGATCGCCTCGATCATCGGGGCCATCGCCTCCGCCCGGAGGCCCGAGATGGAGGAGCATCGGAGGGAGCTCGAAGATACGGTCGAGCTGGCAGCGTTGCAACTCGGAACCATGCTGGAGGATCTGTTGGTCGCCGCCGAGCTGGAGCGCGGAGAAGCCGCGCGCCGGCTGGAGCCGGTCGACCTGACGAGGGTGGTTCGTGAGGCGGCGGCGGACCAGGAGCTGCTCGAGCGGGAGGTCCAGGTCACGTCGCCGCACGCGGCCGTGGTGGTCTGCGATCGCGCGTACCTCCGCCGGATCCTCGACAATCTCGTGGACAACGCGTTCAAGTACGGCCGTCCTCCGGTCCGGATCGAGGTGGCCGGTGAAGCCGAGCACGTCTGGCTCTCCGTCCTCGACGACGGCCGCGGCGTTCCGGAAGCGGATCGAGAGAAGGTCTTCGACCGCTTCAAGCGCCTCGACGCGATGGATGGACACGGCCTCGGGTTGGGGCTCTCGGTCGTCGAGGGTCTCGTCGAGGCGATGGGCGGCATCATCCGTGCCGAGGAGGCACCGGGAGGCGGGGCGGCGTTCCGCATCAGGTTCCCCAGGCCGGCTCACACGATCTTCGGGGACGCGCTCGCCGATGCGGTCGACTCGGACTCGCCGGCGCCGTCAACGATCTCACGCTCCGTATCCTGAGGGTGTGACCGGGAGCCCCTCGAACGACCGTCTGCTGCGCGCGCTCAGGCGCGAGTGCGTAGACCGCACCCCCGTATGGTTCATGCGCCAGGCCGGCCGCTACCTCCCCGAGTATCGGGAGCTCCGCGGCTCCACGGACATCCTGGAAACGTGCCGCCGGCCGGATCTGGTGGTCGAGCTCACGCTGCAGCCGCTCCGTCGCATGCCGCTCGATGCGGCCATCCTGTTCTCCGACATCATGGTCCCGATGGCCGCCATCGGCGTGCCCGTGCGGATCGAGTCGGGACGGGGTCCGGTGCTGGACGAGCCGATCCGCGACGCCGGGGGAGTGGCACGTCTCCGCGGATTGGACCCGGAAGTCGACGAGCCGTTCGTCTCGGAGGCGATCAGGTTGCTCGTGAAGGAGCTCGAGGTGCCGCTCATCGGGTTCTCCGGAGCACCGTTCACGCTCGCGAGCTATCTGATCGAAGGCGAGCCCAGTCGAACCTTCGCGCGCACCAAGGCGCTGATGCACTCGGACCCCGCCGTCTTCGAGCGGCTCCTCGCGGCGCTCACCGATGTCGTGGTCGCACATCTCCGTGCGCAGGTGGACGCCGGCGCGCACGCGGTGCAGCTCTTCGACTCGTGGGTGGGGGCGCTCGACCGCGACGACTATCGGCGCTTCGTGTTCCCCCACACGGCGAGGGTCTTCGAGAGGATCGCCGACACGGGAGTGCCGGCGATCCACTCGGGGGTCGGGACCGGCCATCTGCTGGATCTGATGCGGGACGCGGGGGGCGAAGACCTCGGCGCCGACCACCCCGTCCCCCTCCACGGAGCCCGGGGAACAACCAGCTCCGAACGAGCGACCCAAGGGAAACCGGATCCCGTGGTCCCTTTTGG
>JBPCPX010000016.1:0-8453 GCA_050998695.1 Actinomycetota bacterium
ACGCTGCGGACGTCGAGCGAAGCACCGTCCCCATCGGGTTCCTGCGGTCCCATCATGAGGGGAACGACATCAACCAGGCGACCCGAGCGGTCGGGCGACAGGAGCATTGCGCATCCCCCGGCGAGGATGCGATGGTGCGCGGATGCGTCGCACCGCGCTACCCGTGATCGCCTTGGTCACCTTGGTGGCCGCCTGCACGGGGAACGGCATCTCACCCCCTGACCCCGTCGATGTCTCGTCGCCATCGAGATCCGGCGCCGGATCGACCGCAGTCGCCTCGCCTTCGATGACCGCGGACGTCGAAGTGTTTGACGTCGGGCGGTCACCGTGGGGTGTCGCGATCGGATTCAAGAGCGTGTGGGTCCCCACCGCGGATGCTCTCGTGCGGGTTGATCTCCGAACCAGGGATGTGCTCGCGACCGTCGAGTTCCCCGCATCAGTGACGAAAGGTGCGACCGTTCGCGGCGACCCGCTGATCCTCAATTGGGCGGCGACCGGCTCCGAGGGGGTCTGGGTCACGGTCGCGCGGGCGCGACTCAGCGTGCTTCATATCGACCCAGCCTCCAACGAGATCGTAGATGTCATCGACGTGGGACGGGCGCCGGACGCCCCTACCCCGCTGGTCGTTGGTGCAGGTGGGGTCTGGGTCGCCAACCCTTCGACGTCGTTCCTCACCGAGATCGATCCGCGCACCGACGAGATCGAGCGGACGATTCCACTCCGTGGGTTCGCTCCGGTACGCGTGTCCGGGATCGCGATCGCCGCCGGGTCCGTATGGCTGATGGATCACAACTCGGGAACCGTGCTCCGGGTCGATCCCGAGACGGGAAAGCCCACGGACCACATCCAACTCGATACGAGCGGACGTCTCTTCGCCTCGGGCGGAACGCTCTGGGCCGCTTCGGCCGGGGAGGATCTCGTGCAGTCGATCGACGCCGACACGGGAACGGCCGAGCCTGCGCTCGAGACGTGTGCGGGCGTGAACAATGTGGTCTCGACACCCGCTCGGCTGTGGATCGCGACCGGCACCGCGCTGCTGTGCGTGATCGATCTCGAGACGGACGAGCAGCACGTCATCGACCTGCCTGCCGGCGGCGGGATCGTCGCCGCGCTGGGCTCGTCCGCCTGGATATCCCTTCCGACAGAGGGGCAGCTCGCCAGAGTGTCCCTTCCCAGGTCTGGTTGATCAGGCGAGCCTTCCGCAACCGTGCCGCGATCGTCTGGTGTGAGCTTCAGCAGGCTGTGCGTGATGAACGATGTCGCCGTCACCCCACGGAGCGCAGGCGGCGCGGTTTCGGATCGTCCGGGAATCGCCAGCCGCAGTCGTTGTGACCGTGCTCGTTGATCGCGACGCGGATCGCTTCGGGATCGTCCGCGTCGAGCGCGGCGGCGGCCATGCTGCAGCCGAGCTCCGCCTCGGACTCCGCTTCGGCGCGATGATCGGCGCGGGTCTGGGCGACCTCCGTGTCCTGCAGGATCGAATCGTCACGCCGCTCCCACCGCTCGAGCGCGTCGCGGTTCGCCGGAACCATGAGCGCCTCGGCGCGGGAGATGAGCTCGTGTGACCCGCTCCCTGGCTTCCACTCGTCCGCCCATCCCCTGGCCTCGTCCTCGCCCATGAGATCCCGGATGGTGACCTCGGCTGAGATGTAACCGGGTGGGCCCGGCGTGAAGACGTAGAAGCGCACGCTGATCCTCCGGTCGATCGTGTACGGAAGCGTGACGGAAAGGCGCGACGGCGCTAGTGGGTCCCGCTGGGCATACTGCCCAGCATGCTCGGGGATACCCCTAGCGACGTGGGATCGCGAGTCGTCGTGGCGCTCGGCACGGCGGACGAGTTGCCTGTCTCATGTCGGTTACACGAACCTGAACCTCAATTCGCTGTGACTGCTGAAAGAGACCCGCGCTCCCTCGATCTTTCACGGTTCCCCGCTAGCGGTGATCGTCGATGAGGTGTCGACCGAGCGACTTCGCTCGCTTCGCTGCTTCCCGGTCACCTTCGCCAGCCTGGACGATCGAACCCTTCATCAGGATGTGCCACGAGAGGGCGAACGACTCGGGGTCGCGGAGGCCTGCTTCCTCGGCGAGCGCACGAACGACCGAGCGGATGTTCTCCAGGTGGAGGGCAGACGCTTGCCCGAGGCGATGGCCGTTGCGGCCACCGAACTCGAGCAAGACATTGACGAACGAGCACCCTTCGAAGTCGTCGCGCTGGAACCATTCGTCGAAGAGGTCGAAGATCGCGAGGAGCTGCTCCTCTGGCGTGCCGGCCCGCTGCCTTGCCCCGGTCTCGACCCAGTCCTTGGTCCAGATCTGCTCGCGGGTCTCCAGGAAAGCCAGGACAACATCGTCCTTGGAGTGGAAGAGATGGTAGAAGGTCGCCTTCGCGACTCCGGCACGAGCAACCAACTCATTGACGCCGACCGCCCGGATGCCCCGCCGCGAGAACAGGTCGTACGCGGAGTCGAGGATCCTTTGGCGAGCATCGGACGTGGGAGGCATCGGCGTTTCGGCATCGCTCAACATTTCTGAACCATACCCGTTTGACAGACCATTCTGTGGGAAACAACAGACAGACTGGTGTGTCTGGAGCTCTCAGGTGACCGAATTTCCGAGCCAGCGTCACGGAACACAGGTACTGATCGGCGATGTGGCACGTGGCGTCGCTGTGGTGTCGCTCCTAGGCGAACACGACATGGCGACCGCGGATGAGGTAAGGAACACCCTCGCTTCCCTGCTCCACGGGGGCGCCGGCGTTGTCGTCGACCTGACCGAAACGGCGTTCGTCGACTGCTCGATCATGCACGTGCTCGATGACAGTCGGCGCTTCGCTTCCCGGGACGGGGGAAGGGTGAGCTTCCAGCTGGCGACACGGCCCATCGTGAGGCGTGTCTTCGAGTTCCTCGGCTTCCTCGAGGTATGGCCTGTTCATGGGACGCGCGCGGATGCCATCAGAGCGGTCAGCCACGCCTCCAGTCCGGAGATCACCGATGACGGCTCTTGAACAGCCGGAGGCGGGGGAAGGTGACCACGACGACGACCTGATCAAGGGGATCGCACGAGGGGACCGCAACGCCTTCCTCCGGTTGTTCGATCGATACTCTCCGACAGCGATGGGGCTGGCTTGGAGGATGCTCCGCAATCGCCACCTCGCAGAGGACACCGTGCAGGATGCGTTCCTGGCCGTCTGGCGAGACCCCGATAACTACCGGGCGGAGCGGGGAACGGTCCGAACCTGGCTGATGTCCACCGTGCACCACCGAGCCGTGGACCTAGTCCGCTACGAAGAGTCCCAGAGCAGGCGGGCCATGGATGCCGCCTCTGTGGATTCCACCGCGAGGGGGCCTGCTGACCCCGCCGAAGTGGTTCTGGAGGAGATCGGCCTGGCGGAAGACCGGAAGGCGGTCCGTCGGGCGCTAGCGGACCTCAGTCCCGAGCAGCGGCAGATCATCGAGCTCATGTACTTCGAGGGACTTTCGCAAACGAGGATCGCCGAGCGGCTGCCGCTGCCGCTCGGGACAGTGAAATCTCGGGCGCGGCTGGCGATGCGACGGTTGGGGGCGTCCCTGGGCGGGTTGGAACGATCTGGCGACCGTGAACACCCTCGCGGAGTGACCACGTGATCCGACTGGTTTCGGATATGCGATCGGCGTCGATACCACTAGGAACTCGACGGACAGCCGACGGTCCGGCCAGATGGGCGACAGAACTTAGTGTCGAAAATCTGAGTAGGAGTGGTCCAAAACGGACCCTGCCCCGAAGGAAGTCATGAGGCCACATGACCCCGGCCGGGGTCTGGCAAGAGTGACAGGAGAGGTCTCTTGGTGAAAGCGAGAGCGAGAAAGGGCTGGGGCAGAGCGGTATCCACCGTCGCCCTGATGGCCTTGGTTTCGGTAGGCCTGTTGGTCGGACAAACCGGCGCATCGGCCGACGATGGTGACGACGGCGACGCGAGACGGTTCCATGCGTCGCTCGACCCGGTCCCCCACCGCCCTTCGGCGGATAACGGCTCCAATGTCCATGGGTCCTCAAGGCTTTGGCTCGACGGGAGAAGGTTGACGGTGAGGCTTCGGGCCAGGGGCCTGGATCCGCTGCCTCACGCGATGCACATCCATGGCCTCGACCACCCCGAGGTGGCTTTCTGCCCACGGCGAGAGGCACGCAACGATCTGGTGGACGACGGGCTGATCGAGACCGTGGAGGGCTTGGAGGACTACGGTCCGATCCTGGTCTCATTCACGAAGAGGGGCGACACGAGCCCCGCGAGCGCCCTCGCCCTGGATCGGTTCAAGGCCGCCAACGAGGATGGGAAGCTCTTCTACAAGCGGAGCTTCCGGATCCCACGTGACGTGGCGAAGCGCCTCGGTCAGTTCCACATCGTCATACACGGTGAGGACCTGAACGACGACGGGAAGTACGGCGGCCGGATCACGGCCCTCGGGGCTCCTCTCGAGGCGGAGCTGCCCGTCGCATGTGGAGAGATCGACCGGAGGCGATCGGACGGCGGCGGCGACGACGACGACGACGACTGACAGCCAGCATCGAACGACGAAGGACCCCGCTCTCGCGGGGTCCTTCGTCACTCAGCGGGGAGGTCCTGGAGTCGTTACGCTCCGGCTGTTGCGGTGACCAAACGTCGGATCCATTCACCAATCGTTGACCATCAGTGTACCGAGTCACTCTCATGTCGCCTGACCAGGACGAACGGCGAGCATCATCTCAGTGCCGAGAAGCGAAGCGCCCAGACTCCCGGGGCCGCATGATCAGTGGGCGCTGAGGGACTCGAACCCCCGTCCTTCGCCTTGTAAGGGCGACCCAAACATGCAGGTCAGTGCCTGACCAGCGGGAACGTTGTGACGCCGAGTACCTCTGAGCACCTGACAGTTCCTGTGTCCGTGATGCAGGAGTGGTGCAACTCCTGCACCGGCTTGTCGGCCGCACGGCAGTCGCGGGACGACCCCGCGCTACCGTCCGCCGGTTGCCATGGTTGCCCGCAGCACCACGATGACCGGCGCCAGGACAGCTGCAGTCAGTGTTGCCGGTACGGTGAGTCCCAGCGAGAAACCGGTCCCGAAGCCGGTGCCGACGCAGCCGTCACCATCCCTGCGGTCCCGACGACCAGCCTCCGCCACCGATCGACGAACGGGGTCGCCGCGTCGTCGGGCTCGAAACGACGACTGAACATGAGCAGCGAGATCAGCAACCGCTCGCCCTCGAAGCTCGGTGAAGCCGAGCTGATGACGAGCCCGCTTCGTCATCAAGCGGTGAGCATGCATCGGCTCGACGAGGAAACCGGGATCAATCTCGATATCGACATCGCCTCTGAGACCGTCCACGTCTCTGTTGATAACGGACTGGCTTCGAGGGCTCCCCCACCAGATAACGACCATGGCTGATGGAGCCTAGGGAGCGCTGCTGGGAACACACAGACTCGATCATTCCACTCGGATGGCCTTCAAGGATTTCGTAGCTGGGCCTGAAATGACGTCCCCTTGGACGGCGAATCGAGAGCCGTGGCAGGGACAATCCCAGGTTCGTTCGGCCGGATTCCATGCCACGACGCATCGCACGTGGGTGCAGACGGCTGACACCGCGCAAAGTTTGCCCTCTGTGTCTCGATATGCCGCTACGCGTTCACCTGACACCCTGAAGATCCCGGCTTCATCGGGACCGAGGTTCCTTGGATCACTCGGAAGCGACCGTAGCCGATCACCGATAAGGTGACCGGCCACTGCCTTGATGTTCTCCGTCGCGAAGGTTGCCACTCCGCCTCTGACGTGATGCCTGCTCGGAGCGAACAACGGCTCCCAAGGGTGAGTCTTCCCGCTGATCAACGCCTGGATGATGGCGGCGCCCGCTGTCGCGTTCGTCATCCCCCACGCACCGAAGCCCGTGAGGACGTATCGACGCTCGATCCCTTCCATCCGGCCCATCAGAGGGATCCCGTCGACTGGCCAAAGGTCGTGTGTGCACCACCGATAGACGACGTCCTCCAGCCCGAAACGATCATCGGTCCACGTCGCGAGCGCACGGTACGGAGCCAGCGTGTCCTCTTCCTCGCCCACCTTATGACCTTCTCCCACCACGATCAGGAGTCGCTCCCCTCCGCTCTCGACCGCGCGCAAGGACCGGAGGGGGTGCCCGGCCGAGATGAACGCCGCGGTGGGGACGGCGGCCCGAACCCGAGCCGCGATCGCGTATTCCATCCGAGGGACGTAACGGGTGAACATCAGACCGTCGTCGGTGATGGGGGCGTGGGAGGCGAGGACCACCTGCTCGGCCTCAACATTCCCCGATGGCGTCACGAGCACATGCGAATCGCTCTTCTTCTGCACCTGCTCGACACGAGTACCTTCGACGATCCGGCCTCCGGCTCCCTCCACCGCTCTGGCGAGGCCGAGCAGATACTTCTTCGGATGGAAGAGCGCCTGGTTCGGCAACGCGAAGCCCGAAGCCACCGGAAACGGAAGACCGAACTCCTCACGAAGCTCGGGCGTGAGGCCTGCATCCAGTTCTGCCTGCATCTCCTCGCGGAGTGTTGTCACCTCTTCATCCGAATCGGCCCAAAGGCAATGATCTACCCGCTCCAGATCGCAGTCGATCTCCAGTTCCTCCACCAAACGGACTATCTCTCCCAAGCCCCAGCTGTTGGACTCGGCATAGGTACGGGCGGCATCCGCTCCGTGCCTCTTCACGAGCTCGGCGTACTTCGTCCCATGCCCAGCGGTGACTTTCACAGTCGACTGGGACGTCGTGCCACTACCGATCCTGTCAGCTTCCAGCACGAGGACCGAGCGGCCGGTGCCTGAACACAGAAGTGCCGTGGTTAGTCCAGCCACCCCCGCACCTACCACCGCGATGTCGACCATCTCATCTCCGTCGAGAGGTGGCCGGATGTCCCCGTCCGGAGCGGTCGACTGCCAGATCGAACGCGAATGTGAGGGAAGCTCCGCGGGCACGCTTGCCGGATACCCTCACAGCGGATGGCCAAACGAAACGAAGGCATCTGTGCCGCGTCGCCCTGATGTTCGGCCCGGTGGGCGCTGAGGGACTCGAACCCCCGTCCTTCGCCTTGTAAGGGCGACCGAAACATGCAGGTCAGCGGCTTGACCAGCGAGCACGTTGTGATGCTGAGTACCTCTGAGTACCTGAGAGTCCCTGTGTCTCGTGGTGCAAGAGTGGTGCAGTCGGGTCGCGGAGGGCCGCTCGGGAGCAGACTGATTGACCGCGCACGAGATCGTGACCTTTTCGTGTCAGAGAAGGGACGCGAGACCCTCTGACCAGCACTTTCGCAGGTCAGGCACTTGGGAGTTGGCACAAGAGTACAGTCTGGTGCCGCTTGGTTCGGTCGGCTCCGTTGACCTGTTTGACCAACCGCCCTTTGATCTCGAGTTCGGCCCAGCCTAGATTGACAAAGGTGGAACCCTCCCTTCGAAAGCGGCACACCTAAGACGACGTTTGGAATTAAGGAGGCGGCCGTCGGACCAGGTCGGCACGCAGCCGGTTCCACCCGTGGCCAGCGGCGATCAGGGCTAGGATGGCACCCACGACCATCGTCGCGAGTCGCGAGTCAGCCGCGGGACGACCGCTGCGGAGCTCCGCTCTGGATCGATATCGAAACGAGCCATCGACCCACTCGGGCACCAGCCTGGCGAGGAAGCCGTCCAGTGGATGCGGCTGAGGGACGATCGGCGGCTCGCTACCGCCCTCGTCCGATCCTCCATGGACTGCTCGGAACTCGAACTCGGCTGCGGCGAGCGTCGACACGAGGAATGACATCGGGTCCTCAGGGGTGCCGTCTGGGCCTATCAGGCCGAAATGGACGTGCGGTACGGTCGCGTTCCCGGTTTCTCCGCAGTACCCGAGGACCTGCCCTGGCACGACCAGATCGCCCCCGTCCAGCTCAGGGTTCCAGCCGGAGAGGTGGGCGTAGTAGAGTGCGCCTCCGTCGGGCTTGTGGAGCATCGCCGAGAGTCCTCCGAGCAGCCCCACATCGAAGCTGACGTAACCAACGGCGGCGGCGAGCACCGGGTCGCCCCGTTCGCAGAGCACGTCCTGCCCTTCGTGGGTCCGCACGAGCGTTCCGGGCCCATACCGAGGGTCACCCCACGAGTCCGACCAAGTGGCGGTCCCTCCGATGATGAATGGGGCGTAGATCTGTTCTGCCTGCCACGTCGGAACCCCTTGGTGCTCCAATACGGCCACGGCCGCGTCGAGGGCTCGGGTGGAGTACATCCCGGTGTACTCGACGGGCGACGGCGCCCCTGTGGACGGCGGTGGCAGCGACCCCCCCGACGGATCCGGTGAGGAAGCGGGCGGAGTCGAAGTCGGGGTGGCCGACGGGCTCGGGGTGGCCGACGGGCTCGGGGTGGCCGACGGGCTCGGGGTGGCCGACGGGCTCGGGGTGGCCGACGGGCTCGGGGTGGCCGCCGGGCCCGGGGTGGCCGACGGGC
>JBPCPX010000022.1:0-21741 GCA_050998695.1 Actinomycetota bacterium
TGACATCCGGCAGGAGGGCGTGTAGCGCGTCGACCCCCGCCGTGTTTGTGCGAGAACCCACGCCGACCAGCAGCTTCCCTCGTTCGAGCCAGCACATGTCGCCGCCCTCGGCGAGCGCAGGCTCGCCGAGGGCGGCGATCACCGGGACGCCGGCCGCATCGAGGTCGGCCGCGGCGATCGCGGGCTCCCCGCGACGCTCCGCCTTCCCCGGCCGCAGCAGGATCGCGCCCGCATCCGTCATCAGGACCGGGTCGTAGGTGTAGATGGCGTCGGGATCCCGGGAAGCCGAGGCATCGCCCACGACGACCTCGGCGCCTGCCTCGACCAGCTGCGCGCGGAAGGCCTCGTGCTCGGCGCCCGCACGGCCCGGGTCGGGAGCCGAGCGCCATCCGTACTCGCGCCAGCCGCGCAAGGCCTCCGGCTCGGGCGCCCGCACGTAGACCCTCCGGAGAGGCGAGATCTGGTCCTGGATCGGCACGGGCGGATGGTAGCCGCGCCTCTCCCCGACGTCTGGGACCAGGGGTAGACTTGCGCGACCATGCGGCAGGCACGTGGCACCGCCCGGAGGTCGAGGAGCGCCGAGCTCGGCGTCATCGACTACACGCTCGCGAAGCGAGCGCTGATCCGCGACGCGAGGCGCGGCACCATGTCCGTCGCCGATCTCTGCGACGCACATCCGGAGCTCATGCGGGCCGCGAAGCACGTCGGCGAGGCGACGACGACCGACTGCCCGGTCTGCGGCAAGGACAAGCTGGTCCTACTCGCGTACGTCTTCGGCTCCTCCCTGCGCCGCAACAGCGGGCGCGTCTGGCCGATCCAGACCGGTCTCCGGCTGACGGCCGCCCACCCCGGGTCCGCCTGCTACGTGGTCGAGGTCTGTCGCTCCTGCGCGTGGAACCACCTCCGCGAGGCCTTCACGGCCCGCAGGCGCGCTGCGGCCGCGGGCTGAGCTCGGAGTTTCCGCGTCTACCCGCCCGGGTAGGATTCCGCCCGTCGTGTCCGCGACCTCCAAAGGCCCCTCGAAGGACTACACCCCCCGTCACGCCCAGAAGAAGGCCGGAGGGACAGACAGGGCTGCCTCGGCAGCGGGGGCGACCGGTCGCACCAAGGGGGCCAGTCCGCGCACGTCCCAAGCTCGGAACGCCCGGACACGCAACGCCGGATCCGGCGGAGCGCGTTCCGCGCGCCCCTCGAGAGCCACCGGGGGTGGCAGCGGGCGAGGGCCCGCATCGAAGCCGTCGCAGAGGGGATTCTTCCGCCGCTTCTGGTGGGCGTTCGCCCTCACGCCTGTCGTGGTCGCTCTGCTCGGTCTCGGCGTCCTCCTGATCGCGTACCTGCGGATCGACCTGCCGAAGGCGCTTCCTCCGGTCCAGACCACGTTCGTGTACGACCGCAACGACGAGCTGCTCTCCACGTTCCACGGGGCGGTCGACCGGACGTTGATCCCGTTCACGCAGATGCCGCAGCACCTCCGCGAGGCGATCCTCGCCGTCGAGGACGCTCGCTTCTACGACCACAGCGGGGTCGATGTCAGGGGCACGATCCGGGCCGCATGGAGCGACCTGGTCGCGCGCGAGACGGTGCAGGGCGGGTCGACGATCACCCAGCAGCTGGTGAAGCGTGTCTACGCCGGTCATTACACGGCGCCCGGGGACAACGGCATCCGGGACTACGTGGTCCCGCCCCGGACGGTGAAGGAGAAGGTCCGCGAGGTCCTCCTTGCCATCAAGGTCGAACGCACACTGTCGAAGGACAAGATCCTCGAGAGGTACCTCAACACGGTGTATTTCGGTCACGGCGCATATGGGATCGAGGCAGCGGCGCAGACCTACTTCGGCGTGCAGGGTCGGCGTCTCACGATCCTGCAGTCGGCCACGCTCGCTGGCATCCTCACCGCTCCCGAGGCCTACGACCCGGTCGACCATCCGTTCGACGCCAAGTTCCGAAGAGACTTCGCGCTCGACCGGATGGTGCAGCACGGCTACCTGGAGGCCGAACGCGCGGAGCGACTGAAGCGCAAGCCGTGCTGCGCGATCCCGATCGACCTGCAGCGGGGTCCGGACGCCCAGATCGAGGCTCCGGGCGATGCCGAATACTTCGTGCAGTACGTGCGCGAGACCCTCGCGAGGCGCTACGAGCCCGCGGCCGTTTTCGGCGGCGGTCTCCAGGTGAGGACCACGCTCGATCTCGGGTATCAGGAAGCCGCCGAGCAGGCTATCGAGTCGCACCTCCCGAGCCCCCAGGACCCGGGCGCCGCCCTGGTCGCGATCGAGCCCGCCACGGGACACATCCTCGCGATGGCGGGCGGGAAGGATTTCGGCAAGTCCCAGCTGAACCTCGCCACGTTCAAGGGAGGAACCGGGCGGCAGGCGGGATCCGCCTTCAAGGCGTTCACGCTCGCCGAGGCGATGGAGCAGGGGTTCGACCTGGACTCGAGCTGGTACGGGCCGAACACGATCACGATCGACGATCCGATGTGCGCCGGCCCGGAGGGGCCCTGGGAGCCCGAGAACGCGGAGGGTGGCGGCAGCAGCTACTCCCTCCAATCGGCAACCGCCCATTCGGTCAACACCGTCTTCGCGCAGCTGGTGGTGGAGCTCGGTCCGGAGTCGGTCGCGGACATGGCCCACCGCCTCGGGATCCGCTCCGACCTTCCGGCGGTGTGTGCCATCACGCTCGGGAGCGTCGCCGTCAATCCCGTCGAGATGACCAACGCGTACGCGACGCTCGCCGCACGAGGCATGCGTCGCCGGGCCAATCCGCTCCTGCAGGTGCGGTCCCCGGGCGGCAGGATCGATCCCCGCATCGTGCCGAAGGGACGCCGCGTGGTCGATGAGAACGTCGCCGACCTCGTCACCTATGCGTTGGAGGATGTCGTGGAGTTCGGGACGGGGGCCTCGGCGGGCCTGAGCTCCTGGCCAGCCGCGGGGAAGACCGGCACGGCGCAGGACAACGTGGACGCATGGTTCTGTGGCTACACCGTCCAGATCGCGACCTGCGTCTGGGTGGGCTTCCCGAAGGGGCAGATCCCTCTCGAGAACATCCAGGGGGTGTCGGAGGTCTTCGGCGGCACGATCCCGGCCGCGATCTGGCACGAGTTCATGGAGACGGCGATGGAGGGCAAGAAAGCGGTCGCCTTCCCGGAGCCGACGTTCGACGAGCAGACGGTGACGCCGTCGGCAGAGGCCCCGATCCCGCCGCCGCCGGCCCCGAGCCCGGAGCCCAGTCCCTCGCCGAGCGAAGAACCGTCGCCGTCGCCGTCACCGACGCCGCCGCCCCCTTCGCCCTCACCCCCATCTCCCACGTTGCCGCCCACGCCGAGTCCCTCGACGGCCTCGCCGGCCGCGCCGGTCAGCTCGCGGGCCGACGACCGGGGAGGCTAGTCGAGCCTTCTCTGGCTCCTTCCCTCGCTTCCGGGGCCGGATCGACCGGCAACGTGGCTACGATCGACGTGCCGCGTCCCGGGTTGGAGCGGATCACGAACGTTCCGTTCGCGAGTTCGACCCGCTCACGCATCGAGGCGAGCCCCACGCGACCTTGCCGGAGGAACTCCCGAGTCATCGCGCTGTCGAATCCCCGTCCGTCGTCCTCGACCTCGACCCGGAGCGACGTGGCGGTCGTCTCGACGGACACGACCACCCGGCCGGCGCGCGCATGCTTGGCGGCGTTGGTGAGCGCCTCCTGCACGACCCGGTAAGCGAGCGTCTCGAGATCGGACGACATCGGGCGGGGGAGCGTGCCCACGAGGTCGGTCTCCACGCTCTGTTCGATCCCGAAGCGCGTGACGGCTTCCCGGAGCGCCGGGATCAGCCCACGCTCTTCGAGCACCGGCGGACGGAGTCCCGACATGAGGGAGCGAAGGGCGTCCGCTTCGTCGGCCAGCTCCTTGCGCACCTTCGAGAGCACGTCGACGCCCCGCTCGACATCGCCCGCGCCGATCATGAGGAGCGCGGCCTCGAGAGAAAGCGACGCGGCCGAGACGCCCTGGACCGGTCCGTCGTGGAGGTCGCGCGCGATCCGGTTGCGCTCCGATTCGATCGCCGAGTTCGTACGTCGCAGCAAGCTGGTGCGATCCTCATCCTTCTCCTGGAGGAACTTCAGGAGGGAGCGGATCGTCTGGTCGGCAGCTTTTCCGGGCGTCACGTCGCGGATCAACACGAGCCGGCGAGGCGGGTTGGTGGGGATCTCGGACACACGGGATTCCAGGTACAGAGGCGTGCCGTCCGACCGTTCGAGCTGAGCTTGGCCTGCTGAGGGCAGCTCGGCGAACCTGGCGTCGGCACCGTCGAGGGACGCCGTCAGCGCCTGCCAGCGCTGCCCGATGACCGTTTCGCGGTCGAGATGCACCATCTGGCAGAACGCTTCGTTCGTCCGCATGACGACGTCGTTGACGTCCAGCTCGATGATGCCGTCGACCGCAGCGTCGAACACGAGGCGCAGATGCTCCTCCGAGCTCTTCAGGGTCTCGTTCGTTTCACGGACGCGCTCCAACGCGGCGTCGGTGTCCGCGAGCGCCATCTCCTTCTGGCCGAGCGCCCGGCGCACGGACTCGCTCGCCTGCGTCACGGTGATCTGGTTCGCGATGATCCGGACGGCGACCGCGATCGCGAGGACGCCGATGAACAGGCCGGTCTGCAACACGGTGAGGCCCCGGCTTTCGGCGAGCACGCCGGTGATCAGGAGGGCGGCGCACGTCGCGATCACTGTGACGCTCGTCAGGATCGGGCGTGCGAACCGGGAGGGTCGCGGAAGCTTCTTCGCGGGTCTGATCACGAGATAGGTGGCGACCACGGCGAGCGGTGACAGCGCGATCGGCAGCTCGATCGCCGCGTCCGTGGCGTCGTAGGTCATGTGGGTCCACTGCCACCCGAACGTCAAGACGGCGGCCCCGAGCCCCGCGAACACCACCGCGCGCGCGACATGGGCCCGAGTGGGGATCCAGATCGCCAGGGCGGGATACGTCGCGACGAGGAACGCGGTGACCAGCGCGAAGGTGACCGCCGACGCCGAGACGTCCGAAGTCGCTTCGGCCGGGCGGATCAGCACGTAGCCCGCCGTCATCAGGGCGCAGACGATCAGTGCGGCATCGGTCGCGAGCTCACGGCGATCTCCGGGTGGCACGTGATGCTTGATCTCGCTTCGGAACCCTCCGATGAGGGTGACCAGGGGAAGGAGGAACAGCAGGTCTGCGTATCCGGGTTCGACCTCGGATCCCGTGATCCCCGAGACGAAGACGAGGCCGATGACGGCGGAGCCGATGAGGAACGTGAGCCCGACGGCGCGAGAGCTTCGCGCCCCGATCCCTTCACGCATGGAGAGCAGGACGACGCCACCCATGAACCAGGCCACGGCATCGATCAGGGTGACGACCAACCGGCGGCGAAGGGGATCGTCCGGGACGCTCAGGTACACGCCGATGACGACCGCTGCCGTCAGGCCGAGCGCGAGGGCTGCTGCCGCGCGCCGTGGTTGAGGGGTCTCGGGCATGGGGGTGCAATGATGCCGCCTCGCCCCCCGTTACTCCATCACCCGAAGGTGTGAGTACCCGGGCCATACGACCTACGACGCGGTGCTCCTCGGAGGTGTCGTGCCTATTCGATCAGGCGACGCCGGAGCGCCTCTGCGACCGCCGCGGTTCGGTCGGAAGCTCCGAGCTTCTCGAATATGTGCTCGAGGTGGGTCTTCACGGTGTCCGGCGAGATGTACAGGCGCTCGGCGATGTCCCTGTTGGTGTGACCGAACGCGAGGAGCTGCAGGACCTCGATCTCTCGCGCGGTGAGGGTCTCCGCCCTGCGATCGCGCTCCTTGGCCGTCGAGAGCTCTTCCGCGAGCGCCACCACCAGTTGTGGATCGATCACCATGTTGCCGCCCGCGACGAGCCGGACGGTCTGGATCAGGTGCTCGGCATCTCTCGCCTTGAGGACGTACCCGCGTGCCCCCGCACGGACCGCCTCGACGACGAACTGGCGGTCGTCGTACGCGGTGAGCATGATCACGCCGATCTTCTCGTGCTTGTCCCGGATCTCACGAGCGGCTTCCAGACCGTCCATCTCCGGCATCCGGATGTCGACGAGGGCGATGTCTGGCTCCTCTTTCGCGAGGAGCTCCAACAGCTCCTTGCCGTTGGAGGCCTCACCGACCACCTCGATACCGTCGGCCATCTCGAGGTACCTGCGGAGCCCTTGCCTCACCAGCGAATGGTCGTCCGCGATGGCAACCCTGATCGTCACGGCACCTCCGGTCTGTCGCGTGCTCGGCACATCCTACCCTCACCCCGCTGCCGCTTCAGAAGGCGGCGGCTTCAGAAGACGCCGTCTCAGGAGACGCCGCCTCAGAAGAGGTGCCGCCAGTTGACGAACAGCACGGCGGAGACCGCCCATCCGGCCGCGAGTACGGAGATGACGAGCGGTTCGGGGAGCTTCCGGCCGAGCCCGATCCCGGACAGACCCCACAGGGCGGGGAACACCACGACGGCGAACCGGGGGGCCGAGAGCAGCGGCCTGTCCCAGAATGGATCGAAGAGAGGCAGGAGCAGGCTGAGCGCTCCGTAGGTGGTCTCGGACCGCCGGAGGACGGGGATCGCGAGCGCGAGACCGACGGACGCGAGGCACACGATCAGCAGATCGAGCAGCCAGTAGGAGTGGAACGACCAGGCGAGCTCCACTGCACGGCCGAGTGATACCCAGGGCGGTTGGAGTTCGCGACCCCAAAACCTCTGGGCGTCCAGGGGCGCCAGCCAGTTGCCGTGGACGAGGCCCCACCAGGCGAACCAGCAGAGCGGGCCGAGGGCGATCGCGGCGGTCCCAGATCGCTCCGACCAACAGCGCCGGGACGAGGAGGATGCCGACGCTGCGTGTGAGCGCCGCGAGGGCGCCGAAGACCGCGACCCGTCCCCATCGATCGTGGCGTGACTCCCGGAAGGCGAGGAGCGAGAGCAGCAGGAAGAGCGACTCCGTATAGGGGGCCAGGAAGAAGAAGGAAGTCGGGAAGATCGCCGCCACCACGATGGCCCGCCGCGCGACGCGGTCACCGAACGCCTCGGCGGTGAGCGCGAGCAGCGCCAGCAGGGCCCCCAGGAACGCGAGGTTCGAAACGAGGAGCGCCGCGAGGAGATCGTCCCCCGGGAGCAGCCAGGCGGCGGCGCGAACCGTCAGCGGATACAGCGGGAAGAACGCGGCGCTCGCGTCCTCGGTCGACCATCCGTCTGCAGCCAGCCGCAGGTACCAGACCGCGTCCTGGCGCTCGGTCGCGTCGATGGCGTTGTGCCACCCGGGGGTCGCGGCCGGCGCCGCGCGCCCGGGCACATCCACCGGGTCGAGCGGCTCGATCAGGTCGACGGAGACGACGGAGAGCAACGACAAACCGACGCGGGCGGCGAGGAACACCGCGAGGCACGGCCGCCATCCGTCGAGGAGCCGGCGGCGCCCCCTCACGCGTGCGCCGCCGGGAGCGCGCGATCGGTGGCGCGTTCCCCGGGCAGCCGACGGCTCGGTTCCCGCACCCAGGCCACGACGCACCAGATCAGCACTCCCGCACGCAACAGCAGCATGATCTCGAACACGCCCTGGGGCAGCCCGCCGACCCCGGTCAGGTCACCGAAGAAGGAGAATCGTGTGAGGAACACGGCCAGATCGGCCGCCTCGAACAGGAGGAAGCGTCGCGGGCCGGGCAGGATCAGGACGAGCCAGGGGAGCAGCCACAGGCTGAACTGCGGTGAGTAGACCTTCCCGACGAGCAGGAAAAAGACCAGGACCGGGAACGCGAGCTGCCAGCGAGGGAAGTCGGGCTCGCGATGTCGTTTTGCCATCCAGACCCACGAGCTCAGCCCGACGAGCAGCGCGATCGAGGAGACGTTGATCAGACCGGTCGGCACGCACAGGGAGAGACGGTGGCAGAGGAGGTACCAGGCGCTGTCCCAGTCGGCTTGACGGGCGCCGTTGAAGCGGAAGAACTCCCACCATCCGTGGAGCCCGGTCGCCGCGAAGGGGAGGTTCACGGTGATCCACGTCGCCGCGGCCGACCACCACAGCAGGATCGCGCGATCCGGTTGTCGTCCGCGCAGCCGGTCCGCGGCGAACGGGATGAGCAGCAGCGCCGGGTAGAGCTTCGCCGCGGCTCCGAGACCGATCAGGACACCCACCCATCCGTCCCTTCGCCGGAAGAAGGCGAGTGTCGCCGCCGTCGCCAGGGCGACCGCGAGCAGGTCCCAGTTCACGAACACCTGCAGTGCGAGGGTCGGCGCGAGAGCGAACCAGATCGCGCGTCGCGCATCGATCACGTAGAGGCATCCCGCCGCGACCGCCGCGCACGACGAGAGGAGGATCACGTTGATCCAGAAGAAGGGTTCGGGATCGTCTCCGGAGACCCACCCGGCGACGCGCATGAAGTACATCGTCAGCACGGGGTATTCGTCGCAGTTGCTCCCTGACGGGGCGCACGCGTCGAGGTAGGGGAGCCGACCTCCGGCGAGCTGCTCGGTCCCGAAGAGCGGCACGATGTCCGTGTAGCAGGCGAGCCGGTACTGGCGCCCGTCCAACCAGTCACCGCCGGCACACGGCGCCTTCTGGACGGCACCTACCAGCAGGGTCCCCGCGAGGCATGCCAGCACGAGTCCGAGGGTGATCGTCCGCCCCGCATGCCGACCGACCCTCGCGCCATCCGGCGCTCGCTCGTCCGCGCCATCGCCGATGCGAGGATCCACGCGGGGCATCGTATCGACGCCGCCCCGCTGACCGGGCTCCGGACCAGGAGCGTTCGGGGCCGGGATGACCCTGTGAGCGAACACTCGTAGAGTTCCCGGTCGTGAAGTATCGAGTCGAGCAGCTCGCCACGGCGTGCGAGGTGTCGGTCGACACGGTCCGCTATTACCAGTCGCGCGGTTTGCTGCCGCAGCCGGACAAGGAAGGACGCGTCGCCTGGTACCGGGCCGAGCACGTCGACCGGATCCACCAGATCCGCGCCCTTCAGAAGCAAGGTTTGACCCTCGCCGCGATCCGCCGGGTGGTCGACGGCGAGCTCGGGCTCGCCGATGCGGGTCTGGCGGCGGCCGTGGCGGCCGAGCGGGTCGACGCGGACGATGGTGAGCTCCTCTCTCTCGACGCCTTCGCCTCGGCGAGCGGGGTGCCGGCCTCCTTGATCCAAGCGGTGGAGCGCGAGGGGATCCGGATCGGGACGGACGTCGACGGTCAGACGAGGTACACGCCGGGTGACATCGAGGTGGTTCGGACCGCGCTGCGGCTGCTCGAGTTCGGTCTTCCGCTCGGCGACCTGCTCTCGTTGGCAGGGGACGCCGATCGCGCGATGCGGGCCCTCGCCGACAGAGCCGTGGAGCTCTTCGATGAACACGTCCGCAAGCCGATCCGGGACACGGCTGCTGACGAGGACGGCGCGTCCGCCCGGATGGTCGACGCGTTCCGGGAGCTGTTGCCGGCGGTGACGCTGCTCGTGTCGCACCATTTCCGCCGGGTCCTCCTCGAGGTAGCGGGTGAGCACATCGAGGCGCCGGACGGGGCGCTCTTGGACGGGGCGCCGTCGGGTGAGGCGCCGTCGGTTGGAGCGGCGTCTTCTCCTCGGCGCCAGACATGACGCCGCGCCGAGATCTGGCGTTGCCCGAGGGCGACGAGAAGGCTCGCACCGTCCGGCGCCTGTTCGACACGATCAGCCCTCGCTACGACCTCGTGAACCGAGTGATGACGTTGGGGATGGACGTCGGGTGGCGGCGCCGGACGGTGCGGGAGCTCGCGCTCCCGGCAGGCTCGAGCATCCTCGATCTCGCGTGCGGTACAGGTGACCTCTGTCGCGAGCTCCAGGTCGTGGGTCATCGTCCGGTCGGGTTCGACTTCTCTCACGGGATGCTGTTCGCGGCGAAGACCGACGCCCCGCTCGTGGAGGCGGACATCCTGGGGCTGCCCGTCCGCGACGCGAGCGCCGACGGGGCCACCTGCGGCTTCGCGCTTCGCAACGTCGTGTCACTGGAGCACCTGTTCGCGGAACTCGCAAGGGTGGTGCGCCCGGGAGGCCGGATCGCGCTGCTCGAGACGGCCGAACCGGAGCGGTGGTTGATGCGACTCGGCCACAAGGTGTACTTCCGGAAGATCGTGCCGGCGATCGGCGGGCTGCTCTCGGATCGAGAGGCCTATTCGTATCTCCCTCGATCGACCGCGTATCTCCCTGCGCCGAACGAGCTGTTGTCGATGCTGCGCGCGGCCGGATTCCCCGACGCCCAGCGGGTGCCGCTGAGTGGCGGCGTGAGCCAGCTCCTCGTCGCCACGCGAGCATGAACGGGCCGAGGGTCGGCGCCCTCGAAACGCGAGCCGCCCCGCTCGGCGAAGCATTCGACCTCCTCGCCGCCTATCGACCACCGGACGGTGTGTTCTTCGAACGACGAGGCCGAGGCGTGGCCGGGATTGCCGGGTCTCCGCCGTCCACCTTCGCGGCCATCGAACCGTCCGATCTCTCGCATGCCATCGATGTGCTTCGCGGAGCGATCCGAGGCAGGTCCGACGTCGCACCGGTGGCTGTGGGATCCATCGCGTTCACACGTGGGAGCCCGCCCCGACCCGAGCTGATGATCCCGAGGCGAGCGGTGCGTCGCGACGGGTCGGGCGGCACCTGGCGGATCGATGCTTCGTACGGCGACGGGATCTCCGACGATACTCCCTCCTTCGATCGGGTGATCGGGCGAGCGCCGTCCGAGCCCTTCGAGCCGGTTCAGCTCCGGGAGGTGCCGACCCCCGAGGGCTATCGGCAGGCCGTCGGGGAGGCGATCACGCGGATCACGGACGGGAGGATCCGCAAGGTCGTCCTCGCGCGGACCGTCGAGGTGGTGGCGGGCCGCGCCTTCGACGCTCGTCTCCTCGCCCAGCGCCTGCGGGCCGTCGATCCGGACGCCTATACGTTCGCGGCGCCCACCGAGCACGGCGTGGTCGTGGGCGCGTCCCCGGAGCTGCTCCTTTCGCGACGAGGCAACGAGGTTCGGTCGAATCCCCTCGCCGGTTCCGCCCCGCGTTCGGGAGATGCCGATGAGGACCGCGCCAACGCCGAGGCGCTGGTCGCGTCGTCGAAGGACCGGGAGGAGCACGCCGTCGTCGTCGAAGCCGTAGCCGAGACACTCCGACCGTTCTGCGTCGAGCTCACGTGGGATCCCGAGCCGGTTCTGCGAGAGACGCCGAACATCTGGCATCTGTCGACGCGCTTCCGTGGCGTGCTGAAGGAGCCGGCGCCCTCGGTGCTCGACCTCGTGGCCGAGCTGCACCCGACCCCCGCCGTCGCCGGGACACCGCGCGCCGCCGCCCTGGAGACGATCGCCGAGCTCGAGCCGTTCGACCGGGGACGGTACGCCGGCCCCGTTGGCTGGGTGGATGCCGACGGGGACGGTGAGTGGGCGATCGCGCTGCGCTGCGCGGAACTTCGCGGTGATCGCGCCACGTTGTACGCCGGGGCCGGCATCGTGGCCGAGTCGGATCCAACGAAGGAGCTCGATGAGACCGAGCGAAAGTTCCGCGCGTTCCTCGACGCCCTCCGCTGGGGCTAGCGCTCGAAAGACGTATCCGGTTCGACGTCGAGCACCAGCGGCTCCTCGGGTCGGGTGAAGCCTCCGCGTCGGTAGAACGGCCGCGACCGCTCCGTCGGCCACACGATGACGGTCGAGAAGCCCTCGCTCCGGCACCAAGCGGTGATCTGATCGAGCACCTCCGCGCCGAGGCCGGCGTTGCGATGCGCGGGCTCGACGTAGACGTTGGTCAGGTAGCCGATCGGGCCGGCTCGCTTCCCGGGAACCGGCACTCGCGGCACCGTATGGAGCCACATCGCGGCGACGAGTCGATCGCCGTCTCGAGCCACCCAGCTTCGCCACGCGTCGGACGCCAGCGCCGACCCCGCGAAGCGCGCGAACCGCTCACGGTACGCATCTGGTGACTCGGCCGGCTCGCCGTCCTGCTCCACGTACAGCTGCCATCGGAGCCGAGCGAGTTCGGGGATGTCGTCGGTCGTGGCGAACCCGACGGGCTGCGGTTCGCTCACGACCGTGCCAACGCTGTGTCGATGGCATCGCGCATCTCCTGCCGTCGTCGAAGTCCGAGCTCCGCGTCGACGACGACCTCCACGACGTGGAGGCTGCCGGCGCCGGCCGCCCGGTCGAGCGCGGGCAGCAGGTCCGACGCCCGCTCGACCCGTTCGTGGCCGGCGCCGGAAGCTACGCACAGTCCCCCGATGTCGACCGCGTGCGGGGTGATGAACAGCTCCCGATGTTCGGGAAGCTCGCGTTGCGGCAGCAGCGAGAAGACGTGGCCACCGCCGTTGTGCACGACCACCACGGTGAGGTCGACGTCGCGTGTGCCGTTCCACAGGACCGCTCCCATGTCGTGGAGGAACGAGAGGTCTCCCAGGAGCGCGATCACGGGACCGGGCCCGGCGACCGACACGCCGAGCGCCGTCGACACGAGCCCGTCGATGCCGCTCGCTCCTCGATTGGCCAAGACGGTGATGTGCTCGCGCGGTCGCATCGCGAGATCGAGGTCCCGGATCGGACTCGAGTTCCCGACGAAGAGACGACTTCCCGGAGGCACCCAGCGGGCGACATCACGGGCGATCCTAGGTTCGAACGGTTCCTCCCATCCGTCCATGAGCGCATCCATGGTCCTGCGGGCCCGCAGGTCCCCTTCGCTCCACGCGTCGCGCCAGTCGTCGGGCGCGGGATCGATCCGGCCGTGCCATGGATCCTCGAGCTCATCCGATGTGAGACCGGTGGGCGCGATCCCGATGCCCCCCGGCACGATAGGACGAGCGAGCGCGTCGGCCAGTGCCTCTGGATCGACCGCGAGACGCCACGACGCGAGACGGTCGGGGTCGGGATCCAGATGCCACCTGTCCGCGACGAGGGCCTGCTCGGCCGAAGCGACGAAGCGTTGCGTGGCCCGGCTGGTGGGGTGCGCACCGAACTGGATCACGACCTCGGGAGGGTGTGCCTCGGCCCATGGCCCTTCGATCATCGCCTGACCCGCCGCGAGCGACGATCCCGGCTGCCGCGCGCCCGAGGTGGGCTCGGCGAGGACAGGCCACCCCAGCAGCTCCGCCCAGAAGTGACCCTCGCTCGAGAGATGTGCCGGCAGGCCGCCGAACACGACCGCACCCCGGGTGCCCGACACGAGGCGAGCGAGCCGGTCTGCCTCGTCCGGATCGAGCTCCGCCACCGGACGCGGGGGCCACGCGAACGGCTCGTCGTCGGCGACCGGCGCGAGGATCTCGGAGGAGGGGGTGAGCGGCTCCTCGAACGGGCAGTTCAGGTGCACCGGGCCGATCGGGTCGCCGGTCATCGCCTGGAGCGCCTCGTGGGCCGCCTGGCGCCACCATGCCTCCTGGCCGGCGGTCGACGGGATCGGGAGGTCGATCGACGCCTTGACGTAGCCGCCGTAGAGGTCCGGCTGCACGATCGTCTGGTTCGCGCCGGTCCCACGGACCCGAGGGGGCCGATCCGCGGTCAGGATCACCAGCGGCACGCGCGACTGCGAGGCCTCGACGACGGCGGGGAAGAGTTCGGCTGCCGCTGTCCCGCTCGTGGTCGCCACGATCGCCGGGCGTCCGGACGCCTTCGCGGCACCGAGCGCGAAGAAGCCACTCGAACGCTCGTCGAGCTGCACGTGCTGCGCGACTCGGGGGTCTCGGGCGAGGGCGAGGGCGAGGGGCGTCGAACGCGATCCGGGAGACACGCAGGCGTGCGCCACTCCGCCGGCGACCAGCCCGTCGACGAGCGCCGTCGCACACGCGAGCGAGATGTTCGCCTGCTCCACGTCTTCCTTCCTCTCTCAGGCCGTCCGCGCGAGGACGAGTCCGAGCGCCAACAGGAGACCAGTCGTCGCATGCACGGCCGCCGTCCCGCTCAGGACGGGAACCAGATCGCGGCCGGTCGCCACACCGACAGTCTCCATCGGGCGGATCGCGGGGATCCACCCGGCGAGCCCCAGCAATCCCCACTGCGTGAGGCCGATCCGCTCATCGATGATGAAGGCGATCACGCCGACGACGATCGTCGCGAATGCCGCCACCACGCTGGCACGGTAGAGGAACCGTGTCCGCGCCTCGCCCAGCCGCACCGCGAGTGTCCGCTTCCCCGTGGCCGCGTCCGTCGGGATGTCCCTGAGGTTGTTGGCGAGCAGGATCGCCACCGCGAGGATGCCGAGCGCCGCTCCGCACCACCAGGCGGCGGCCGGGACGGACTCCATCATCACGAACGCGGTCCCGCATGTCGCCATCAGCCCGAAGAACAGGAACACCATCACCTCGCCCACGCCGAGACCCGCGTACGGCTTCGGGCCGCCGCTGTACGCGAACGCCGCGATCAATGCCAGCGCACCGACGAACAGGACCGACACGGGCGCCGTGGCGAGCGCGAGCGCGAGTCCGGCGAAACCCGCCACCCCGATCGACACGAGGGCTGCGGCCAGGACGGACAGCGGCGAGGCGAGTCCGGTCGCGACGAGCCTGGGCGGACCCACCCGCTCGGGGGTGTCGACGCCCCGGATGCCGTCGAAGTAGTCATTCAAGTAGTTCACGCCGACCTGCAATCCGATCGCGACCAGCAGCGCGGCGCCGAACCGCCACGCGATGAACCTGCCGGCGGCTGCCGTGCCCACGAGCACGGGGACGATCCCCGCGCCGAGCGTTCGGGGGCGCGCACCCGACACCCACGCGTTCACGGCCGCTTCGGGAACCTGGAGAAGTCCGGCGGGCGCTTCTCGACGTAGGCGTCGCGACCCTCCTGCGCTTCTTCCGTCATGTAGTAGAGGAGCGTCGCGTCGCCGGCGAGCTGCTGCACGCCCGCGAGCCCGTCCACGCCGGCGTGGTAGCCGGACTTCAGCAGGCGGAGCGCGAGAGGCGAATGCGTGAGCATCTCCTTCGCCCACCGAACGGACTCTTCCTCGAGCTCCTCCAGCGGGACGACGGCGTTGACGAGGCCCCACGAGAGCGCCGTCTGCGCGTCGTACTGCCGGCAGAGGAACCAGACTTCCTTCGCCCGCTTCTCGCCGATCTGCCGTGCGAGCAGCCCGATCCCGTAGCCGCCGTCGAACGAGCCCACGCGGGGGCCGGTCTGGCCGAAGCGCGCATTGTCGGCGGCGATCGTGAGGTCGCAGCACAGGTGCAGCACGTGCCCACCGCCGATCGCGTAGCCCGCGACCATCGCGACGACGGGCTTCGGGAGCCGCCGGATCTGGAGCTGGAGATCGAGGACGTTCAGGCGACCGATCCCGTGCTCGTCCACGTAACCGTCGTCACCGCGAACGCCCTGGTCCCCCCCGGAGGAGAAGGCGAGCGACCCCTCGCCGGTGAGCAGGATGACCCCGACCTCCGGATCGTCCCGAGCGGCGTCGAAGGCCGTGATCAGTTCGCGGGTGGTGAGCGGTCGGAACGCGTTCCGCACCTCGGGTCGCGCGATGGTGATCTTCGCGATGCCCTCGGCCGTCTCGTAGCGGATGTCCGAGAACCGTTGATCTGGCCCGTGTTGATCCGGCCTCTTTCCGTCCGGCCGCGACCTCGCAGGTTGCCAATCGAGAGCATTCCTGATCTCGCGCGATTCGTCCATGTGACCGATGACTCCTAGAGCGGCTACTCGTACGGTTCGGCTAGCCTACCGGACGTCCGCAGGGGGAGCGATGGCGATGGCAACCGACGAACTGGTCGTGGTCGATCTGCCCCCTGGCCCCGAGTGGGTCGGGCTCGTGACGCGACTGTGGCTCGACGAGGTGCCGTTCCTTCCCCTCGATCACCGCCTGGCCGACCGGGAACGGCGTGCCATCGTCGATCGCGCCCGACCGCACTTCGTCCGGGACACGCGGGGCGAGACGCTCCTCGCGGATGCCGCCCCGGTGACGCCCGGCGTCGCCGTCGTGATGCCGACCGCCGGAACGGCCGGCGAGCCGAAGCTCGTGGAGCTGCACCGCGTCGCGGTGGTCGTGGCGGTCAGCAGGTCGGACAAGACGCTCGGCGCCTCGCCCGAGGCCTCATGGCTCTGCCCCCTCACGCCGGCGCACATCGGTGGGCTGCTCGTCGTTCTCCGGGCCGCGATCCTCGGGGCCTCGGTGACGATCCACGAACGGTTCGACCCCGCCCGTCTCGTGAGCGACGGCGAAGGTGCCGCCTTCGCCTCGGTGGTTCCCGGGATGGTGCGCCGGCTGGTGGCGTCGGACCTCGGCCTGCACGGCCTCACCCTGCTGGTGGGCGGGGACGATCTCGACGCCGAGACGGCGGGCGCCGCGCGGGCACGCGGTGCCCGCCTCGTCACGACTTACGGCCTCACCGAAACGTGCGGTGGGTTCGCCTACGACGGCGTCCCACTCGACGGCATGCAGGTCAGGTTGGATACGGACGACTCGATCGAGGTCTCCGGTTCCACGGTGATGGAGAACTACCGGCTCGATCCGGCCGCGACCGGGGCGGCGTTCACGACGGACGGCTGGTTGCGCACCGGTGACCTCGGCTCGATCGACGATGGGGGGCGCCTAGCGATCCACGGGCGCGCTGACCACGTCATCAGGACCGGTGCGGAGAAGGTGTGGCCCGAGGAGGTCGAGCGGGTGCTGGCCCGCCATCCCAAAGTGGCGGACGTCGCGGTCATCGGGCGGCCCGACCCCGAGTGGGGCTCCCGCGTGAGCGCCTTCGTCGTCCCGAGGGCCATCGACGACCCGCCTTCCCTGGATGAGCTCCGAGTTCTCGGGGCAGAGCATCTCGCGCGTTTCAAGCTCCCACGCGAACTCTCACTCGTTCCCGGGATCCCTCGAACCCGCACCGGGAAGGTGCGTCGCCACATCCTTCGATAGGAACACGCCGAAGGCGACACGTGAAAGGCCCGAGTCCGGGAGGGGTGGACTCGGGCCTTTCGCTCGGGGAGATCCCCGAGGCCATCGAGTGGATCGGCCTCACGCGTCCGGGGACGCAGGGCGCTCTCCAGTAGCTCTTCGTCCCGCGAGGAATGTGACTTGAGCCCTGCCGGGCAGGAGTTCCAGGCCCTCTTCAGACGGTGATCGCGCCGTGCTTGACGGCGAAGGCGACCGCCTCGAGCTTCGAGTGCACGCGCAACTTCCCGAGGATGTTCCGCACGTGGGTCTGGACCGTCTGCGGGCTGATGAACAGCTTCGTGGCGATGCCCTCGTTCCTCATGCCTTCGGCGAGGAGCTGGAGGATCTCGCGCTCTCGATCCGTCAGGTCGTCAAGGAGTGTCGTCGCCTCGCGACGGGCCTCCCGCTCGCGGGCGACCTGCGCCAGGAGGCGCGTGAGGGTCGCGGGATCGATCAGGACCTCGCCCTCGGCCGCGGCCTTGGCCGCCGCGAGGACCTCCTCGACCGCCTCTCCCTTCCCGAGGAAGCCCGAGGCGCCCGCCTCGACCGCCTCGACGAGCAGACGGTCCTCGTCGTGGGCGGTGATGATGACGACCTTCGTCGCCGGGGAGATCTCCTTGATCCGTCGCGTCGCGTCGATCCCCGACATGCCGCCCTTGAAGACGATGTCCATCAGCACGACGTCGGGCAGGTGCTCGGCGGAGAGCTGGATCGCCGTCTCCGGATCGTGCACTGGCGGCGCCACCAGCTGGAGATCGTCGTCGAGCCCGACGACCGTGGCCAATGCGTCCGTCAACACCTTGTGGTCATCGCAGATCAGTAGCGTGGTCACGCAACGGCCGCCATTCATCCCTCCAGAGGAAGCCGAACGATGAGCATCGTACCCCCCGCCGGACCGTCGGCGATCGAAGCATCGCCTCTGTGTGTACGGGCGATCGCCCGGCAGATGAAGAGACCGAGCCCCGTTCCCGGACGATCCTCGTAGCCGGGAGGGCGCCAGTCGGCGAATCGCTCGAAGACGGCCTGACGCTTGTCCGGCGGGATGCCGGGGCCTCGGTCGATGACCTCGATGAGGGCGTCGTTGCCCTCGCGTCGAAGGTGAACCTCGATCGGGGCGTCGGGCGGCGAGAACAGCATCGCGTTGTCGAGGAGCTGACGGATGAGCGAGCCCATGTGCGTGCGGTCGGCGGGTGCCTGGAGGCCCTCGGCGACGTCGACCTCGAATGGGCGATCGCCGGTCTCCGCCCCACGCGCGGCCTCCCGGACGATGTCCCCGAGATCCTGCAGCCTGATGTCGAAGCGAAGCGACCCCGCGTCCAGCTTGAGGACGAGTGCGACCTGCTCGACGGCGCGCTCCAGGCGGTCGGCCTCATGCCGGATCAGCTGCACGAACTCCTTCCGCTCGTCGTCGCTCAGACGCTCGTAATGCTTGAGCGTCGTGCCGGTGAGTCCTCGGATCGTGGAGACCGGACCACGGATCTCGTGCGTCAGCTTCGCAACGAGATCGGCTCGCCGAGACGACTCATTCACGTCCGTGCTCTGTTGGGGAGCGCTTCCGAGATCCCCGACTTCGGTCACGCCGGGAGTGTAGGCCCGAGGTCGGTCTAGTCGTACGAGTGATCGTCGTCGGGGAAGGTGCCGGCCTCCACCTCCCGGATGAACTCCTGGACGGCCTCCGTCATGACGCCGCGGAGGTCCGCGAACTTCTTCGCGAGCTTGGGCGGCCTCTCGGTGATCCCCAGGAGGTCGTTGATCACCAGGACCTGGGCGTCGCAGGCAGGACCGGCGCCGATGCCGATCGTGGGGATCTGCAGTGACCGCGTGATCTCGCCGGCGAGTTCGGCCGGCATCGCCTCGAGCACGATCGAGAAGGCACCGGCTTTCTCGAGCTGCTCCGCTTGTTCGGCCACGCGCTGAGCTGCCTCGCCGCGACCCTGGACCCTGTATCCGCCCATCGCATGCACCGATTGAGGCGTGAGCCCGACGTGGGCCATGACCGGGATCCCGATCTCGACCAGGCGGTGGACGAGTTCGAGATGCGTTCCCTCGAGCTTCACCGCCTGGGCTCCTCCCTCCTTGACGAGGCGGCCCGCGTTGCGCACCCCGTCTTCGAGCGAGACCTGATACGAGAGGAAGGGCAGATCGCCGACCACCATGGCCCGTTCCGCTCCCCTGGACACCGCGCGGGTGTGGTGGAGCATGTCGTCCATCGTCACGGGGAGCGTGTCCGCGTATCCCAGGACGTTGTTCCCGACCGAGTCCCCCACCAGCAGCACGGGGACGCCGACCCGGTCCAAGATCTGAGCGGTGGGGAAGTCGTAGGCGGTGAGCATCGTGAATCTCCGCCCCTCAGCCTTCCACGTCTTGAGGTCATGGATCGTCGTCATCGCTCGCGCCTCCTTATGCATCTCTTGGCGAAGTGCACGGCAGTTCCGAAGAGTGTATCCGCGACTCTGCACTCGTCGCGAGAAGCCCACTGTCGTACCCGGGTGCTAGCTTCACCCCAGGTCCCGTACACTGCTGGACGACCCTCAGAACTTCCTGCTCCCCTTCGAGGGGGGCCGTCCAGACCAGAGGAGGTGGAGTTTGAGGGAGTACGAATGCATGCTCATCCTGCCTGCTGAGGCCGACGAGGCCGTGGTGGGTACCGCGACGGACCGGATCGCTACGGTCGTTGCGAAGCACGATGGGCAGGTGCGGAACACCGAGCGCTGGGGCAGACGCCGTCTGGCCTACGAGATCGACGACCGGAACGAGGGCTACTACGTCGTGGTCACGTTCTCGGCGGAGCCGGTCGCGCAACACGAGCTCGAGCGCGCGCTGAACCTCGCGGACGAGGTCATGCGCCACAAGGTGGTCGTCCTGCCCACCAAGCGTGAGAAGCAGCTGGCAACTTCCCCCGCCTCCGCAGGCGGAGACGCGACACCCCAAGGGGAGTGAACGAACCATGGCAACGGACAATCAAGTGACCCTGGTCGGTAACCTGACCGATGACCCGGAGCTCCGCTACACGCCCAACGGCGCGGCGGTCTGCAAGTTCCGGATGGCCGTGAACCGCCGGTTCCAGGATCCGAGCGGGCAGTGGAAGGACGGCGAGACGTCGTACTTCTCGATCAACGCATGGCGCACGCTGGCGGAGAACGCGGCCGAGTCCCTCACGCGGGGCACCCGTGTGATCGTGGCGGGCCGGCTCAACTACCGGACCTGGGAGAACCAGGACGGTGACAAGCGCTCCGCGATCGAGGTCGAGGCAGACGAGATCGCCCCGAGCCTGAAGTGGGCGACGGCGGCCGTCACGCGTCAGGCCCGCTCCGGCGGTGCCTCCAGCTCGGGTGACTGGGGCGAGAAGGTTGCCGCGCCCGTGGGTGGCGGCGCCGACCAGGAGGAATCTCCACTCGATGGCGGGTAGGGGAGGCGGGCCGAAGGAGCGCGGCGGCCCCAAGCGGCGTCGCGAGAAGGACGACAAAGGCTGGCAGAAGCGTGGCAAGCGCAAGTACTGTCAGTTCTGCAAGGACAAGGTCGATCGCGTCGACTACAAGGACGTGATCATGCTGCGAAAGTTCGTCTCGGATCGTGGCAAGATCCGTGCTCGTCGCGTGAGCGGCAACTGCGTCCAGCACCAGCGCGACGTGGCGTCCGCCGTCAAGAACGCCCGCGAGATGGCCCTGCTGCCCTACTCGAGTCGATGAGGGATCTGGGGGCTCAAGAAGCAAGGGCCGCAGTCTTGCCCGAGCGTAGCCCCCAGGAGGAAAGATGAAGATCATCCTGCAGAAGACCGTCGAGCGGTTGGGCGACCCCGGGGATGTCGCGGACGTCGCCGACGGCTACGCGCGCAACTTCCTCATCCCTCGCGGCCTCGCCGTGAAGGCCGAGAAGGGGACCATGCGCCACGCCGAGAGCCTCAAGCGATCCCATGAGGCGCAGATCGATGCTCGCAAGGGCGAGCTCGAGACGCTGGCGGCCCGTCTCATCCAGGCGCCGGTCGTGGTGAGGGCCCGCGCCGGCGAGGAGGGCAAGCTCTTCGGTTCGGTGACGGCCTCCGACATCGCGGAGGCGCTGTCGGCGCAGACAGGCGTCCCCATCGATCGGCGGGACGTCCACCTCGACGAGCCCATCAGGTCGATCGGGACGCACGAGGTCACGGTCCATCTCCATCACGAGGTGGACCCGGTCATCATCGTCGACGTCCAGCCCGAGGCGTAGCACCGGCAGTCGGGTGGCCCGCTTTCGGCGGGCCACCCGATGTCGTTCGTCAGGTTCTTTCGAACCGACGTTCGACCAGCTGGATAGATATCCTCTTTCGCAGTCACTCTGAGCGTGTCGGACCAGATCCCCACACTGTTCCACATGTTGTCCACAACGCGACCCCGCAGGTCACGGGCGGAGTGACAGGAAACATCCATATGCGACCTGCGCCGCAGCAATCCACATGGGTTTCCACTGTTCGCGTGGTCTTCACGGGCGTAGCGTCCGCAACTCGGAGACCGGGACGGGGAACAGGGGGTGAGCGGTATCGTCCGCACGGCTGACGACGTCGTCCGCCTTCCTCGGAACGGGGACGCCCGCATCCCGCCCCACAACGTGGAGGCGGAGGCGGCAGCCCTAGGCTCGATGATGCTGTCGGCCGAGGCCATCGCCGACGTCGTCGAGCTCCTGCAGACCGATGACTTCTACCGATCTGCGAACGGGCGGATCTTCGAGGTGCTCCGCGAGCTGTACGCGCGCGGGGACCCCGTCGATCAGCTGTCCGCGGTGGAAGCCCTTCGGCGCAAGGGAACGCTCGATGACGTCGGCGGCCCTCTGTACATCCGGGACCTCGCCGACCAGGTCCCGACCCCGGCCTCCGCCGCGCACTACGCGCGGATCGTCGCGCAGGCCGCCCTGCTCAGGAGACTGATCGGGGCGGCCGCCG
>JBPCPX010000085.1:0-16865 GCA_050998695.1 Actinomycetota bacterium
TACGGCTCGCTCCAACAGTTCTGCGGACGTGATCTGCCCTCCCGCCGGGTTCCGGCTGCCCGGGGCGGCCGCGCCGCACCGGGCGGCCAGCCGCAGCGCCTCGGTCACCTCGAGACCTGCTCCCAAACCGTACGTGAGTCCGGCGTGGAACGAATCGCCGGCTCCGTACGTGTCGACGATCGGGCCGAGGAGCGGGGCCGGTTCGAAGCGACGTCGCTCGCCGTCAAACGCTGCGAACGATCCACCTTCCGCTCCCTCCGTCAGCACTACCAGGTCGGGCGGGGCGTGGGCCAAGACCTCGGGGTCGTAGCGCTCGTGGACGTCTAGAGCGCTCCCGACCACTGCGTCGGCTCGCACGCCCGATGCGGCGAGGACGGCCAGATGCCGGGTCGACACCACCATCACCCTCGCTACGCGTGCTCGACGAAGCGCGTCCTCATCGCCGGCCGTCACGTAGACGGCGCCGGCGTCGTCCAGGTGGTCCCACGCGAGACCGTCGGAACCGCGCGCTTCCAGCCGGGGTCCCAGCGTGGTGATCGTGCGCTCGCCGTCGCCGTCGACGAGACACAGCGCCTCACGGGTGGGATCCGGCCTCTCCTCGCCGTGGACGTGGACCCGTGAGGCCGAGAGCTCTTCGCGCGCGCGACGACCCACGCCGTCCCCGCCGAGCGCCGTGAACAGCTCGGACGATCCCGCCAGCTTCGCGAGCTGGACGGCGGACACAGCGCCGCCGCCGCCGGCTCCCCACCAGATCTCTGTCGCATGTGCGATCGCGCCGGCGGTGGGCACCCGGTCCACGCGCGCGAACGTGATCCATTCCACGTGTCCGACGACCGCGACCTTCATCCCGTGCGTATCGTCCCAGGCTCGGCCCGGCGTACCGCAGGCACCGGCGGCCGGGAATACCGCGCCCCTTGGTACGCTTGCACCAGCAACAGGTCCCCGACTCCCGCGGGCCCGCGAGCACCCTGGAAAGGTCATGGCAGAGCTCGACGGCGTCTACTACAAGGAGATCGTGGAGCAAGCGCTCCGCGAGTTCCCCAACGAGGCCTGCGGTCTCATCGCGGCCGAGGCCGGCGTGCCCGTCAGGGTCTACGCGATGACGAACGCCGACGCGAGCCCCGCCACCTATCGGCTCGACGGCAAGGAGCAGCTGAAGGTCTTCGACGAGCTCGACGATCGCGGCTGGGACCTCTGGGCGATCTACCACTCTCACACCCATTCCGAGGCCTACCCGTCGGAGACGGACCGGCGGCTCGCCTTCTATCCGGACTCCCGGTACCTGCTGCTCTCGGTCGCGGATCGCGAGGAGCCGATCATGCGCTCGTTCTACATCCGCGACGGCGAGATCGAGGAAGAGGAGCTGACGGTTACGTGAGCGAGGCCCGCCGATTCACCGAGGATCAGGTCCAGCGGTACTCGCGACACATCATCCTGCCCAACGTCGGGGCCGCGGGGCAGCGCAAGCTCCTCGATTCGAGCGTGCTGGTGATCGGGGCCGGAGGACTCGGCTCGCCGATCGCGCTGTACCTGGCTGCCGCAGGCGTCGGGAAGATCGGCATCGTCGACTTCGACGCCGTCGACGTTTCCAACCTCCAGCGCCAGATCCTGCACACGAATGCCGACGTCGGTCGGTCCAAGGTCGACTCTGCCCTCGAGCACCTGCGCGCGATCAACCCGACGGTTGAGATCGTGGGTCACGACACGCTGCTGTTCTCGACCAACGTCTTCGACGTGATGGAGCCGTACGACGTGATCGTCGACGGCACCGACAACTTCCCGGTCCGCTACCTCGTGAACGATGCGACTCAGTTCCTCGGTAAGCCGCTCGTGTACGGCTCGATCTACCAATTCGAGGGACAAGCCACGGTGTTCATGCCGGGCAAGGAGACACCCTGCTACAGGTGTCTCTTCCCGACGCCGCCGCCGCCCGGCACCGTCCCGTCGTGCGCCGAAGGTGGGGTGTTCGGCGTCCTGCCGGGGGTGGTCGGCTCGATCCAGGCGACCGAGGCGATCAAGCTCATCACCGGAGAAGGCGAGACCCTCGAAGGACGGCTGCTCCTGTACGACGCACTCGACATGAGTTTCCAGGAAGTGAAGATCCGCTGGGACGCGGATTGCCCGGTGTGCGGCAAGGAGCCGACCATCACCGAGCTGATCGACTACGAGCAGTTCTGCGGCGTCCCCGCCCGACCCGAGTAAGGAGCATCCACGACATGCCCGTCCAGGTGAAGCTGCCCACGATCCTCCGCAAGCACGCGGGAGGGGAACCCAAGGTGAGCGCGGAGGGTGACACGCTCCGCGACGTCCTCGACGATCTCGAGACGAAGTACCCGGGCATCACGAAGAACGTCCGATCTGAAGACGGCGGTCTCCACCGGTTCATCAACGTCTACCTGAACGACGAGGACGTGCGATACCTCGGGTCATTGGAGACCGAGGTGGGCGAGGGAGATACCGTCTCGATCCTCCCGGCCGTCGCCGGCGGTTAGACCCCGGCTCCCTCCCTGGGTTCATCCGCGCCGGCGCCTGGGATCTTCGACCCTTGCCCTCGTAAACGGAACGGGGCACCCTGCGCGTACATGACGCACATGGACGAGGTCGTGATCACGGCGCCGGAACCGCGCGACAGCGACGGGGCAGCCGTGGCCTCGATGGAGTTCGAGAGCTTCTTCGCAGAGCACCACGAACGCCTCTTCAGAGCGCTGTGGCTGGTGACCCGGAACCGGCACGAGGCGGAGGAGATCATGCAGGACGCATTCTTGGGCATGTGGCAGCGTTGGGACCGGGTCGGCACGGGCCCCGATCCGGCCGCGTACTTGTATCGGACGGCCATGAACGTGTGGAGGAGTCGCCTCCGCCGTGCCGGCGTGGCCCTGAGGAAGGCGTTCCACCAGATTCAGACCGACGACGAGATGGCCGCGGTCGAGGCTCGGGACGCGGTCGTCCGCGCGCTTGCCCCCCTGCCGCCCCGACAGCGAGCGGCCGTCATCCTGATGGATGTTCTCGATCATTCGTCTGATCGCGCCGCCGAGGTGTTGGGGGTCAAAGCCGTGACGGTGCGCGTCCTCGCCGCCCGTGGCCGAGCGACCCTCGCGAAGGAGATGGGTGATCGAGATGGATGATGTGCGAGATCGGCTGCAGCGGGCAAGCGGATACGTGACGGTCCCCGAGCGGCCGTTCGAACGACTGATCGAGAAGAGGGATCGAGATCGGCGACGATCCCGCGTCGCCTCGGCGGTGCTCGCCGGGGTCGTTGCCATCGGCGTGGTCGGTGGGGCGATGACGATGCTCTCCCGACTGGAGAAGGAGCCGCGACGCGCCGCGGTCGGCGGTCTGGCGCTGCAGCCCGGTCAGTACTTCTACCTCCGCATCCAGAGTTCCGAGGAGGTGGACGGTCACATCCGTGACCTGGAGACCTGGTGGGCCATCGATGGCTCGGGCGAAGTTCGGAACCGGAGCACCCGTCAGGACAAGTATCCGACCCCGAGGAGCGGGCGATACGGGCCGGGAGCGTTCCCCGTGAACATCACCGTGTCGGATGATCTCTCGGCCGACCCCAAGGAGCTGCTCGCACAGCTGCGCCAGGATCCGTGGGCCAGCCAGTCGGTCGATCAGCCGGAGGGGCTCTGGGATGTCATCTCGCACCTGTTGCTGGAGGCTCCCAACGCCGCCCCCGACATTCGCGCCGCCCTCTTCGAAGTCGTGAAGGATCTCCCCCGCGTCACCACCATTGAGGGAGCACACGACCGGCTGGAGCGGGACGCGGTGGTGCTGGAGTTCTCCGCGAGCGAGATCACGTGGACGATGCACTTCGATCCCGACACGCATCAGCTGATCGCGTGGACCTCGGTCTACGCCGGTGGACCGGCGAGTTGGATCGTCCTCGAGTCGGCGATCGTCGGGTCACGAGGGGAACGGCCGGACGGGGACGACTGGCTCGTGCCTCCCCTGCCGCCTGGCCTGCCGCCGTAGCCGGAGACGCACGGAGACGGAACGAAGGCATGACCGCTGGGATAATCCCCGCGTGACGCGCCACGACGACATCCTCGCCGCGATCGGGAACACGCCACTCGTCGGCATGCCCTCGATGTCCCCGAAGCCCGGCGTCCGTCTCTGGGCGAAGCTCGAAGGCAACAACCCGACGGGCTCGACGAAAGACAGAGTTGCCCTCGCGATGGTCGAGGCCGCGGAGGCGTCGGGTGAGCTCACGCCCGATAAGACGATCCTGGAGCCGACCTCCGGCAACACGGGGATCTCGCTCGCGATGGTGGCCAGGCGGAAGGGATACCGGCTCACGGTCGTCCTCCCGGACAACGCGAGCCAGGAGCGCCTCGGTCTCCTGCGGCTGTTCGGGGCCGAGATCGTGTTCTCCGACGGCGACAAGGGCACGAACGGATCGATCGGGGTGGCGCGTGCGCTGGCCGAGGATCCGACGTACTTCATGCCGTTCCAATACGGGAACCCGGAGAACCCACGAGCGCAGGAGGGAACCGCGCGCGAGATCATCGCCGATCTCCCCGAGGTGACGCACTTCGTCGCCGGGATGGGGACCGGCGGCACGCTCACCGGTGCCGGGCGTGCCCTCCATGCGCACGATCCGTCGATCCGGGTCGTCGCCGCGGAGCCGGAGCTCGGGGATCTCGTGTACGGCCTCCGTTCGCTGGACGAGGGATTCGTGCCGCCGATCTTCGACCCGTCCGAGGTGAACCGGAAGTTCCTCGTCAGTTCCGAGGACGCGCTCCACGCCACGCGAGAGCTGACGTCGAGGGAAGGCATCTTCTCGGGCATCTCCTCGGGCGCCGTTATCCACGTCGCCCAGCGGATCACCGCCGAGATCGAAAGGGGCGAGGTGGTCTGTCTCCTGGCCGACGGCGGCTGGAAGTACCTGTCCACCGAGGCCTGGGCCGAGGATCTCGCGACCGCGGAGAAGAAGGTCTCCGAGTCCCTGTGGTGGTGAGCGACCCACGGCCGATCGGCGTGTTCGACTCCGGCGTGGGCGGGCTCACCGTCGCTCGGGCGATCATCGATCTGCTGCCCCACGAGCCGTTGATCTACGTGGGCGATTCCGCGCGGTTCCCTTACGGGTCGCAGCCGGTCGAGCGGATCCGGCAGTACGCGCTCGAGATCGCGGAGTACCTCGTGAAGAGGGACGTGAAGCTGCTCGTGATCGCCTGCAACTCGATCGAGGTGTCGGCGATCGGTGACATCGCCGTGAGCGCCGACATCCCCGTGGTGGGCGTGGTCAACCCCGGGTCCCGGGCGGCGATCCGTGCGACACGGAACGGAGTGGTCGGCGTCATCGGGACGGAGGCGACGATCGCAACGGGCGCCTACCAGCGGGCGATCGGCTCGGCCGTCGCGCTGCACACCGCTGCGTGCCCGGCTTTCGTGGACCACGTCGAACGAGGGGACACCAGCTCTCCAGAGCTCCGCACCGTCGCGCGCGGGTATCTTGAGCCACTCATGGAAGCCGGGATCGACACACTGGTGTTGGGTTGCACCCACTATCCGCTCCTCTCCGGGCTCCTGCAGCTCGAGCTCGGTCCCGACGTCGTCCTGGTCTCGTCGGCCGAGGAGACCGCGAAGGACGTGTACGGTGAGCTCGTGTCCCGAGAGCTGCTGGCGCCGGCCGGCGGGAGGCCCGTGCACGAGTTCGTGACCACGGGCGATCCCGAACGGTTCCAGCGCCTGGCGGAGGTGTTCCTGGGTCCCGAGGTGCGGGACCTCGGCGTGCAGCAGGTGACGGTGGAGGGCGTGTGGAGCTGACGGTCCTGGGCGCGCAGGGCACATGGCCCGGCGCCGGCGGCGAAAACTGCGGTTACCTCGTCACCCAGGACGGCTATCACCTCCAGGTCGATGCCGGCACCGGCACGTTCGCCCGACTGCAGCAAGTGGTCGGTGTCGACGACGTGAAGGCGATGCTCATCACCCATGGCCATCCCGATCACTACGTCGACATCATCCCGACGTTCTACGCGCGGCACTACGGGCGGCTCGGCCAACCCGGTCTTCCCTTCTGGTCCCCCGGTGGGTTCACGGACATCGCGGCAGCGCTGGTCTCGGAGAACGGGCGCAACGTGATGGCGGAGGCCTTCGACTTCCGCACCGCGGCCCCAGGCAAGGTCTTCGAGTTGGGGCCGTTCCGGATCACACCCTTCGAGATGCAGCACATCGGTGTCTTCTCCCTCGGCTATCGGATCGAGGCGGGAGGGGTCGTCTTCGCCTACACCGGCGACACCGGGCCGTGTGAGGCAGCGATCGCACTCGGGCGGGACGCGGATCTGTTCCTGTGCGAGGCGACGTATCAGAACGCGTCGAAGCTCTACCCGTTCCACCTCTCCGCGGCGCAGGCGGGCGAGGTCGCGACCGCCGCCGGTGCCGATCATCTGGTGCTCACGCACCTGACGCCCGAGCTCGACCATCGGATCTCGATCCGCGAGGCGGCCGAGACCTTCACCGGGCCGATCGACATCGCGGTGCCCGGGATGGTCCTGGAGGTCGGTCGATGAGTCCTCGTCCCGACGGCCGCGCGCCCGGTCAGCTGCGTCCCGTGACGTTCGAGCTCGGGTACCAGGAGTGGGCCGCCGGATCGGTGCTGTTCTCGATGGGCAAGACCCGAGTGCTGTGCGCCGCTTCCGTGTCGACAGAAGCTCCTCGCTGGCTCCGGGGGACGGGGAAGGGATGGGTGACGGGGGAGTATTCGATGCTTCCCGCATCCACCAACGAGCGCTCGCCACGCGAGGTGAACCGTGGTCGCCCCGGGGGTCGGACCCAGGAGATCCAGCGGCTGATCGGTCGCTCGCTCCGAGCCGTGACCGACCTCGGGCGGATGGGGGAGCGCACGATCACCGTGGACTGCGACGTGCTGCAGGCCGATGCGGGCACGCGAACCGCGGCGATCACCGGCGGGTACATCGCCCTCGCGCACGCGCTGCGGTGGCTGTCGAGCGAAGACCTGGTGCCCGACGACCTTCTGGTCGACACGGTGGCGGCCGTCTCGGTCGGGATCATCGACGGGCAGGCACGGTTGGATCTCTGCTACGAGGAGGATGCCGCCGCCGAGGTCGACTGCAACGTCGTCATGACGGGGTCCGGCGCGCTGGTGGAGGTCCAGGGGACCGCCGAGGGCGCGCCGTTCGATCGCGCGCAGCTCGACGAACTCCTCGATCTGGCCGCTGCCGGTGTCGTCGAGCTGACGAAGATCCAGCGGGACGCGATCGACGGCTGAGGTGGCGTTCCCAGCACGGATCGCGATCGCGTCCCGCAACCAGCACAAGCTCCGGGAGATCGGAAGGATCTGCGTCGATTGGCCCGTGGAGTGGCTGACGGTCGAGAACCACGAGGGTCCCTGGCCCGACGTGGAGGAAACCGGCAGCACCTACGTCGAGAACGCGCTGCTGAAGGCGCGGGCCGGAGCGGCTTCCCTCGGGGAGCCGGCACTCGCAGACGACTCCGGGATCGAGGTCGACGCGCTCGGCGGCCGCCCCGGCCCGCGGTCCGCTCGGTTCGCCGGCGAGGACGCGACCGACGAGCGCAACCTCGAAGAGCTCATCCGAGCCCTCAAGGGGGTGCCGGGGTCCGGGCGTATGGCTCGGTACCGGTGCATCGCCGTGCTCGCGTTCCCGGACGGCCGGGAGCTGCACGCCGAGGGCACGTGTGAGGGGATCCTCGAGCCGAGGCCGCGCGGGGCTCGCGGCTTCGGCTACGACCCGATCTTCGTCCCGGGGGGCGGGGACCGCACCATGGCCGAGCTGACCGATGAGGAGAAGGACCGGATCAGCCATCGGGGACGGGCCTTCCGGGCCCTCAGGGAGCAGCTGGGGGCGGGCTGAGCCGGCCACCGGTCGAGCACGCGGCGGAACCCCTTCGGATACCTGACTCAAGGTAACGCGGAAGGCCGCCGAAGCTTCCTTCGTGGCGGACGATCAGCTGGCAGAGCGCCGTGTCCTGAGGCAAACCGAAGGCTTCTTCGACGGCAAGTCCCCGGGTGTCACCCTCCTGCTCGGCGCCGCGTTCCTCGCGGTCGTCGCGGTGATGGACTATCTGCTCGGACCGCGCCTGTCGGTCGCGCTCTTCTACCTGATGCCCATCGGCCTGGTGACGTGGAACCTGGGTCTCCGTTGGGGAGCGGTAACGGTCGCCCTGTCCACGGGCGCGGCGCTCTGGAGCGATCTGCTGTATCCGAACTTCGACCTCCTGCCCTGGTGGAACGCGATCTTCCGCTTCGCCGCGTTCCTCTCAGTCGCCGTGCTGCTCGGGACGCTCCGCCGCATCATCGCGTCGCAATGGGAGCACCTCGATCGCGAGGCGGAGGTGACGACCGGACTCCGCGAGCTGAACGAGGTGAAGGACACGCTCTTGCACGCCGTCTCCCACGACCTCAAGGGTCCGCTCGCCGGGATCCTCGGCTCGGTCCAGACGCTGCACCGCGCGGAGCAGATCGGCCTGACGGAGGAAGAGCGCGCGACGATGCTCGACATGATCGAGCAGGGCGGCAAGAAGATGAACCGTCTGGTCGACGACATGCTGGACCTCGACAGGCTAGACCGCGGACACATCCAACCCGAGCGCGCGCCGACCGATGTGAGCGAGCTTGCGCGCCGGATCGCACGTGAGCTTCCGGGCATGGAGTCCCACCCGATCCGTGTCGAGGCCTCTCAGGTCCTCGTGGACATCGACGCCGGCAAGGTCGAGCGTGTGATCGAGAACCTCCTCGTGAACGCGCGGCGGCACACGCCCGCAGGCACCGCGGTACACGTCCGCGTCCTCGGTCGCTCCAACGGCGTCGTCCTCGTGATCGAGGACGAAGGTCCGGGGATCCCCGACGAGCTCAAAGAGGTGGTCTTCGAGCCCTTCCGTCAGGGAGCGGGCGCCGGTGGCCGAGGCGTCGGCATCGGACTCTCACTCGTCAAGAAGTTCGCGGAGCTGCACGGCGGCACCGCGCTCGTCGAGGACGGCGAGCACGGCGGCGCGCGCTTCATCATCACGCTCCCAGGCGACGTGACCGAGCTGCCCGCAGACGCACGGCGTCTCCAGGCCGTCTAGTCTAGGTCGCTGTCGAGCAGCAGTCCGATTCACACACGCCGCGCGCGACCGACGATCGTCTCGCTGCCGAGATGCAGACCGTGCTCGTCGGCTCGCGACTCCAGCGCACGAAGCAAGTGAGTCAACTCCGCGGCCGTCCGCCGATCGAAGAAGCCTGAGCGGGCGAGGAACGCTCCGATCGAGGGAGATCGGGCCGTCGTGCGAACCACGTCGATCCGGACGTCCTCGAAGGCGCCTGCGGCGAGCGCGCCGCGTAGATCGTCGGGTTCCGGCATGCAGAAGAGCCAGCGGATGGCTGCGGCACCGCGCGTGCCCGAGTGACGCTCGAGTGATATCGCGAGATCGGCGCACGGTGGGTTCCCCTCGATCGAGCCCGGAACGGCGACCTCGATGTCGCCACCTCGTACGAGGACTCGGCGCATCTCCTCCAGCGCGCGACCGCGGTGCGCCAGCAGCTGGAACCCCTCCGAGCACACGAGGCGATCGATCGAGCCGTCCTCGAACGGCAGCTCGATCCCGTGGATCCGGCGACTTGCAGCCTCGCCCGTCGATCCCTCGACGGTGAGCCACGTAACGGATCCCTTCGGATCGACGTCGAAGGCCAGCTCGAGGGCACGACGGACCGGGGTCCGATCCTCGGACCATCGGCGGCGCTCGGCGTCCGCGGCAGCCGGCCGCATCCTCACCTCGCGGGGTCGAGCTCGGGAAGGGCGCGCGAGCCCGACCCGGCGCGCGAGGAGATGTGGTTGGCCACGAACGCGTGATCTCGCGCCATGCCGGGGAGGACGTCGGATGAGAACGAGTACTGGAACGCGAGCCCGACGAAGCAAAGACCCGGTTCCGACCGGGCGACGCCACGATCATGGATCGGTTCCCCATCCGCCCCCAGGACCGGCAGGTCGATCCAGCCGAACTCGGAGCGGTAGCCGGTGCACCAGATCACGTTCGCCACGTCCAGGACGCGGCCGTCTTCGAGAACCGGAAGGCCGTCCTCGACGCCTGCGACCCGGGGGACCCGCTCGATCCCGGCGGCGGCGAGGTCCTTCGGCCTGACGCGGATCAGTGGGTCACCGTGGGCGATCAGCTTCGGCCCCATCCTCCGCCCGATGGGCGTTCCTTTGGTCAGCACGCGATGGCCGAGGAACCGGAAGACGCGGAACCCGTAGCGTGCGGGGATGCTTCCGTGGCGGACCGGGATGTGGCCGGACTCCTTCCCGGCGAGCAAGGTTCGGCGGCTCTTGGACAGCTCCTTCGAGATCTCGGCGCCCGAATTGCCGACACCCACGATGAGGACGTCTCCGTCACTCAGCTGGGAAGGGCTCCGGTACTCCTTCGAATGGAGCTGCGTGATGTTCGGAGAGAGCGCGCCGGCGAAGCCGGGGACCTTGGGGATCTGGCACGCGCCCGTCGCGACCACCACGTTCTCTGCCTCGAAGCGGCCCTGCGGGGAGGTGATCACGAACCGCCCCCCCTCCTTCGCGAGTCGTTCGACCTTCACACCGGTGCGAACCGGGAGGTCGAAGCGCTGCGCGTACGCCTCCAGGTAGTCGCCCATCTCGTCCTTGGTCGGGAAGTACCAGGAAGATGCCGGGAACGGGGAGCCCGGCAGGCGATCGAAGCGCGCGGGTGTGAAGAGTCGAAGCGATTCCCAACGGTTGCGCCAGGCGTCCCCGACGCGTTCGCCGGCATCCAGGATCAAGAACGGACGGCCCCGCTCCTTCAGGAAGCACCCGGTGGCAAGGCCCGCTTGCCCGCCACCGATGATCACAGTCTCGCATCGCTCCGTTCTCAGCCGCTCCTGCATCGCTCTCCTCCGTTCGTCGGTGTTCTCGACCTCGCGAACGGTATGCGGGGCGCAGAGGGCGGTTCATCGACCGAACCAGCCAATGTCGGCGGAGCACGGTGTGGTGAGGAATGACCACGCGCGGGCCTCCGAACTCAGTTCAGGCCGTGTTCGAACGCGAAGGCGGTCGCGCCGGACCGGGAGGAGACCCCGAGCTTCGCGAACATGTTCTGGAGATGACGGGCGACCGTGTGCTCGCTGATCACGAGCGTCGTCGCGATCTCCCGGTTGGATCTGCCGGCCGCGACGAGCCGCAGCACCTCCGCCTCCCGCGCCGTCAAGCCGCGCGGGAGGCCGGCTGGCCCGGCGAGGAGCTCCTTCGCCGTTCGGGCATCGGTCACCGCACCGAGACGTTCGAAGGCGGCGATCGCGGCCCGGAGCTCCAGGGCCGCGTCGTCCTCGTCCGCCGCGCTCCGCAACGCGGTGGCGTATCGCGTTCGAGCCACCGCGACCTCGTACGGGAGTCTGATCTCCTGCCAGAGAGCGACCGCATGCCGGAGGCTCTCGAGCGCTGCTGGGGCGTCACCTTCCGCGAGTCTGATGGCTCCACGCGCGGTGGCGGCGGACGCGTCCAGTGCGGGCGTCGCGTACCCCGCCGCGATCGAATCCAGCTCGGCGCTCGCCGTGCGCGCCGTCTCGACGTCGCCCTCGGCGAGCGCGACGTCGACCTGCGCCCCGAGGAGCCGTGCCCGTCGCATCCTGCCTCCCATCTCACCTGCGAGTGCCGCCCGGAGCCCCGTCCGGGCGGCTTCCGTCTTGCCCTGGGCAAGGCGGAGGAGTGCCAGCCCCGGCTGTGGCTCGAATCCGATCTCGTGCGCGCGGGCGAAGGACTCCTCCGCGCCCGCGAGGTTGCCCATGCGGCGACGGATCTCGCCGGTCCCGTAGAACGCCTGCGCGGCGGCCATCGGGTCGAAGCTCATGAGCTCCCGCGACGCGCGCGAGGACTCGGCTTCCGCCTCGGACCACGCTCCACGGAGGCTCGACACCTCCGCGCGGTTGATCCGGCACATGCCGGGATAGGGCGATTCCGGCGGGAGCGTCTCGCACCACGCGCGCGATGCCTCGCTCCACTCGTGGGCGCGCCGGAGGTCCGCGAGCTCCAGACACGCCGCGATCACGTTGCAGTACACGATGCCGGTGAAGAAGCTGCTGAGCTCTCCGGCGACGACCGATGTCATCGCTTCGTCCAACCGTGCCAGGCCGTCGGCGATGTCACCCCTTGCGATGAGAAGGAGTCCCTCCGTGTGGATCCCCATCGCCCACAGGTCCCGGTTGTCGAGCCGCAACGCGATCGCCGTGGCCCGCTTGGCGAGCGCCATGGCCCCGTCGAGGTCACCGGTGAACCTCGCCACTGTCGCCTCCAGCAGGGCGAGGAAGCCCTGTTCGATGCACTCCGACTGACCATCGAGATGGCGCTGCGCGCGCATCAGCCAGCCCGCTCCGACGGCGGGTTCCTCCCGGAGGAAGTGCTCGACGCTCAGACGCCCGGCGTTCGATGCCGCCCTCAGCTGGTCGCCCGAAGCGGCGAACGCAGCGTACGCCTGCTGCCGTGCCGCGATCGCCTCGTCCATCCTCGACAACCACCAGGCTGCGTCGGAAAGGGCTTCGAGGTCCTCCGGTGTCAGATCGGACGGAGCGGCGGTCGTGAGCTCCTCGTACGCCTCCGCCCACGCCTCGCGCCGAGCGGCATCTCGACCCCGTTCGATGTCGGCGGTCCGCTCGGCCACGCCTTCCCTTCTCGGTGGTGGTGTGCCGCCTAGCTTAAGCGCGCGGATCGTGCGGCTTCGAGCAGGAGTCGCTCCCCGAGGTCGAACCCCTGACCTATCGTGAGCAGATGCGCCCCCACGGCCTCGGATCGTTCCTCGCCCTCTCGATCTTGGTCGCCGCATGCTCGACCGAGCGGCCGGACACGTCCCGATCACCCGCGCCGCGGGCACCGAGTCCGTCGACCTCGCCCAGCGCGAACCGATTCAGGCAGGCACGATTCGACCGATACCCTCAGCCCGTCCTCGCAGATCCGGCTCTCGTCGCCGACGCCCAAGCCCGCATCGAGCACGTGGTCTTCCTCGTCAAGGAGAATCGAACCTTCGATCACATGTTCGGCCGCTTCCCTGGTGCCGATGGCGCGGCCCGGGGGCGGACCTGTGATGACTCGCTCGTCCCGCTCCGTCCCGCTCCGGACGAAGGACCGGACCTGCAGCACTCGTTCCTCGGTGGGCTCCTCGCGATCAACGGCGGCCGGATGGATTGCTTCGACATGCTCTGGGGAGGTGATGACCTCGACTCGTACGTGCAGTTTCGCCCCAGGCAGATCCCCGCGTATTGGGCGTACGCCGAGCGGTTCGTCCTCGCCGATCGCTTCTTCTCATCGACGTACGGCCCCACCGGGGTCGAGCATCTCTTCACCGTCGCCGCGCAGACAGATCGGTTCGTCGACCACGAGCGGGCCAACCCCCCGGGGCAATACGGCTCGAACGGGATCCCTCGCGAGTATTGCGACGACCCGGAGGAATGGGCGGAGTCGTTCCGGCGGCTGAGTGAGGCCGAAGAGCTCGACGCGCTGCACCTCGAGAACTCGCGCCAGCGCCTCGATCGGCTGCGCCAGCGCTACTGGATCCGTCGATGGCCGTGCACCGACGTTCCTGTCCTCCCTGATCAGCTCGAAGCGGCGAGAGTCTCCTGGCGCTACTACCTCGGTGAGAACAGCTACGTGCGACCCTTCCGGATGGTCAGGCATGTTCGGTATGGACCGTTGTGGCGGAAGATCCGCCCGGACGAGGAGTTCCTTGCGGACCTCCGTGAAGGGCGCTTGCCTGAAGTTTCGTGGCTGATCCCCGACGGGGAATTCTCCGAACATCCTTCGGCCACCTCTATGTGCGTCGGAGAGAACTGGACGGTGCGGATCCTCAACGAGCTGATGCGGAGCCCGGAGTGGCGTTCGACGGCAGTGGTGATCACATGGGACGATTTCGGCGGGTTCTACGACCACGTTCGACCACCGCACGTCGACCTCTTTGGATTCGGACCGAGGGTCCCGATGCTGCTGATCTCGCCTTGGGCGAAGCGCGGTCATATCGCGAGCCAGAGCCTGGAGTTCTCGAGCGTCCTCAAGATGATCGAGACGATCTGGGAGCTCGAGCCGCTGACGGAGCGCGACCGGAGGGCGAGTGACATGCTGGACCTCTTCGACTTCGACTCGCGTCCGCAGCATCCACTGATCCTCAGCGGGCGGGACTGCACCGATGCGTGAGCATCGCGACGAACGTGCGAGGATGAGCGGGGCCCCGAGACTCCGGGAGTGGCGGTCCGATCTCATCGGATCGATCGGTCTGGGGATCGCGTACTACCTGGCGGCTCAGGTCAGCCTCCGACTGGCGCTCGTCGGCGAGAACATCACCCCACTGTGGCCTCCCACCGGGATCGCGCTGGCGGGTTTCCTCTCTGGGGACGGCGACTCTGGCCGGGCGTGGCGATCGGGGCGTTCGCGGTCAACCTCCCGATCAGCACGTCGGCGGTGGCGGCCGCCGTGACGGCGGTCGGAACACGCTCGCCCCGCTGGCAGCCGCCACCCTCCTCCTGAGGGTGGGCTTCCGCCCGCAGCTCGACCGTCTCCGCGACGCGCTCGCGATCGTGTTCTTGGCAGTGCTGGGGAGCACCCTCATCAGTGCCACCATCGGCGCGACGACCCTGGTGGTCTCCCACGCCATCGCGGAGGCGCGGTTCCTCGGCGCATGGTCCGTGTGGTGGGCGGGAGATGCGATGGGGATCCTCGTGGTTGCTCCGTTCCTCCTGACCTTGCGCACGATCCGTGAGCATCCGATCCCGCGTGGATGGAAGGTCGTGGAGGCGATCGCACTCGGAGCCGTTCTGGTCGGCATCTCGTTCCTGATCCTCGTCACCGACCTCCCCATCCTGTTCCTGCTGCTTCCGGTTCTCGGCTGGGCGGCGTGGCGTTTCCAACAGCCCGGGGCGGCGCCGGCGGCTCTGGTCGTGTCGCTGTTCGCGACATGGGCGGCCGTCGGGAGGCAAGGTCTCTTCGCGGGCCTGACGCTCTCGGAGGAGATGTTCACGCTCTAGGCGTTCAACGCCACGGTCGCGCTCACATCCTTCTTCTTCGCTGCGATCGTGGGCGGCGCCTTCGTGCGCGGCGCGCCCTCGAGGAAGCTGCCGCCGACCTCGAAGAGCGGGTCGACCTGTGCACGACGGAGCTCTCGATCGTGAACGAGCGCCTGGCGGAGTCCCAGGAGCTCTCCCATCTGGGTTCGTGGGATTGGGACGTGGCGACGGGCGTCGTGAACTGGTCCCTCGAGATGTATCGCATCCATGGTCTCCCACCGATGCGCCCATCACGTTCGAGCGCGTCGTCGACTTCGCGGTACCCGAGGACCGGGCTCGTATCCAAGCCAACGTGGCTCGTGCCGTCGAGGAGCGAAGGGAAGTGATCCCGGACATCGAATACCGGATCGTCCGTGACGCGGGAGCATGCGCACGCTCTACGGGAAAGCACGCGCGATCCCATCCACGGATGGGGTGATGAGGATGGTCGGGACTGTCCAAGACGTCACCGAGCGACGCGAGCTGGAGCGCGAGCAACGGATCGCGGACACGCTTCAACGGTCGTTGCTTCCCGAGCAGCTCCCGGACCTCGTCGGCATGAGCTTCGCGGCCCGCTACGTGCCGGCCGAGGAGGGCTCGGCTGCCGGCGGTGACTGGTACGACGTCATCGAGCTTCCCGATGGGGGCGTCGCCCTCGTGATCGGTGATGTCGCGGGCCATGGAACGGAGGCGGCCAGTGTGATGGGGCAGGTTCGCATGGCCGTGCGCGCGTTCAGCCTCGAAGGACACCCGGCGAGGGTCGTGGTGGGCCGTGTGCACGATCTGCTGCGGTCCCTGTACGAAGGCGAGCAGATGGTGACGATGCTGTACCTCGTCGTGGATCCCAGGACGTGGGAGGCGACGATGGTGAACGCCGGACACCCGGCGTCGTTGCTGCTCGATGCCGCCGGCGGGGCGACCTATCTGGCGAGCCCGATCGGGCTGCCGCTCGGCTTGAATTGGAGCCTCCCGTACGAGGAGTCGATCGCGCTGCTTCGGCCGGGAGCCACACTCGTGCTCTTCACCGACGGCCTCATCGATCGCCGAGACATCGCGATCGAAGAGGGCCTCGAACGGCTCCGTGCGGTCGCGACGGACAGCGTGGGCCTGGACATCGACGACCTGTGCGGGGTTCTGCTCGTTGATCTGGTGCCGGCCAACGCCTCCGACGACGTGGCGATCCTGGCCGCTCGGCTCGATCCGGTGCAGGAGCGGCTCTCCCTGCACATCCCGGCCGATCCGGCGAAGCTCCGGTCCGTTCGTCGCAACATCGCTCGGTGGCTCTCCGGTCACGACGTGTCGAAGCAGGACGCCGACGACATCATCCTCGCCAGCTCCGAGGCGTGCGCGAACTCGATCGAGCACGCCTACGGCCCGGCGAGGGATCCGTGGACATCGAGGCCGAGGTCGACGACGGAGAGATCACGATCGTCGTCCGGGACACGGGTCGATGGAGGGCGGCGCGCAACGGGGACCGGGGCAGAGGGTTGCCGCTGATCGAGACGTGCATGGACTCCTGCGTGTTCACACGAGGCAACGAAGGAACCGAGCTTCGCATGACGCGTCGCGTCCCTCGGTTGACGTCGGGATGAGCGATCTCGCGTCGTTCGTGGTCGATCGGCATGATGACATCGTGATCGGCGTGCTGACCGGTGAGGTCGATCTCTCCAACGCGACGGAGCTCGAGGGTCTGATCACGGAAGCCGTTCCCAACAACGTGGTGGGGGTGGTCCTGGATCTCTCGGGAGTCACCTATATCGACAGCGCGGGGGTCCGCTTGCTGCTCTCTCTGGCCGGAAGGCTGCGGTGGCGGGGGGGGGGGGGGGGGGGGGGGGGGGGGGGAGAGGAGGAGAGGAGGGGGAGGCGGGATAGGATGGTG
>JBPCPX010000110.1:0-17362 GCA_050998695.1 Actinomycetota bacterium
GACCGGGTCGTCTTCGCCGCCCCGGTCGGTCCGCCGGCCGCGCGCGCCCACCTCGAGCCCGAGGCGGACGAGGTGGTGCTCCTCGAGGAGCCCTTCGGCTTCCTCGCGGTGGGGGAGTGGTACCGCAATTTCGATCAGGTCTCGGATGATGAGGTCGTGGCGCTGCTGAGCGAGGCGGAGCGATGAACGTGGTAGAGGTCGTGGGCGCGGCCGTCTTCGGGTTGCTCGGGATCCGCTCGGCGATCTACTGGCTCCGACGCCCGCTGGACTCCGACGTTCGCCGTGACCACGTGCTCTACGCGCTGTTCGTGGCGTCGCGCGTGGGCCTCTGGTTCGCGCTGATGGGTCTCTTCCTGCTCTTCGCGAGCGTCGAGACGCAGGGGCGCGCCTTCATCGACGATGCGGCTCGCTTCAACTGGTACTACATCGTGCTGGCGGTGCCGGCCGCCCTGCAATTCATCAGTGGCTTCCTGCTGGGACGGCCTCCGCCGACGCCTCCTTCGGACGGAGATCCAGCCGCTTGAGCAGCAGGGCATTGAACGCGACGACGATGGTGGACAGGCTCATCGCGATCGCGCCGACGGCGGGGGGAAGCACGAAGCCCCAGGGAGCGAGCACTCCCGCCGCCAGAGGGATCGCGAGCGCGTTGTATCCCGTTGCCCACACGAGGTTCTGGATCATCTTCGAGTAGCTGGCGCGCGACAGGCGCCAGACGCTCGAGACACCGCGCGGATCGTCGCTCGCGAGGACCACTCCTGCCGACGCGATCGCGACATCGGTGCCCGCACCGATCGCGATACCGACGTCGGCCCGAGCGAGCGCCGGCGCGTCGTTCACGCCGTCGCCGACCATCGCCACACGCCGTCCCTCACCCTGGAGCTCCGCGACGACCGCTGCCTTGTGTTCCGGCAGGACCTCGGCTCGCACCTCGTCGATGCCAAGGTCCCTGGCGACGGCTTCCGCGACCTCGCGCGCGTCACCGGAGATCATCACGACGCGGAGACCTTCCGCTCGCAGGTCCCGCACCGCCTGACGGGATTCCGGACGAACCGCATCCTCGACCGCGATCGAACCGACCGGTCTCCCCTCTCTGACGACGGTGAGGACGATGGCACCGCGCTCCCGCCACGTCGCGACGGACTCCATGAGGCCGGTGGGCACATCCAGGCCGAGCTCCCGGAGGAGCGCAGGGCCGCCCACGGCGACCTCGGTGCCGCCCACGACCGCCCGGACCCCGCGGCCGGCCATCGATCGGAATCCGGATGCCGGAGCGATCGCGAGTCCTCGCCGGCGGGCATCCCCGACGATCGCCCGTGCCAATGGATGCTCGCTGTCGGCTTCCACCGCGGCGGCGAGCGAAAGGACGGAGTCCTCGTCCGCGCCGTCGACGACGACATCTCTCACGGCGGGTCTTCCGGTGGTGAGGGTCCCGGTCTTGTCCATCAACACCGTGTCGACCGTTCGCATCCGCTCGAGCGCGAGCCGATCCTTGATGAGGATCCCCTCCCTCGCCGAAGCGGACGTGGAGATCGCGATCACCAGCGGGATCGCGAGACCGAGCGCGTGCGGGCAGGCGATCACGAGGACGGTGATGGTGCGTTCCATCGCCTGATCGGGCTCGTCCATCGCGAGCCAAGTGACCAAGGTGATGGCGGCGGATAACAGCGCTACGTAGAACAGGAGTGCGGCCGCACGATCAGCGAGCGCCTGGGCGCGTGAACGCGACGCCTGTGCCTCCTCGACGAGACGGCGGATGCCGGCGAGTGTCGTTCCCTCGCCGACGGCCGTGATCCGGATGCGCACCGCGGAATCGGTCGACACGGTGCCACCCACCACCCGGTCTCCGACATGCCGGGTCACCGGCCGGGATTCCCCGGTGATCATCGACTCGTCGAACGCGGCCTCCCCATCGACGATCGCCCCGTCGGCCGGCACGCGGCCGCCGGGGCGGACGAGCACGACGTCGCCCTCGCGGAGCTCATCGAGCGGGATGACCTCGGTACCGGCCTCCGTCACTCGCTCGGCGGTGTCCGGGAGGAGCGAGGCGAGCGCCTCCAGCGCGCTCGAGGCCTGACCGAGGGCACGCATCTCCATCCAGTGACCGAGGAGCATCACGTCGACGAGGAGGGCGAGCTCCCACCAGAACTCGAGATCGAGCCAACCGAACGCGCTGGCGATGCTCGCTCCGAACGCGACGGTGAGTGCCAGGGCGATCAGCAGCATCATCCCCGGGCGCCGGGCGCGAGCTTCCTCGAGCCGCCCATGAGGAACGGTTGCCCCCCGTAGAGGAAGATGGCGGTGCCGAGGATCGGGGCGACGAGGTTCCGGCCGGCGAATTCCGGGAGCCGGAATCCGAGCCAGTCCTGGATCATCTCGGAGAAGACGAGGACAGGCAGGGTCAGCGCGGTGCTGATCCACAGGCGGTCGCGGAACATCGCGGCGTGACCCTCGTGGCCGCCGTGACCCTCGTGGTCACCGTGACCCTCGTGGCCGGCGTGACCCTCGTGGCCGGCGTGACCCTCCTGGTGTGCGTCCGCGGGCTGGTGGTCGTGCCCCTCGTGCGTTCCGTGATCCATGTGGCGGCTCCCTTGCCAAATGTGCGGTTATACCGTATACCCCCCATGGGTATACGCGTCAAACCGCCGTTCAAGATGCACATGGGAGCGGAACGAGGGGGGGTATCTCGGAGAGACGGGCTAGCCGACGGCCTTGATGATGTCCTCGGACAGCTCGGTGAACTGCTGGAGATGCTGCACCCGCTCCACCTTCAGTCGCTCGACGATGCCTCGGTAGTCCTCGATCCTGCCTGTGCGCTCGTAGAGCTGGACGGGCTGCAGGAGCTCCGGGTCATCGAGCTCCGGGACGTCGGTCGCCACCAGGTATCGGAAGTCCGGGTCCTCCTCGAACACGATCGTCTGCTCGGCGATCCCTTTCACGCAGGCAGAGGTGTGTGGGATCTTGACCTTCTTCGAGCGATCGTCCTCCTCCGTGCCTCCGACCCGACCGGTGTTCAGCAGGTACGTCTCGATGGGATGGGTCGCCAAGAGCTCGAGCAACCGGTTGCCCTGCAGCCCGTGGGGGAGCGGGAAGAAGGGATTGGTGCCGGGCACCCTGAGGAACTTGCCCTCCTCATCGATCCCCCCCGCCGACGTGCCCGTGGTCTCGCCGAGCATGAAGTATGCGGCCGACTGCTCCTGCGTGAGCTTCGCAACCGCGGGGATGATGTTCTCGTTGCGGTTCAGGATCAGCAGATAGTCGACAGGTCCGACGTTGCGTGCGTCCTCGAACGCCAGCAGATCCTGCATCTCGAAGACCGCCCTCCCGTTCTGCGTGTAGCTCTGCTCGAAGAAGTCCACCTTGCTGGAGTCGTCATAGACGTTCTCCAGGTAGGTGGTGGGCTTCGTGACCGCTCCGTAGATGGAGGGTTCGAACGCGGGATCCAGCGAGAAGGTCTTGGCGAAGCATCCGTTCTCGGTTCCGTACGCGAGACCGCCCGGCATCAGGCCCACGAAGTCATCCTGGATCGGCTTCGAGCCGTTCTGCGTCGTGAACGTCGTCGTCGTCTTCCCGGTACCGGACAGTCCGATGATCAGGAAGACCTTGTCGCCCGCGGCGGTCGGGATCACCTTGAGCCCCGCATGGAGCGCGAGCCCGCCCTTGCCGAAGACGATGTCGTTCCACATCCGCAAGCCGCCCTTCTTCGACTCGCCGAAGTAGTCGGAGTTGAGGACGCGGGTCACGTGGTGGTCGAGATCGACGGCGATGATGCGATCGCCCGGGTATCCGGGCGCTTCGAGACCGGGCGTGTAGATCACCTGGACCTCGGGCTCCTTGCCGTCGTCGCGAGCGAAGTAGAGCTTCTGCTGCATGCCGGCGACGTTCGCGTAGCGCTTCTCCATCAGCAGGCGCGCACGGGTGCGAAGCGTGGGGTCGTTGCCGATCCAACCGTCGATCTGGATCATGTCGTGGTCGGCCACGTACTCGTCCTGTCGACGGGCGACCTCATCGAACTCCGCTCGCGTCATCGTCTTCCCGCTCGAGGCACGATCGACGACGAATGTGCTGCCGGCGCTCCTGGAGAGAACCTTGGTCTGGACGTTCACGTTGCCGAACTCGGTGATCCTGCAGCCGGGCATCTCTTCGGTGAACCGGCGAAGTTCCTCCGGCGTCGGGTTGACGAACACGTCTGCCACTCGGGCCTCCTGCATCGGTGGGTACGCGGAACGCGGTGGGATGGGCGGGAGAACCCCTAAAGTCTAGCGAACGTGCAGGCGGCCTCTCGGACCGCGTGCAGGGGCGCCTCCGCCAAGACCTGGGGCCAGATGGACCTCTCGGAAGACCGATTGATCGAAGCGATCCGACGCGTCCTCTCGGGCGCGGGGCCCGAAGTGATCGTGGGTCCCGGCGACGATGCCGCCGTCGTCCGGTCCGGTGCCGGTGAGCTGGTGCTGACCACGGACGCCATGGTCGAAGGGGTTCATTTCCTGACCGAGCTCACCACTCCTCGCGATCTCGGCTACAAGGCCGTCGCCGTCAACGTCAGCGACGTGGCCGCGATGGCCGCGAGCCCACGATTCGCGCTCTGCAGCCTCACGCTCCCGGCCGCGACCGAGGCTGCGTGGGTGGTGGAGCTGGCCGGCGGGATGCGCGAATGCTGCGACGAGTTCGCCCTGTCGCTGGTGGGCGGGAACCTCTCGCGGGGCGAGGAGCTGTCGATCGTCGTCACTCTCACCGGCGAGGTGGTGCCCGGCCGGGCGGTGCGCCGGGACGGCGCGCGGCGCGGCGACCGCCTGGTGGTGACCGGTTCGCTCGGCGGTTCCGCGGCCGGGCTCCGGCTGGCTTCGCAGCGCTCCTGGTCGGATGCGGAGCGCGACGCGCTCAAGCGATACATGCGGCCCATCCCGCGCGTGGGCGAGGCGGGCGTGCTCTCGGGTCACGGGGTCACCGCGATGATGGACGTCTCGGATGGGCTCGCGCTCGATCTCTCGAGGCTGTGCGACGCGAGCGGCGTCGGCGCCCGCATCGACATCGCGAGCATCCCCGTCCACCCCGCCGCGACGCCGGCCGAGGCGCTCGGTGGCGGCGAGGACTACGAGCTCCTGGCGACCCTTCCGGACCCGGGCGCGGTCGAGGAGGCGAGGTCCGAGCTCCGGGAAGGGTTCGGAGTGTCGCTCACCGACATCGGCGCCATCATCGAGGGTGGGCTCCTCGCCGTCGACGAGGACGCGGCGGAGGGACCCCTGATCGAAGAAGGGACGATGGACGGTTGGGACCACTTCCGGTGACGGGCGCACCATCGTGAGCGGCCCCAGGCTTCGGGCGCTCACGATCGCCGGCTCCGACTCCGGCGGCGGGGCGGGGATCCAGGCGGACCTCAAGACGTTCAGCGCGCTGGGTGTCTTCGGCATGACCGCGATCACCGCGGTGACGGTGCAGAACACGACGGGCGTATCCAGCGTCGAGGCGCTCACGCCTTCCATCGTCGCCGAGCAGATCCGCTCCGTGGCCGGCGACATCGGGGTGGATGCGGCGAAGACAGGGATGCTGGCGTCGGCCGTGATCGTCGAGGCGGTGGCCGAGGCGATCGAGGAGACGCGGCTGCCCAACCTCGTCGTGGATCCGGTCTTCGTCTCGAAGCACGGTCATCTCCTGCTCGCGGAGGACGCCGTCGGATCGCTCAAGCGGCTGATCCTCCCGCTCGCCACGCTGGTGACGCCCAACCTCCCGGAGGCTGCCGGGCTGGCGGGGTTCGACGTGCGGAACCGCGACGACATGCGACGGGCTGCCGGTGCCATCCTCCGGCTCGGACCGCGCGCCGTCCTCGTCAAGGGCGGTCACCTCGAGGGCGACCGCTCGACCGATCTGTTCGTCGAGGGAGACCTCGAGGAATGGATCGACGCCGAGCGGATCGACACGCCGCATACCCACGGGACCGGGTGCACGCTCTCCGCGGCGATCACGGCACATCTGGCTCGAGGCGATCCCCTTCCGGAGGCCGTTCGTGCGGGGAAGGCGTTCGTCACCGAGGCGATCCGTCACGCGCTCCCGCTGGGCGAAGGGATCGGCCCGGTCGACCACCTCTGGTCGATCCCGAGCGTCTGATCGAGCTACGGCGTGCGCTGGGGGATCCGGGTGACCCGCCCGGCCTTGATGCAGCTCGTGCACGCGTTCACCCGGCGAGGCGTGCCGTCGACGAGCGCGCGGACGCGCTGGATGTTCGGGTCCCATCGACGGTTGTTCCGCTTGTGCGAGAACGTCACCGACTTGCCGAACCAGGGCTTCTTCCCACAGATGTCACAGACGGCTGCCATAGGTCGAGCGAGGCTACCAGAGGGGCGAGGGGAGCCAGAGGTAACGCCTACCCAGCGATCGCCTCGAGATGGCGATGCAGGTCCTCGTCCGAGATCGGCCCGGTGTACGCGAAGGAGAAGGCTCCGTCCGCTCGGAAGAACACCGTGACGGGCTGGCCGAACTGGCCGAGTGACGTCTTGATGGCATCCGACACGTCGAACACGCTCGGGAAGGTCATCCCGAACTCGTCCATGAATGCTCTCGCGTCTGCTCGCGAGTCCAGGATGTCGACCCCGAGGAACTGCACCCGGTCTCCGAACTCGTGGTGCGCGGCCACGAGGCGAGGCATCTCATCGCGACAGGGTGGGCACCACGACCCCCAGAAGTTGACCACGACGGGCGTCCCTTCGAGCTGCCCCAGCAATCGCCCGAACGCATCTGGATCGGCCGCGGGCAAGACGTCGGCGAACGTCGGCAAAAGCGGAGCCTCGGTGGCATTGTGCGCGGGGACGGCCCCGGCGGGGGGATCCGGCGCCGGCTCGCCACTGCAGGAGACCAGGAGCGCGAGCCCGGCGATGAGGGTCAAGAGCCGTCGGGAGGTCATACGGGGATGGTAGAACCGTTCACGGAAGTGCCCGCCTCTCCCTCGGCTCTCGCGCTCGAGACTTCGGTCCTGCTCGTGGACCGGAAGCTGGCGACTCGCCGGACCGGCCTCCGAGAGAAAGGCGAGGAAGCCCACCTCGTCCTCGCCGGCATGGGCATCCGGACGGTGGGCGATCTCCTCCGCCACTACCCGCGTCGCTACATCGACCGCTCGGCCGTGGAGCGCATCGGCGACCTCCGGATCGGACAGCAGGCCACCGTGATCGCCCGCGTCCACAAGTCGACCAAAAGGCTGACCCGGCAACGGCGGTCGATGGTGACCATCACGATCACCGACGGCACCGGCTATCTCGACCTGACGTACTTCAACCAACCGTGGGCGGCCGGGATCTACAAGGAAGGCCTTGAGGTTGCGGTCTCGGGCACCGTCACCCGATATCGGGGCCGTCTCCAGCTCGGGAACCAAGAGGCGGAGATCCTCGGGGGCGAGGAGCGCGACCTGGTGCACACCGGACGGATCACACCGGTCCACCGCGCCTCGGAAGGCATCACGACCCGGACGATCCGCGAGCTCGTGTTCTCCGCGCTCGAGCAGCTGTCGGCGATCGCCGACCCGATGCCGCCCGAGCTGATCGAGGCCGAGCACCTGCAGGATCTGGACACGGCTCTTCGCCGCGTGCACTTCCCCGAGGACGCCGACCAGCTGGCGTGGGCCGTCGAACGCCTGAAGTTCGACGAGCTGTTCACCCTCGAGCTGGGGGTCGCGTTCCGCAAACATCGGCTGGAGTCGGAGCGGACCGGGATCGCGCACCGAAACGAAGGCGAGCTCACCGACCGCCTGCTCGCCACCACCCCGTTCGAGCCGACGAAGGCGCAGATCCGCGCGGTGGAGGAGGTCGGTCGGGCGATGGCGGCTCCACGACCGATGAACGTCCTCCTTCAGGGCGACGTCGGATCGGGCAAGACCCTGGTGGCGGTGCACGCCGGTCTCGTCGCGATCCAGTCCGGGCATCAGGCCGCGATCATGGCCCCCACGGAGGTCTTGGCCGGACAACACGCGCGTTCGGTCGCGGCGCTCCTCGCGGGCGTGGGTGCGGTCGATCTTCTCGATCGTGCTCCCGCCGCCGCGAAGGCGCCCGAGGGCCAGCGCTCGCTTCTCGACCCGCTCGAAGGACCCGGGAGCGACCACGGACCGGCGACGTTGACGTACGCGCTCCTGACCTCGGCCGTCACCGGGAAGGACCGGACGCGCATCCTCGCCGGCATCGCCGACGGCAGCGTCGATCTCGTGATCGGGACCCATGCCCTCGTGCAGGAGGGCGTCTCGTTCCACGACCTCTCGCTCGCCGTCGTCGACGAGCAACATCGCTTCGGCCTCCACCAGCGGATGGCGCTCAAGGGGAAAGGAGATGGCGAGATCGACGTGTTGATCATGACCGCGACCCCGATCCCGCGGACGCTGGCGCTCACGTACTACGGGGACCTCGACGTCGTCGTGCTCGACGAGATGCCGAAGGGAAGACAACCGATCGGGACGGCGGCGGCGCGCTCCGAGGAGGAGCGTGCCACCGCCTACGACCTCGTCCGACGCGAGGTTCGCGCCGGACGGCAAGCTTTCGTGGTGTGCGCCGCGATCGACGAGGGGAACCGGACGCAGGTGCGCGCGGCGGAGGCCGAAGCTGAGCGGCTCGCCACCGAGATCTTCCCCGATCTCCGGGTCGAGCTGCTCCATGGACGGATGCGGCCGAAGGACAAGGAACATGTGATGGAGGACTTCCGCGCCGGCCGTTCAGACGTGCTCATCTCGACGACCGTGATCGAGGTCGGCGTCGACGTGCCGAACGCGACCGTCATGCTGATCGAGAACGCGGAGCGGTTCGGCCTCGCTCAGCTCCACCAGCTGCGCGGGCGGATCGGCAGAGGCTCACAGGTGTCGTACTGCGTCCTGTTCGACGAGTCGGAGGAGACCAACCTCGAAGCCCGGGCGCGGATCGAGGCGATGATCCGCACCACGGACGGATTCGAGCTGGCCGACGAGGATCTCCGCCTGCGCGGCGAGGGTACGCTCTTCGACACAAAGCAGTCGGGGATGCCCGACCTGAAGCTCGCGCGGTTGTCGGACGACCTCGATCTCGTGAAGCGGGCGAGAGCTCGGGCGTTCGCCCACATCGAGGGAGATCCGTCGCTCGAAGGCCATCCGATGCTCCTCGACGAGCTCCGCGACCGGTTCGAGGACTCGATCGCCTGGCTCTTCAGCGCCTGAGGCACCAGCGGCTTCCTGTTCGCGGCCTCGTCCCTTCCCCCGGCTCTATCCTCGCGTCGATGCGGGTCATCGCCGGCAGTGCGAAGGGGACTCGACTCGTCCGCGTGCCGACCGGGGTCCGCCCCGTGTCCGACCGGGCTCGGGAGGGGCTCTTCTCGAGCCTGGGCGAGTTCGTGGACGATGCGCGGGTGCTGGACCTGTACGCGGGCACGGGTGCCCTGGGGATCGAGGCGCTGTCCCGGGGTGCCAGCGAAGCGGTGTTCGTGGACGACAGCCAGGGGGCCCTGAGAGCCGTGCGGGAGAACCTCGCTCGCACCGGCCTGGACGACCGGGCGGGCGTCGAGCGCTCCGATGTGCGTCGGTTCCTGGAGCACGAGCCCGTCGATCCCCAGCCCTTCGACCTCGTGTTCCTGGACCCACCGTATGAGGCCGGACCGGCCGAGCTGGACCCCGTCTTGGGTCTGCTGGATGAGAAACCGCTGCTCAAGGAGGGTTTCACGGTGGTGCTCAGCCGGGGGTCGAGGAGTTCCAACCTTGTGATTCCGCTACACTGGTCCGTCGCGAGACGACTGTCCTACGGGGACAGTGTCGTCACGTTGTTCCGGTCACGAGACCTGCCAAGGGACATGGAGGTGTGATGGGCCTGACCGCCCTGTGTCCGGGGACGTTCGATCCCGTGACGAACGGTCACCTCGACATCATCGGAAGGGCATCCGAGACCTTCGAGACGGTGATCGTCGGCGCACTGGAGAACCCCTCCAAGCAGCCGATGTTCTCCCTCGAGGAGCGGGTCGCGATGCTGAAGGAGGCATGCTCCGGCATGCCCAACGTCACCGTGGTCACGTTCCGGGGACTCCTCGTGGATCTCGCGCGAACCCACGGCGACGGCGCCATCATCGTGAAGGGTCTCCGGGCTGTCTCCGATTACGAGTACGAGATCCAGATGGCGCAGATGAACCATCGTCTCGCGAGCGTCGAGACGCTGTTCATGTCGACGAGCCCGAAGTGGTCGTTCCTGTCCTCGTCGCTGGTGAAAGAGGTCGCTCATCTTGGGGGAGACGTCTCGGGACTCGTCCCCGAGCATGTGAGGGTCGCGCTCGCCGACCGGTTGGACGAGCGCTGATGGACCTGGCCGCACGACTCGAGCAGCTCGAGGAGCTGATCCGCGAAGCCAAGTCGATGCCGCTGTCCTCGTCGGTGCTGGTCAATCGCGAGGAGGTCCTCGAGATGATCGCCGAGATGCAGGAAGCGCTGCCCGATGAGATCAAGCGCGCTCGATGGATCGTCCGGGATCGAGAGGAGCTCCTCGGGAAGGCGCGCGAGGAAGGCGAGCGGATCGTCGAGCAAGCGCACGAGGAACAGCTCCGGATGGCCCGCAAGGAGGAGATCGTGGCCCGGGCCACGGCGGAAGCCGACCGTGTCGTCTCGGAGGCGGAAGAGCGCGCGCGCGTGATGCGCTCGGAGGCAGAGGACTACGTGGACGCCAAGCTGGCCCAGTTCGAGATCTCACTCAGGAAGATCCTGGAGGCCTCGCAGGCATCGACGAAGTCGCTCAACCGCACCCTCGACCAGGTGGAGGTGGGCCGCGAACGCCTCCGGGGACCGGCGACCGCCGCCGAGGCCGAGTTCGCTCGGCCCCAGGAGGAGGGCCAGCTGTTCGATGAAGAGGAGGAGCGGTGATCGGGGCGATCGACGTTCGCGATCTCGTGGGCAGATCCGGCGCGTCCAAGTCGGAGCACGTCTCCGGCACGATCGACGACCTGGCGACGGAGCTCGCCGGTGTCAGCGAAGACACCCCCGTTACCGGAGAGTTGATCCTGGAATCGCTCACAGAGGGCATCCTCGTCAGCGGCCGGCTCCAGGGCTCCCTGTCGCTTCGGTGCGCCCGATGCCTGAAGGAGTTCGAACAGGGGTTCACGGTCGAGCTGCGCGAGCTCTTCGTTCCGTTCCCGCACGAGGACTCGGACGAATATCCCCTGGATCCCGAGGGATTCCTCGACCCGGAGCAGATGTTCCGCGACGCGATCGGGGTCGAGCTACCGTTCGCCCCGGTCTGCCGGCCCGATTGTCGTGGGTTGTGCGCCCGATGCGGTGGCGATCTGAACCTCGGCGTGTGCACCTGCACGGAGTCCGAGATCGATCCTCGATGGGACGGGCTCGAGGCATTGCTCGCTGAATGGAACCAGCAGGCGAGCAACGAAGAGCCAAGAGACGGATCAGCACACGATCAGGCACGCGAGTCAAGACCGAAGGGATGACGAGATGGCGGTCCCGAAGAAGAAGCAGAGCAAGTCGCGCGGGGACAAACGCGCGGCCAACTGGAAGGCGAAGCCGCCCCCGTATTCGGAGTGTCCGCAGTGCCACCAGCCCAAGCTTCCGCACCGGGTGTGCGGCAACTGCGGCTACTACGCGGGCCGCCAGGCGGTCGAGGTCGAGTGACGGCGTGACGCCGGCTGCGATGTCGTCGCTCCCCGGCCCGGAGGCACTGGACGAGGCCTTGGGCATCCGATTCCTCGACGAAGAGCTCCGTGAGACAGCGCTCGTCCACCGCTCGTACGCGTTCGAGCACGGCGTGGACGCCACCAACGAGCGGCTCGAGTTCTTAGGTGACTCCGTTCTCGGGCTCGTCGTCACGGACATGGCGTACGAAGCGTTCCCGAACATGCCCGAGGGTGAGCTCGCCAAGCTGCGGGCCGCGATCGTGAACGCGCAGGCGCTCGCCGAGGTAGCGCGCTCCCTGCGACTCGGGGAACTGGTCCGGCTCGGCAAAGGGGAGGAGCAGAGCGGTGGGCGCGACAAGGCGAGCATCCTGGCCGATGCGCTCGAGGCCGTCTTCGGGGCCGTCTACCTCGATCTCGGACTCGATGAGACCCGCCGGCTGATCGAGCGGCTCTTCCGCCCGCTCATGGAGGCATACGTCCGGGGCGAGGGGGACCGCGACTACAAGACGATCCTGCAGGAGCTCGCCTCCCGCGAACTGCACACGATGCCGGAGTACCGCCTGGTCGAGCGGGGTCCCGATCACGAGAAGGAGTTCACGGCGACCGTGTTCCTCAGCGGCGAGGGACTTGGCGTGGGCGTCGGCAAGTCGAAGAAAGAGGCCGAACAGCGGGCCGCTCGCGAGGCGTTCGACCACATCGCGCAGCGAGTCGGGGCGTAGGGGGGGACTGGGTGGAGCTGCCGGAGGTCGAGGTGATGCGACGGGACCTGGAGAAAGACGTCGTGGGTCGCCGTATCAAGGCGGCGGAGGTGAAGAGCTCCCGCAACGCCATGAGGGTGATCCGCCGGCACGGGAAGCGCAAGGACTTCACGTCGCGGCTCGAGGGTCGCAAGCTGACGAAAGTGGAGCGCCGGGGCAAGTACGTGTTGCTGCACTTGGATTCCGGGGATGCACTCGTCACCCATTTCGGGATGAGCGGGCAGTTCCAGCGGGGGAACGGCCGGGTCGTCATCGAGCCCCATACGCACGTGGTCCTCACGTTCCAGCAGGGAGGTGACCTGCGCTTCATCGATCCGCGGACCTTCGGTGAGATGTTCGTCACCAGTGCCGATGAGCTCGGGAAGGTCAAAGAGCTCCAGCACATCGCGATCGATCCGCTCGACCAGGTCTTCACGTGGCCGACCTTCCAGTACCTGCTCGCGCAGCGTGGCGCCAAGATGAAGCAGCTCCTGATGGACCAGAAGTTCATCAGCGGGCTGGGGAACATCTACTCGGACGAGGTCTTGTTCGCGGCGGGGATCCGATACGACCGGCTGTCGGACACGCTCTCCTCCCAGGAGGTGCGCCGTCTCTACCGGGCGATCCAAGAGACGGTGCAGGACGCGATCAAGATGCGAGGAACCACGTTGGACGACGAGGCGTATGTCGACCTCTTCGGCAAGCCCGGCGAATATCAAGGAGAGCTCAAGGTCTACGGACGCGAGGGCGAGCCGTGTCGACGATGCCGAACGCCGATCCGAACCGTGAAGGTCTCCCAGCGCTCGTCCTACTTCTGTCCGCAGTGCCAGAGCTGACGGCTCGGGCGCCGTCGGACCTCAGATGAGCTCGGCTCCGGCCTCCCGCATCCGTTGGATGGCGCGATCGCCGGCGCCCGCTTTCCGATCGACCGCGCGAACCCCGTCGCGCAGCATGGCCACGGGGTAGCCGAGCTCGCGAGCATCGGTCACCGTTTCGACCACGCAGAAGTCGGTGGCGAGTCCGCAGATCACGATCCGTCGGACGCCGTGCTCCGCGAGGAGGCCGTGGAGGATCGTGGGCGCCGTATCGCCGCTGCGAGGATCGCGGACGCTGAACGCGCTGTAGCCGTCTTCTCCCTGCGTCCCCTTGCGTACGATCGCGCCGTCAACCTGGAGATCGGGATGGAACATCGCCCCCCACGTGTCGTGCACGCAATGCACCGGCCACAGCCCACCGTCCTTCTCGAAGTGAAGCGTCGTCTCCGGATGCCAGTCCTGCGTGTACACCACGAATGCCCCCGCTGATGCCGCGTCCGCGATCTGATCGTTCGCGACGGGGACGACGGCCTCCCCCTCGCGGACGTACAAGGAGCCTCCCGGGTCAGCGAAATCGTTCTGCACGTCCACGACGATCAATGCCGTCTCTCGATCGTAGCGACTACCACTGCCTTGCATCGCCCGGCCAGCCTAGCGCTGAGCCCGGCGGGCGAGCCCTCCGTCCTCAGCTCCGTGGCGTGGATGAACCCTTACCGCGTCGAGCTCGAGAACCGCAGCGCCGCCGCTCCGATCAGCAGCAGACCGAGTCCGACCGCGATCAGCCAGCCCATCTGGGACCCCGTGAACGCCGTGCCGCCCGGGCCCGGCGTGTTGGTCCCGGATCCGCCGAGGACACTCGGTGACTGAGTCACCGAGTTGGTTGGCAGGCTGCCCTCGGACGGCGAGACGCTCTGCGAGGGGCTCACCGACTGAGAGGGCGAGACGCTCTGCGAGGGGCTCACCGACTGGGACGGCGAGACGCTCTCGGACGGTGAGGGGCTCTCACTCGGGCTCGGACTCGGACAGTTCAGCCGGTCTGTGGTGCCCTCGTCGGAGAAGTACACACCGTCACCGGGCACGCCGAGTCGGATGCGGAAGAAGTGCGACTCTCCCAACTCCACCTCGTACGTACGCTCGACCCGCCCACCGGGGGCGAGTCGGCCTTGATCGACGAGCAGCCCATCGATCCGGATGAGCCAGCCGAGTTCGATCTCCTGGGTGTTGTGGGCTCGGAGGATCGTCGTCCCATCCTCACAATCCCCGAGGATCACCTCGACCTCATTGGTCGGTCCCGGGTCGGCCAACGCCGGGAAGGCGAGCGCGAACGCAAGCAATATCTGAACCAGCAGTAGTTTCTTCAACCCCATCCTCCTCGTGTGGCGCTCTGTAGGGCGTTTCACCTATGGGAACCCCTTACCCAGACAGACCACCCGGAACACCCTCCGTATCCCTAGGTCCTTCGCCCCACCATGGGACCATGAATCATGCGCCGGGTGCGAGTGAAGATATCTGGGCTGGTTCAGGGGGTTTTCTACCGAGCCGCCTGTGCTGACCTCGCGGAGCGGTTGGGTCTTGCGGGCTCGATCAGGAACGCTCCGTGTGGCGTGGTGGAGGCGGTGTTCGAAGGCGACGAAGGGCGGGTCGACGACATGCTCGCGTGGTGTCGGAAGGGACCGCCTCACGCGAGGGTTGACCGCCTCGAGGTTGTAGAGGAAGTTCCGACAGGCGCCGAGGGTTTCCGCATCACGCGATAGGAAAACCTGCGAGGCGCCTACCGGGTCGGGAACCGGACCACTGTTAGCATCGCGCCGCATGTTCTTGCGACAGATCCGGATCCGCGGGTTCAAGTCCTTCGCGGACAAGACCGTCCTCGAGTTCATCCCCGGCGTCAGTGTGATCGTGGGCCCCAACGGGTCCGGGAAGTCGAACCTGGTCGATGCGATCAGCTGGGCGCTTGGCGAGCAGGGTCCACGCGCGCTCCGCGGCGGTCAGATGGCCGACGTGATCTTCGCGGGCACGCCCAGCCGTCCCGCCCTCGGGATGGCCGAGGTCAAGCTGGTGATCGACAACGAAGCCGGTCTGATCCCCGTCCCCATGTCCGAGATCGAGGTCAGCCGCTCGATCTTCCGTTCCGGGGAGAGCGAGTACCGGATCAACGGCAAGCTGGTCCGGCTGCTCGACGTGCAGGAGCTGCTTTCGGAGTCGGGGATCGGGCGAGCTCTGCACACGGTCATCGGGCAGGGTCAGCTGGAGGAAGTGCTCCTGTCCCGGCCAGAGGAGCGCCGGAAATACATCGAGGAGGCGGCCGGCATCGCGAAGCACCGCCGACGCAAGGAGCGCGCCGAGCGCAAGCTGGCCGGCCTGGACCAGGATCTGCTCCGGCTCCAGGACGTGATGTCCGAGCTCAAGCGACAGCTGAAGCCCCTGCGGCAACAAGCCGAGATGGCCAAGAAGCACGAGACGTTGACCGAGCAGGCGGAGGAGCTCTCGCGGAAGCTCGCCGCCGCGCGACTGCGGGGCCTGCTCGCGGAGCGCGACCGAAGGAAGGGCGGCTGGGACGAAGGTGTGGGCCGGCGTGAGGAAGCCCGCGCCCGGTTGGACGCGCTCGACGCAGAGGTTCTCGCAGGTGCGGACGCGCGGGCGGCCGCCGCGAGGACGCTCGCGGAGAGCGAGCTGCGATTCCGATCCGCGCAGGCCGACCGGTCCGATGCCGAGCAGGCCTTCCGGAGCGCTCTCGATCGTGAGGCAGGAGCGCGAGAGGAGCTCGCTTCCCAGGCGGGCCGCGCGGCACGGCTCGATGCGATCGAGGCGGAGCTCTCGCGGGTCCAAACGGACCTGGAGCGGACCGTGGGAGAGCTCGCCGAACGCGAGCGGGAGCTCGAGGAAGCAGAAGGTGCGTTCCGGGACGCCGACCAGTACCGGCGCGAGGTGGACGAGCTCCGCCGGCGAGCGGGAGAAGAGGCCGCGGGACGCCGCGTGGAGATGGAAGCGTTGGAGCGTGCGATCTCCTCCGGGGAACGTGAGCGGGACCGGCTCGAAGCGGAGTTGCGCGTGGCGCGGGAGCGGAGCGCGGGCCTCCACGCGGAGCAGGAGGGGATCGAGGCAGACATCGAGCGCCTCGACGGCCAGACCTCTCCGCTCGCGGAACGCCGTACGCAGCTGGAAGCGGAGCGGCGCCACGCGACGGAGAAGGTCGAGGAGCTCGAAGACATCGAGCGCCGTCAGCAGGCGCGCCTCGAGCTCTTGGAGGCGCGTCGACGTGACATCGAGGAGACGGCCGGATCGCGATTCCTGAAGACCCACAGGAGGCGCGCGGCGGGTGTCCTGAAGGATCTCGTGCGTGCGTCGGAAGGCCTCGAGCGAGCACTCGTCTCTGCCCTCGGCCCGTTGGCCGACGCGGTGGTCTATGAGGACCGGGAAGAGGCGATCGCCGCCGCCCCGGACGGCGACGGGGCGATCCTGGCCATCGCCGCCGGGGGGCCGGTCACCCAGGGCTTGTCGGGCGAACGTCCGCTGCTCTCGGCGGTGGATGCGGATCCGGCCGCCCGAGGGATCGTCAGCACCGTTCTTCGCGACGTCTACCTGGCCGGCTCGATCGAGGAGGCGGCCGAGAAGCAGGCGGCGCACCCCGGCGCCTCCTTCGTCACCCCGGACGGTTCCCTCGTGGGACCCGCGGTGATCCACACGCCGAAGGAGATCGACACCCGCGCGCGCGAGATCCGGGCGGAGCTGCAGGTCCTCGCCCACGACCTCGCGGGGACCCGCAGCCGGTTGAAGCCGCAGCGCCAGCGACTCGGGGAGTCGGGGGAAGAGATCGAGTTCTTGAACCAGCAGATCGAAGCGGCCGACGCCGACATCACGACGGCCGCGGAGCGCCTCGCCACCATCGGGCATGACCTCACGGCCGTCGGCAAGGAGGAGGAGCTGCTCTCCGAACGGCTGGGGATCGTCCGCGAGACCCAGACGGCCGCCCGGGACCGACTCGCCGAGCTCGGGCCGACAGGATCGGACGACATCCCCGAGCTGCCACCCTTGCCACAGCCTCCGGTCCAGGCACGCGTGGCGGTGGAGACGCTCCGACGGGATCGAGCGTCGCTGGACGCGCGCCGCGCGAGGTTGGGCACCGAGCGGGACGAGGCGTCGGCACACGATCCCCAACACCTTCGAGCCGAGCTCGAGGAGTCGGAGGCGGCGCGGGCGGCGGCCCAACAG
>JBPCPX010000117.1:0-19571 GCA_050998695.1 Actinomycetota bacterium
GAGGACGGAATGTGTTTCCGTGGGGGGAAGTTCAGGAAGGCCTCCGGCGCCCCTACCAACCCGAAGCGCGCGCAGGAGCTCCTCCGCGAGCGGCTCTCGGGGTAGGCCGGGTGCGCGTCGACCAGAAGCGCAACCGGATCCCGTTCTGGCAGCTCGCGCTCTACGCCGTCGCGGCGGCCGCCTCGGGCGCCACCCACCCGATCCGCAAGATGTGGCACTCCGGGAACGCGATCGATCGCTACGCCCTCTGCCATCTCATGAGCGCCGCCGGCGACTCGCTCCTCGCGATCTCGCTGGCCGACTCGGTCTTCTTCTCCCTGCCGGTCGGCGAGGCGCAGTGGCGGGTCGTCACCTACCTCGGTCTCACGATGCTCCCGCTCGCCGTCGCGGCCCCACTCCTGGTGGTGCCGCTCGACCGGGCGGGGCCGCGACGGCTCATCTCGTTCCTCGCCGCCATAGTCCGCGGAGCGATCGCCTTCTACGTGGCGGGGCGCCTGGACACCGTCGCTCTGTACCCCGCGGCGCTCGCGATCCTCGTGGCCGCGCGCGTCCACGGGATCACGAAGAACGGACTCACGATGGCCTACGCGGGGCCCGGCGAAGGATTGATGCGATCCAACGCGCGGCTCGGTCGCGTCGCGGTGGCCGGCGCGCTCACGGCGGCGCCGTTCGGCGCGCTCGCCGTGCACTTCTGGGATTCGGGCGGTGCGATGGTCTTGGCCGGGTTCGTGTACTCGATCTGCGCGCTGGTCACCCTGCGACTGCCGCACCCACGGGTGCGCACCGAGCCGAAGCCGCTCGGCCGGCGTGGAAGGATCCCCATCCTCACGGGACCGGCGCTCGGCGCGACCGGCATGCGCGCGGCCACCGGTTTCATCCTGTTCCTGACGGCTTTCGCGATCCGGCGCGAGGGCTTCCCCTCCACCTGGTTCGCCGCGATGGCGATATCGGCCGCGGTCGGCGGCTTCCTCGCCGACCTCCTGGCCCCCCGGCTGCCGGAGACGCTCCGCGAGGAGTTCATCGTCGCCGGCTGCACGATCGCGGCGGGCGTGGGTGCGTTCTTCGCGTTCCAGGCGTTCTCCCTTCCCGTCCTCGCGCTCTTCGGTCTCACCGCCGGAGCGGCGACCGAGCTGGGCCGCCTCGCCTTCCAGAGCCTGATGCAGGCCCACGCACCCGAAGGGGCCCTCGGGCGCGTGTTCGTCCGCTACGAGGTGATGTTCCAGCTCGCCTGGGTCGCCGGGGCTCTGGGCCCCGCCGTGCTCCCGATCGACTTCAAGGCAGGGATGCTGATCATGGCGGGCTTCTACCTCGCCCTCGCGGGTGCGTGGGCCGTGCGGTTCTTCCGCGGGGGACGGGAGCCGCTCGGAGCCTCGCCGCAGGTGCCGTAGGCTGCCGACGCGCATCACCGCTCACGGGAGAAGGAGGACCAGAAGCGATGGCGGATTTCATGACGGTCGGCGATTCGGACGAGGTGCCGGAGGGAGAGGTGAAGCCCTTCGACGTCAACGGCGCGGAGATCGCCGTCGCCCGCGTGGAGGGTCAGGTCTATGCGTTCAGCGACATCTGCACCCACCGCCACTGCAACCTCGCCAACGGCGGCGAGCTCGATGGATTCGACCTCGAGTGCGAATGTCATGGCAGCGTCTTCGACGTCCGTACCGGCGAAGTGCATAACCCTCCGGCGACGGAGCCGCTCGAGACCTACGAGGCCCGCGAGGTCGACGGACAGATCCAGGTCGGTGCCTGAGGAGAGGGACACCCCTCGCTCGATCGTCATCGTCGGAGCGAGCTTGGCCGGCGGGACCGCCGCGGGTGTGCTGCGGGATCAGGGCTACGACGGCTCCCTCAGCCTGATCGGCGCGGAGGAGGAACCTCCCTACGAACGTCCTCCGCTCTCCAAGGAGCTCCTGCGGGGAGAGCTCGACTTCGAGGACGCCCTCGTGCGACCCGCGTCCTGGTACGAGGAGCACGACGTCGACTCCCGCTTCGGCACGATGGCGGTGCAGATCGATGTCCGAGCGCGCGAGGTGGTGCTCGCCGGTGGCGAGCGGCTCGCGTTCGATCGCCTGCTGGTGAGCACCGGGAGCCGGAACCGGCGGCTGGAGGTCCCGGGAGCCGGTCTGCCTGGAGTGTTCGACCTCCGGTATCACCGCGACGCCGTGCGGATCCGCGACGCCGCCACTGACGGCGCCCGAGTCGTGTGCATAGGCATGGGGTTCATCGGCGCGGAGGTGGCGGCGTCGCTCCGGACGATCGGCCGCGACGTCACGGTCATCGAGATCTTCGAGACCACCCTGTACCGGATCCTCGGGCCGGAGATCGGCCGCGTGCTCGAAGGGATCCATCGCGATCATGGCGTGACGATGCACTTCAGCGACTCGGTCGCGCGGTTCGAAGGCGACGATCGCCTCGAGCGCGTCGTCACCGAGAGCGGCAAGGAGATGGACGCCGACGTCGCGGTGATCGGTGTCGGGACCGAGCCGGCGGTGGAGATCATGGCCGGAACCGGCCTGGACCAGGGCGGCGGGATCCCGGTGGGCCCGGGTCTACAGACGACGGTGCCGGGCGTCTTCGCCGCCGGCGACGTCGCCCTGCACGACCATCCCGTGTTCGGGCCCATACGCGTCGAGCACTACGACAACGCCGTGAAGATGGGGGAGCACGCCGCGCACGCGATGCTGGGGAGCTCCGATGTCTTCGACGACCCGCACTGGTTCTGGTCGGACCAGCACGACTCGAAGATCGAGATGGCCGGCCACGCGCCGACGTGGGACCGGATGGTGGTTCGAGGATCGCTCGAGGAGCGCTCCTTCTGCGCGTTCCTGTTGGATGCTGGAGGGGTGGTTCGATCGACGGTGTCCCTCGACTGGAAGCGCGACGTGCGGCGGTCGTTCGGCCTGATCAGCTCTCAGGTGGCGGCCGACCCGGAGGCACTCGCCGATCCGGACGTGGACCTGCGGAAGCTCGTGCCCCAGCCAAAGAACGAGGAGGCTGGCTAGATGTTCGGCTCGCCCGTCGTCACGCATCCCGTCTGCGATCTCGATCTACACCAGCGCATCCGGGATGCCAGACGAGATGCCGTCGCCCGATCGGTCCGACGGCCGAAGCGGCTCCACCGGATGTTCAGTCGGAAGCGCGGGCGGCCGATCGACGCGGATGGCGAGGTGTTCCGACCCGTCGGCGAGGATGTTGAACACTCCTTCCGCTTCTAGCCGGATCGCTTCGATCAGTCCACGGTGAGGTGGGACACCATCTCTTGTGGCGTTCCTTCCCCTTCGACCAAGCCGTCGCGGAAGAGCACCACGCGGTTCGCGTAGCGGAGTGCCTCGGGGTTGTGCGTCGCCGCCAGGACCGCGCCGCCGCGCTGGATCACGTCCCATAGGGCCTCGAGGATCACGTCGGCGTTCTCGGTATCGACCTCGGCGATCGGCTCGTCGGCCATCACGATCTCCGGTTCGGGGATAAGCGCGCGTGCCACGGCCACACGCTGCTGTTGCCCGGCGGACAGCTCGTACGTCCGATTGTGCATGCGCGTCTCCAGGCCGAGCCGGCGAAGCCAACCCTCGGCTCTCTCGCGAGCTTCGATGAGATCGACTCCGATCACGCGGAGCGGCAGCTCCACGTTCTCGACCGCCGAGAGCGCGGGCAACAGCCCGAAGCTCTGGAAGACGACGGCGATCCCCTGTTGGCGGAGGACGCGTCGCTCGTCCGTCGAGAGCGAACCCATCGGCCGGCCCTTCCATCGAACCTCCCCCTCATCGGGGGGGTCCAGTCCGGCCAGCACACCGAGGAACGTCGTCTTGCCCGATCCGCTGGGCCCCATCAACGCCACGAAATCCCTCGACCGCACCGTGACCGATGCGCCCCGGACCGCCACCACGCCCTGCGCGCCGGGATAGCGTCGGACGATGTCGGTCGCTTCGACCAGGACGTCGGGCTCAGGCATGGCCGGTCTCGCTCCGTCGCCGCAGGCGGACCTCGTCCGGGGTGACCTCCGCTTCGAGATCGACGCCGCCCAGCGCGGCCACCGCTTCATCCGGGAGCCGGACCCGTCCGTCCTCGGAGATGGGGTCGACCGGCACGCCCTCATGCAGGACACGGCCGTCGCGCACCCGGATCCGGCGGTCCGCGCGCCTGGCGGCCACCAGGTCGTGCGTGACCATGATGATCGTGACGTGGAACTCCCGGTTGACCGAGCGGAAGGCGTCCAGCACGCGACCGGCGGACTCGGAGTCCAACTCCGCGGTCGGCTCGTCGGCCAGAAGGATGGAGGGAGTGTTGGACAGCGCGGCCGCGATCGCCACGCGCTGCTGTTCGCCGCCGGAGAGCATGCCGGGCATGTGCTTCGCACGGTCGGTGAGGCCGACCAGCTCGAGCAGACCGTCGACGTCGTGCTTCCTGGCCACCTGGGCTCGGCGGACGGTCGCCGGGAGACGGATGTTGTCGCGGACCGACAGGTAGGGGACGAGGTTCCGCGCCGTCCCCTGCCAGACGAAGCCGACCCGCTCGGCTCGGTACTCCGTGAGCGCCTGATCTTCCAGGAGCCCGAGGTCGCGTCCCTCCACCTCCACGATACCGGCCGAGGCACGGTCGAGCCCCCCCACCAGGTTCAGGATCGTCGACTTGCCGGCACCGCTCGGACCGACCACCGCCAGGAATTCCGCCGGCATCACGTCGAGGTCGACGCCGGCGAGCGCCACCACGCCGACGTCGCCTACCCGATACACCTTGTACGCGTGACGGAGACGGACGAGCGCGTCCGATCCCTCCGGGCGGAAGCGGTCGGCGCTGACAACGTTCTCGATCACTCGGCCTCCCCTCGGAGCACACCGGTGACGGATGCGCGCAGGAGCGCGCGCGCGGACAGCGCGAGCGCGATCGTGGTCGCGGCCACGATGGCCGCGAGCGCGACGCCGAGCGACACCCAATCCATCAGGAACACCGGAGGTGGATACGCGACCGAGAGGCTCGGGCCGACGTACGGCATCATCAGACGGAGCAGCAGGTAGCCGAGGCCGAGACCGGCCACGACCGCGAAGCCCAAGAGCAGCACCTGTTCGAGGGCGAGCGTTCGGACGATCTGTCCGGACGCGGCGCCCATCGCCCGGAGGGCGGCGAACTCGTAATCGCGGCGGCGCTGTGCGAAGTACAGCGCTGCGGCGACCCCCACCACCACGAGTCCCGCGCCGCCGGCCGCCGCAACGAAGTTCATCCCGAGGGCGAGGCTCTGGGGGAGCTGCGCGAGGAACCCCTCGATCGGTGCCGTCCGCGCTACGTCTCCCGGGAAGAAGCCCTTCTGCCGGAGCGCCGGCACCGGGCTCCGCTCGCCTTCGGCCCAGACCTCGTTCAAGACAAGCCCCGGCTCGGGCACCGCCGCGGCGCGCTCGAGGAGGGCGGTGCCAGACGTCACGATGAACGGCTGGTTGGGAAGCATCGAGGGGAACTGGATGGCGCCCGCGACCGGATCAAGCTCGATCTCCTGCCCACCCAGGGTCGCGGGGAACACGGGTCCTCCCGAGGAGGAGATGCCGGGTGACACGAGGACGGGCAAGGGGTCGGAGGGCGGAACGATCCCGCCGATGACGTCGGAGGCCCCCGAGTCCATCTCGAAGCGGACACCGGATCCCGCAGGCTCGACGGAGCCGGCGCTGCCGCGCCACGTGAGCGGCTCCCACCCGCTCAACGACAGCGGCTCGCCGTCGGCGGCGATCGACGGGAACTCGAAGGTCGACTCGTCCGGGGCATCCAGCGAGGTTCGGTGGATCGTGATCGAGAGCAACCGCACCGCGCCCCCGATCCGCACCTCGTAGGAGGCGAGTCCCGGCTCGATCGGCTGCGGCCTCGGGCTGTGGACGATCCTGGAGTCGTCGACGGCCGTCACCGTGACCTCCAGGTCACGGACCTGCCTGCTCGAGTCCATCTCGAACGTCAGCACCGACGACTCGGCGGGCAGCTCCATGCCGAAGACGGGCCCTTGCAACCGACGCAGGATCTCCGGCAACGGCGTCTCGGAGAAGTCCTCGCGCCACCACCCGGCCGTCGCGTACGAGGCGGGGTCGATACCGAGGGTGACAGGGGGGAGTTGGAACGACCCGCTCTCGAGTCGCGGCTCGGTGCGAACGACCGGTGTCGTCAGCGCGGGCATCTCGCGGATGACCGCCAGGACGTCCGCGGGCGGGGTGGCGTTCACGCGCCAGTCGGCGCCGACCTGCGCGTGCGCCGCGTCCTCGTGGTTGCGCAGCACGATCGCTCGGTACGACGTCGACACCACGAGGAGTCCCATCGAGAGCAGCAGCAGCAAGGCGGCCGCGAATCCGGTCCCCGGCGAACGTCCGATCCGTCTTCCCGCGAGGTACCTCGGCAGCCGTCTCGAGCGGCCGATCCGAGAGTCGAGCGCCCGGAACACCAGGAGCAGGAGCCTGAGCGCGAGGAACGACCCGCCGAACAGCAGGAGGGTGGGGGCGACGAGGATCAGAGGGTCGATCTCGCCGGATCCGGCCTCGGGCCTCGTCCCGGTCCGCAACTGGAGGAACGCGAACAGGCCGAGAGGAAGGACGAAGAGCTCTACCGGCACGCGCGCGAGCAGCGGACGGTCCTCCCGGGACGCCGCACGCCGCTCCTCCAGCACCGTTCGAGACACGTAGGGGACGGACAGCCCCAGGAGGATCACGCCTCCGACGACGGCGGCCACGAGCCCGAGGAGCTGGCCCGTGCTGTTCAGGCGGATCGGGAAGATCACGCCCGGGAGGTCGGGCCCGTTCGCGGTGCTCGCGAGCGCCGCGAGTCCCATGCCGAGGAGCAACCCCAGCGGGAACGCGACGATCGCGGCGAACACGGCCTGGATGGCCTGCGCGGCGAGGAGCACGCCCCGGCGGAAACCTCGGCTGTGAAGCACGGCGAGCTCGAACGCCTGTCTCGTGAGCGCCAGCGCACCGACGCCCGCCAGCACGGCCAGCGTGACCGCACCGATCTGGAAGACCACGAGGAGGATCGGCACGGCGAGGTCGGCGATGCGCTGCCGGACGATGTCGAGGAGCGTGCCCAGTCCCGAGATCAGATCGCTCGTGCTCAGCCCCGCCTCTGACTGCAGGCTCGTGAAGATCTGCTGCAGCTGGTCCGGAACCTCCGAGGCTTGCTCGAACGGCACGCCCGTGAGCGCGAGATACGCGTCCCAAGCGAACTGGGTGGTGAGCTCCAGCTCGCCATTGGCGCGGATAAGCGTGTCCAGACCGACGACGGCGGGCTGGGGTTGGGTCGAGTCCGGATCGGGGAACGGATTCTGCGACCCGAACCAGAAGGGGTCGTCTCGATCGGGGGTGACGTAGGTGCTTGCGACGACGAGCGCCCGCCGCTTTCCGGAAGGACCGATGACGTCCAGACGGTCGCCCGGGCGGATGCGCAGGAGCCGGGCCATCGCGGCGTGGAGGACGATCTCGTCGTCGCCGGGGGGATCGCCGCGGATCTCGAGGTGCTCCTCGATGCCCTCGCGCGCGAGGATGGGCACGGACGGTCCGGCGGGCGTCCCGAGGCGTACCGTGCTCAACCCCTGCCGGACGATCCGGTCCAGGGGAAGCGACTCGGTGCGCTCGGTGATGACCTCGTCCGCCGCCGTCCAATCGAAGCTCTGGTCGCCGAACACCTGCAGACGGGCGTTCCGCACGGTGGGGGGAGCGCCGGCGAGCTCCGAGGACAGGATCGCTTCGCGCGCCGCGTCCGCGTAGATCGGACCGGCGACGAGCACCCCCACCGAGAAGGCCAGCGTCACCACGACGGCCAAGCCCAGCAGCCGCTGAGCGACGAAGCGCTTCAACAGGAACCGAAGGGTCGCCATACGCACCTCGGGGCCCGGTGAGGGCCCCGTTCGACCGATGATACGGACCTGCGCTTCCTTGCCGATGGCCGGGAGTGTCGGAACCTTGCCCCCGGGTGGGTGCTTGCTAGGCTGCGATTGCCCGCCGGACCCGCCGAGGAACCACAGGAGAAGGCAGATGGATAGGCCCGAGATCATCCTGGCGCCCGGCCCCACCCCCATCCCGCCCGAGGTGCTCCTCGCGCAAGGCAGCCCGCTCGTATACCACCGGGGGGCCGGCTTCGGACGGCTGATGCGAGACGTGACGGCGCGACTGAAGGAGCTTTACCGAACGGAGGGAGCGGACGTCCTGCTGATGACGTCCTCCGGCACGGGCGGACTCGAGTCCGCCGTCCAGAACGTCTTCTCTCCCGGCGACGAGGTGCTCATCCCGCTGGCAGGCTTCTTCTCCGAGCGATGGCGCTCCCTTGCGACCGCGATGGGCCTTGTGGTTCGCACCGTGGACCACGAGTGGGGAGACAAGGTCGACTCCTCGCGGGTCGCGGACGCGCTCGCGGAGCATCCCGTGAAGGCCGTCCTGCTCACTCACTCGGAGACCTCGACCGGCGTGATCCAGCCGGTGGAAGAGCTCGCCCGCGTCGCCAACGACGCGGGCGTGATGGTGATCGCGGACGTCGTGAGCAGCCTCGGCGCCGTGCCGTTCGAGTTCGATGCCTGGGGGGTCGACGTCGCCGTCGGCGGTTCGCAGAAGGCGCTCTCGGCGAGCCCGGGCATCGCGTTCGTCGCGATCAGCCAGCGGGCATGGGATGCGCACGCTGCCGCGACGATGCCGCGGTTCTACTTCGACTGGTCGATCTACCGCCGCTTCGCCGAGCTGCCCGACCCGGAAAACCCGTGGACGCCGGCGATCAGCGTCATGCAAGGGCTCCACGCGGCACTCGAGCTCTACTTCCAAGACGGGGTCGACGCCGTCTATCGACGCCACGAGCTCTTGTCGCGCGCGGTGAAGGAAGGCGTGAAGGCGCTCGGCCTCGACCTGTTCGGCGAAGGCCTGGAGCAGAACTGGACGGTGACCGCGATCCGCGCCCCGGAGGGGATCGACGCGGACACGATCAGCGACCGGATCCGGTCGGACTTCGGCTGCGTGCTCGCGTCCGGCCAGGGACCCTTGAGAGGGAAGGTCTTCCGCATCGGGCACTTCGGGTACTTCAGCGAGCTCGACATCATCCGCGGCCTCGCCGCCCTGGAGATGACTCTCGAACGGCTCGGCCATCCCGTGAAGCGGGGCGCGGCAGTGGCCTCGGCGGAGGGCGTCTTCCAGGACGCGGCCACGTAGGTGCGGGTCCTCGTCACCGAGAAGCTCTCGGATGCCGGACTCGAGCTGTTGCGGGAGCGGTTCCAGGTCGACGTGCGTGAGGATCTCGCGCACGGTGACCTCGCCGCGGCGATCGCCCCGTACGACGCGCTGGTGATCCGGAGCGCGACACGCGTGACGGGCGAGGTCCTCGAGGCGGCGCCGCGTCTCAAGGTGGTCGCTCGCGCCGGCATCGGCGTCGACAACGTCGACGTCGAGGCCGCGACCCGCCGAGGGGTCATGGTCGTGAACGCGCCGCAGTCCAACACGATCAGCGCGGCCGAGCACACGATGGCGCTCCTGCTCGCGCAGGCGCGCAACATCCCGCAGGCGAACAACGAACTGCACGCCGGAAGGTGGGACCGGGAGCGATGGGAAGGCGTCGAGCTCTCGGGCAAGACCATCGGGTTGATCGGGCTCGGTCGTGTCGGCACGCTCGTCGCGTCGCGCGCGCAAGGTTTCGGCATGCGGGTGATCGCGTTCGACCCGTACGTGTCCTCGGAGCGAGCGAAGGAGCTGGGCGTGGACGTGATGCCCACCCTCGAATCACTACTCGTACAGTCCGACTTCGTGTCGATCCACCTGCCGGGCTCCCCGGACACCCAGGGCTTGATCGGCGCGCACCAGCTGGCGATGGTGAAGCACGGCGCGCGCCTCGTGAACACCTCGCGCGGGGGCATCGTGGACGAGGACGCCTTGGCGAAGGCACTCGAGGATGGACGACTCGCCGGCGCGGCGCTCGACGTCTTCGCCGTGGAGCCCTCCACCGAATCCCCGCTGTTCGGGTTGGAGCAGGTGGTGGTCACACCCCATCTCGGCGCATCGACGGTGGAGGCACAGGACAAGGCGGGGGCGACCGTCGCGGAGATGGTGCGGCTCGCCCTGGAAGGACAGTTCGTCCCGTACGCCGTGAACGTGTCTGCGGGCGCCGAGGTGAGCGAGGCGGTCCGCCCGTTCGTGGGCTTGGCCGAACGCCTCGGCGCGCTCGTGGCGGGCCTTGCGGACGGCGGTGTCCGCTCGATCGTCGCGTCCTACCTGGGCAGGATCGCGGAGCACGACACCCGGGTCCTCACCCTCGCGATCCTGAAAGGCATCCTCGGTCGATCCGTGCACGAGCCGGTCTCGTTCGTGAACGCGCCGATGCTCGCCCGCGAACGGGGCCTCACGGTGAGCGAGATGCGGTCGACCGGCTCCCAGGACTACGTGAGCCAGGTGTCCATCCGGGCGGAGACCGAGTCCGAGTCCGACGTCGAGGTCGCGGGGACGTTGCTCGGGAAGAAGAACGCGGAGCGCGTGATCCAGGTGTGGGACTTCGAGGTGGAGATCGAGCCCGCCCCGCACATGCTCTTCTTCATCTACGTCGATCGTCCGGGGATCATCGGCAAGGTCGGCACGATCCTCGGCGAGCACCGCATCAACATCGCGACGATGGAGGTCGGGAGGAAGGGCGCCGGCGGTGATGCTCTGATGGGTCTCACCGTCGACTCACCGGTGCCTCCGGAAGTCTTGCGAACGGTCGCGGACGCGATCGACGCTCACACGATCCGCGCCGTCACGCTCGACACGTGACCCGAGGTTTTCCTCTTCCTGGCCGGGCCCTCGATCCTCCGTGCTACCCTGAACGGACCATGAAGCGGTACACGACGAAACGACCAGTGCACGGGGCCCTCTGACGCGTCTCACGCGTCGCGCCCCGTAGCTCCTTCGTCGATCCTCCGCACCACAAGGAGACCGCTCCATGACCCGCTCACCGAGATCCAACGTCCGTCGTCTCGCCATCGGACGACTCATCTCCGTCACCGGCGGCGCCGCCGCGTACACGGCGCTCAACTACACGGTGTGGGAGCGCACCCACTCGCCCGTGATGCAGGCGTTGTCGCTCCTGCTCACGTTCGGCGTCGCCGGCTTGATCGGTCCCCTCACGGGAGCCCTCGGGGACCGGTACGACCGCAGGACCGTGATGATCTGGTCGGAGGCGATCTCGGCAGCGTTCTTCGCGGCGATGGTCTTCGCCAAGGACCCGGGCGTGCTGATCGTTCTCGCGTTCGGATCGGCGATCGCGGAGCTTCCGTTCTTCTCGGCGTCGCGCGCCGCGATCCCCAACCTCGTCGAGTCCGAGAAGGACCTCTCGTGGGCCAACAGCATGGTTTCGATGGGCTCGCACGCTGGGATCGCGGTCGGCCCGGTCATCGGCGGCGGCCTCGTCGCGATCCTCGCGCCCGGTGAGATGCCGTCCGCGGACCGGCTGCACCTCGCCGGCGCCGTCGTCTTCGGTCTGAACACGATCTCCTTCCTCGTCTCGCTCGCTGTCACGCTGACGGTGCGCGGCCGATTCGAGCAGGAGCGTTCGAGCGAACCCGACCCGGAGCACGAAGGCCTCCTCGCCGGCGCGACCTACCTCTTCGGCGAGCCGGTCCTCCGCCGGATGACGTTCGCTTGGCTGGTCTTCGTCCTCGGGATGGGCATGGGGATGGTGGCCGACGCTCCCCTCGCCGAATCGTTCGGGACCGGTGGGTGGGGCTTCGGTCTCTTGATCGCCTGCTGGGGGACCGGCTCCGTGCTCGGCACGTTGTTCGGACGCTGGATGGATGCCCGCACGGAGCCGCTCTGGATGGTCTTCGGGGCGGCCGGGGTGGCCGTCTCCGCCTTCGGGGTCGGTCTCTTCGGCCTGTTCCCGCTCGTCCTGGTGTCGCTCCTCGTGATGGGGACCTCGGACGGGATCTCGATCGTCGCGGAGAACGGCATCATGCAGCGCCGCACGCCGGATGCCGTGCGGAGCAGGACGATGGCCGCGCTCGAGGCCGTCCTCTCCCTGGGCCTGGCAGGTGCGTACCTCGCCGCGGGACCGGTGCTCCGGATCGTCGAGCCGCAAACCGTCTACGTGATCGCCGGCGTGTTCGCCCTCGGGGCGACCATCGTCCTCCTCCCGCTGATCCGCCTCAGAGCCCGCCACGGTAGGACGGGTGGCCCAAAAGAGGTATTGCCGGAACCGACTACCGGGGACCGCGCGACTGTGTGATTCTTGCTCTCGATGGCGGAGGGCAGCGGGCGCTCAGCGGTACGGCGGGTGGCGGCGGCGCGAGGCATCTCCCTCACCGGGAGTGGAGCCGCCTTCACGGTGCTCGCGTACATCGTCTACCGACTGACGGGCGAGTCCGCGATCTGGCTCTCGGTGACGCTGCTCCTCACGATGGGCATGCAGGGCCTCGTGCAGCCGATCGCGAGCTGGCTCGGGGATCGGTTCGATCGGCGGCGGGTGCTCGTCATCTCGGACGTGGCCGCCGCGGCCGGGTTCGTCGGGCTGGCGTTCGCACGCACGCCCGGCCAGCTGGTGGTGATCGCGTCGATCACCGCGGTCCTCGAGTCGCCGGTCTGGGCGGTGGCGGGCGCCTCGATCCCGAACCTGATCGAGGAGGATGACCTCCCGTGGGCGAACGGACAGGTGGCGATCGGGCGACACCTCGGCAGCTTCGTCGGACCGCTGCTGGGGACGCAGCTGGTCGTGTTGCTCGCCGGGGACGGGGTGTCCCCCGATCGGCTGCTCGGTGCGGGCGCCTTCGTGTTCGGTCTCAACACGGCTTCGTTCCTCTTCTCGGCGTGGCTCATCGGGACCGCGCCGGGCCGGTTCAACGACGAACGGTCGGAGAAGCAGGAGCACCCCGGGATCCGGGCCGGCTTCCGCTACGCGATGAGCGACCCGGTGCTCCGGGCGATCCTCCTCGGGTGGTCGGTCTTGCTCCTCGGCGTCGGTCTGATCCTCGTAGCGGAGCTGCCCTACGCGGACGAGTTCGGCAAGGGTGCGTTCGGATACGGGTTGATCTCCGCGCTCTGGGGAGGAGGCGCCGCTCTCGGCGCGGTGTTCGCGGCTCGCTGGCTCACCGCCGAGCGAGAACCCCGGACCCTCCTCGTCTCCGTGCTCCTCGGCGGTCTGATCATGTTCGGGATCGGATGGTCGCCCGTGTGGATCGCCGCGCTCGCGCTCATGGTCGCCGAGGGGATCTGCGAGGGCTTCGCCAGCGTGGCCGAGCAGGGGCTGCTCCAGCGACGTACCCCCGACGATGTTCGCAGCCGAGTGGCGGGGGCCGTCGAGGCCGCGACGCTGATCGCACTCGCGGTCTCGCTCACCGCCGGGGGTCCGATCGTCGAGGTGCTCGGGCCCCGCACCGCCTACTACATCGGCGGTGCTATGACGGTCGTCGCCGCGCTCATCATGGCCGGCGCGCTGCGACACCCGGGTCCTCCGCCGCATCAGGCGGACCAGGCGTTCGGATTCGGGCCGGCGGAACGCGTCGTCGCAGACCGGACCGCGAACCCCTAGGAAACGAGCGGACGGCTCGTCGGATCGGGGAACAGCACCCGGAACGAGGCACCGCCGCCTTCACGATCCTCCACCCACGCCCGACCCCCGTGTGCGTCCGCGAATCGAGCCACCAGCGACAGGCCGACGCCGAGGCCCGGCGAGGGCGCCGCGCGCTCACCTCGCTCGAACGGCTCGAAGAGCCGATCTCGCTCGTCGGCGGCGACCCCCGGTCCGTCATCCTCGACCCGGAGGACCACACCGTCCGGCACCCGGCGCGCCCCGACCCAGATCGTCGCCGTCGGCGGTGTGTGCTTCACGGCGTTCACGAGCAGGTTCTCCACGATCCTCACGACCATCGACTCGTCGATCCAGGCATCGACCGGCTCGGCATGGACGTGGACCGTGCGTTCGTCGAGGACGTCTGACTCGGCCGCCGTGCGACCGAGCAGGGCGCCCAGATCCATCAGCTCTCGCCGTGGTTGCACCAGACCCCGTGTCAGGCGATCCATGTCGAGGAGGTCGTTGACCATCGCGGTGAGGCGCCTGGCCTTCTTCGCGAGGCTCCGGATCAGCTGCTGGCGATCTTCCTCGGCGATCCCGAGCTCATCGGCGCTCTCCAGCGTGATCGCGCTCCCGAGGATCGCCGACAGAGGCGTCCGCAGGTCGTGGGACACGGCGGTCAGGAACGTGTTCTTCATGTCGTCCGCCTCGCGGAGCCGGTCGACGGCACGGCGCTCCATCTCGAGCGCCTGCGCCAGCTCCTGCTCGGCTCGCTTCTGCTCGCTGATGTCGTACAGCACGCCCTGCCAGAACAAGGGATTCCCCTCGTCGTCCCGGATCAGCACGGTCTCGTCGTGGACCCAGACGATCCGTCCGTCTCGAGCCACCATCCGATAGTCCTCGCTGAAGCCGCCCTCTTCGTACGAGCGCTTCGCCGCCTCGATCGCACGCTCGCGATCCTGCGGGTGCAGGAGCTCCCGCCACAGCGTCGGGTTCGCCTGGCGTTCGTCCGGCGTGTAGCCGAACAGCTCCTCGTACTGTGGACTCATGTAGAACGGTGCGTCGTCCGACCCGCCCTCGCCCTCGATGTAGACGACGGCGGGGATCCGCTCGGCCAGCGATTTGAACTTCACGGCCTCCGACCGGAGCTCCGACTCGAGCCGCTTCTGCTCCGAGATGTCTTCGTACAGGCCCTGCACGTACGCGGGGTCACCCGCCTCGTTCATGACCACCGAACCGCGGTCCCGGATCCAGACGATGCTGCCGTCCGGTCGGATCATCCGGTACTCGAGGGTGAACGGATCGCCGGCGCGGATCGCATCGCGGAGTGACTGCACCGCCTGCTCGCGATCGTCGGGATGGAGGTGAGCGGACCACGCGCCGTCGGTGACGAACGCGTCGGCCGACAGACCGAGGATCGTCTCGACCTGCGGGCTCACGTAGATCGAGGACATCTCCTCGTCGGCCGTGTCCATGTAGGTGACGGCGGGCAGTTGCTCCACGAGGCTGCGGTAGCGGCGCTCGAGCTCCTGCAGCCGGAGCTCCGCTTCCTTCCGTTGTGTGATGTCGTAGAAGGATCCGAGGACGTATTCGGGCTCGCCTCGCTCGTTCCGAACGGTGGTCGCGGAATCGCTCACCCAGATCACGCGCCCGTCGTCTCGGATCATCCGGTACTCGAGGGTGAACGGCTTCCCCGAGCGAACGCCGTCCACCGTCTCCTGTCGTGCTCGCTCGCGATCCTCCGGATGCACCCGCTCCGCCCACTCGTCGCCCGTCGCTCCGGAGGGACGCCCGAGCAGGTCGTTGATCTGTGGGCTGACGAAGAGATTGGCGAGGCTCTCATCCGGGACGTCGATGTAGGTCACGATCGGGAGCCGTTCGATCAACGTCCGGTAGCGCTGCTCCGCTGCGGCGGCGTGTGACTCCGCTTCCTTCTCGCGGGTGATGTCCACGATGAGCCCGATCCAGTGCGCCGGGCGTCCCTCCGCCGCCTTGACGTGCACCGTTTCGTCTCGGACCCACACGGTCCGGCCGTCGGCGGTCATCATGCGGTACTCCTCCCGGTACGGCGACGACGTGGCATCCGCCGCCTGTTCGGCCGCCTCCACGCGCTCCCGGTCGTCCGGATGGACGAGGGTGAACCAGAGATCCCTCGAATCGACGAATCGCTCCGGCGGATACCCGATCAGCTCCTCGATCCGGGGGCTCATGTACGCGACCTTTCCCGTCCGGCCTTCGGCCTCGACATACGCCACGCCCGGCATCGAGCTCAGCACATGGTGGAACCCCGCGTCGAAGAGTGGGAGATCGCGCTCGTCGAGCGGTGTCGATCTGCTCATGGGGTACTCAGATCCTCCGAGAGGGGGTTCGGTGGAAGCATCGGCGTGTTCGAGCCCCTACGTGAATGTTCTCACCGGACCCGCGAGGACCCTTCCGCGAGATGCCTCGCTGGATCGCGGGCATCATCGGTCGACGGCGTCGTGTGGCACGACCTCCGGGTCTCCCCTCGGGATGAGCACCTTGAACGAGGCGCCACCACCTTCCCGTTGCTCGATCCAGACGCGCCCATGGTGGAGCTCGGCGAACTTGGCCACCAGCGAGAGCCCGACGCCAACCCCGGGATCGTGCACCGAGGTCATCGGGCCGTGCTCGAACGGTCGGAACACCGACTCCCGGTGCTCCTCGGGGATGCCCGGTCCGTCGTCCTCGACCGCGATCAACACGTTCTGGTCCTCGGGCAGGACCTTGACCCACACCTGACACTCGGGTGGCGTGTGTCGGGCGGCGTTCATCAGCAGGTTCTCGACGATCCGAGAGATCATCTGCGGATCGATCCACGCCGTCACCGATCCGGCGTCCACGTGCACTTGACGGCCGGCCATCGCCTCCGAATCCCAGACGAGGAGAGAGATGAGCCGTCCGACGGCGATCTCCTGGAGCTTGGGCTCCACGACGCCCCGCGCCAAGCGCTCGGTGTCGAGAAGGTCGGTCACGATCGTGTTCAAGCGACGTGCTTTCGCCGCCAGGCTGTGGATCAGCTGCTTCCGTTCCTCTTCGGTGATGCCGAGCCGGTCGCCCTCCTCCAGGGTGAGGGCGTTCCCGAGGATGGCGGACAACGGGGTCCTGATGTCGTGGGACACCGCGGTGAGGAACGTCGTCTTGATCTCGTCGGCCCGGCGCATGTCCTCGGTGGCCTGCCGCTCCAGGGCGAGCGCGCGGGTGAGGTCGTCGTTCGCCTGCTTGGCAACGGTGATGTCCAGCATCACGCCCTGCCAGTGCATGGGGTTGCCTTCTTCATCCCGAAGGAGGACCGCCTCGTCGCGGATCCACACGGTTCGTCCGTCCGCCGCCATCAGGCGGTACTCCCCGGCGTAGGGCTGTCCCGTGTCGTCGCTCCTCCGCCACTCCGCCTGCACACGCTCGCGGTCGTCGGGATGGAGCGCCTCCGCCCACCATTCCGGATCGCCGGTCGCGACCTCGGGCGGATAGCCGAGCAACTGCTCGATGAACGGACTCACGTAGGTGGGTGAGGTGGCGTCGGGGCCGACAGGATCGATGTAGACGATCGCGGGGACGGCCTCGACCAGCGAGCGATACGGGAGCTCGGCTACGCGGTCGGTCGCCACCTTGTGGCCCTTCGATCGCTCGGCGCTCGTCGGTGACATGGGCACAGACCTCCGATCCCCCATCGGACAGGACACCGCGGTTCTTGACGTCGCCTGCATCGTAGGCTCCCGCGGTCCCTTCACCGAGGAGCTTCGATGTCAGAAACGTTCACCTTCTACATCCAGCCCTGGTACCGGAAGTCCCCGTACTTCGAGGCGACGAAACGCGCCGGATGCCGGAGCTGGGGCCTGTACAACCACATGCTGCTGCCCACGCTGTACGACGACCCGGTCGCCGAATACTGGGCGCTGCTGAACCACGTGACGATGTGGGACGTCGCGGTCGAGCGCTGCGTCGAGATCTCCGGCCCGCACGCGCTGGCGTTCACGAACCTGCTCACGTGCCGCGACCTCACGACCTGCGCGGTCGGCCAGTGCATGTACGTGCTGCTCACGGAGAGTCGCGGGGGCATCGTCAACGACCCGGTGCTGCTGCGGCTCGAGGAGGACCGGTTCTGGCTGGCGCTGGCGGATTCCGATGCGCTCCTGTTCGCCAAAGGAGTGGCCGCCCTGGCCAAGATGGACGTCGACGTCGTCGAGGCGGACGTGTCGCCGATGCAGATCCAGGGCCCTCGCTCGAAGGACGTGGTTCGCGACCTCCTCGGCGACGAGATCGCCGACCTCCGCTATTACTGGTGCGCCGAGGCAGAGCTGAACGGCATCCCGCTCGTCGTCTCGCGCACCGGCTGGACCGGGGAAGTGGGCTACGAGATCTACCTGCGGGACTCCTCGCGTGGCGACGAACTGTGGCGGATGGTCGAGGAAGCGGGCGCGCCGTTCGACATCCGGGCGATCGCGCCGTCGGAGGCGCGCCGCATCGAAGCCGGCATCTTCAACTACGGCTCGGATATGCGAACGGAGGACACGCCGTTCCACGTCACCGGGCTGGAGCGGCTCGTCGAGCTCGACCAGGAAGGCGACTTCATCGGCAAGGACGCCCTCAGGGGGATCGCAGAGGATGGTGTCGATCGCAAGCTCGTCGGCATCGATATCGGCGGCGACCCGATGACGGACGAGGGCGCGCTCAACGATCCTTGGCCCGTGCACGAACCGGGGGATGGACCGATCGGTCGCGTGACCGCCGGGGCATGGTCACCCCGCCTCGAGCGGAACATCGGGTACGCGTGGGTGCCGGCTTCTCACCAGGGCGTGGGAACCCCGTTGGCGCTCCAGGCGAGCGGCGGGGTTCGCCCGGCGACCGTGGCGGCGCTGCCGTTCGTCGACCCACGGAAGGAGATCCCGAAGTCGTGAGCGGCTCCGTCCCGTTCGACCGTGCGGTCGAGTACTACGACCGCACGCGAGGCCTCTCCGAGGAGGCCTCCCGGGAGATGACCGTGCTGCTCGCGAACGAGCTCCGGGATCGCGGTCGGATCCTCGAGATCGGCGTCGGCACCGGGCTCGTCGCGCTGCCGCTCGCGGCCGCGGGCGTGCCGCTCGTCGGACTCGACCTCTCCGCGCCGATGCTCGGCAAGCTCGTCGAGAAAGCCGGTGGGCGGGCGCCGTTCCCGCTCGTCGTCGGAGACGCGACGGCGCTGCCCTTCTCCGACGACAGCTTCGGCGGGGCGGTCGTCCGTCACGTCCTGCATCTGGTGCCGGCCTGGAGAGAGGTCGTGGGGGAGCTCGCTCGTGTGGTCGCTCGGGGCGGGCCGGTGCTGGTCTCGAGCGGTCAGGTTCCCGAGACGTGGCACGAGCTGACGGAACGGTTCATGGAACGGGTCGGCCGCCCGTCCTTCGGCGATGCGCTCGACGCCTGGGAGACCGGCGCGATCCAGCGAGCGTTCCGGGAGCACGGTGCCTCGGCTCGGTCCCTGCCCACGATCACCGAACGCGTCGCCCAAACGATGGGGGAGTTCCTCGACCAGATGGCGGCCGGCATGCACTCGTGGACCTGGGAGGTCGACGAGGAGAGGCGACGCGAGGCCGTTGCCGAGCTCCGTGCGTGGGCGGCGGAGCGCTGGGGAACGTTGGACCCGCCCGGGGGACGGGACGTCGCGATCGCGTGGTACGCCTACGACCTGCCCTGACGGGCGCCGGGTATCCTTGTCACCCCTTGTCCGGTCGGCCGGACGCCAGCAGCGAAGATGAAGAGGACAAGAGGAGGGCACGGTGCCGATCACAGAGGTCGAGAAGATCTGGATGGACGGCGAGCTGGTGCCGTGGCACGACGCCCAGATCCACGTTCTCTCCCATGCCGTCCACTACGGGAGCGGAGTCTTCGAGGGGATCCGGGCCTATGAGACGGCGCGCGGCGCGGCGGTCTGGCACCTCGACGAGCATCTGAAGCGCCTCTTCCGGTCCGCGAAGCTGTACCACACCGAGATCCCGTACTCGCGCGAGGCGATCACGCAGGCGACCAAGGACGTGATCCTCGCCAACAAGCTCAACGCCTGCTACGTGCGTCCGCTGGTGCTTCGCGGGTACGGCGAGATGGGCGTGAACCCG
>JBPCPX010000120.1:0-4379 GCA_050998695.1 Actinomycetota bacterium
CACGAAGATGGAAGCCATCCGCGCGCTCAAGCGCAAACTATCCGACGTCGTCTTCCGGGCTCTCCTGGTCGACGCTGACACGGCTGCTGAAGCTTGCTTCAGCGACGCCGCTTGACATAGGAGAGAGACATGCCCGGCCGGAACCTCGTCACGCCCGACGACCTCGGCAAGCGTGTCTCCTTCCAGTTCGAGCTCCCCAACGGCTACCTGGGCGAGGTGGTCGGCATGCTCGAACGCTGGGACGAGGACGCCGAGACCTACTTCGTTCGGAAGAAGGACGGGTCGGATGTGCGAGTACCAGCGCGCGGCGTGCGCTACGGCAAGGTCGTCGAGGGCTAGGAAGCCTTCGAGAGCCCGCCGAGGACGCCGATCAGCTCCTCGACGTCGAACGGCTTCGGGACGAACGCATCCGCACCGAGTGCGGTGGCCTTCTCCTTGTCGTCCGGGCCGGTAAGCGCGCTCACGATCACGACACGAGGCCGCTCCGCGAGAGGAAGCTTCATCATCTCCTTGAGCACCGCCCAGCCGTCCATCTCCGGCATCATCAGGTCGAGCACCATGAGCATCGGGTGGTGCTTCGCGAGCTCCTCGAGAGCCTCCACGCCGTTGCTGGCCGTGAAGGTCCGGTAGCCCTCGTGCTCCAGCGTGAATCGAAGGACCCACGCGACCTGTGGTTCGTCGTCGACGACGAGGACGCTTCCGCTCCCATCTGCGTGTGCGTTCATCTCACCTATCCCTACGGCCTCCGGCGCCCGGCGCTGGATACGTCCAACGGGTCGTTTCGCCTGGGCCGCTCGGCGTCCACCGTTCGACCGATGGTCTCAGCTCGGGGGATGAACACGTAGTCATCATGAGGCAGTGCGGGCGAAGCGCAACGACATCGTCACACGAGGCGAACGCCGGACGGGGACGACACCTCGCCGATCCGGACCGCCCGACCCGAGCCGCGGGCGAGCACCTCCTCGACCGACCCCGGCGCGACGAGAAGCGCCATGCCGATCCCCATGTTGAAGGTGGCGAACATGTCGTCATCGGAGGCCCCCGAGGACCCCTGAACGAGCGCGAAGATCGGCTGCTCGGGCCAGGTGCCGCGGTGGATCGTCACCCCGAGGCCATCGGGCAGCGCGCGGGGAAGGTTCTCGACGAGACCGCCGCCGGTGACGTGGGCGGCCGCGTGGACCAGTCCGTCGCGTGCGAGGGAGACGACCTCCGGGGCGTAGATCTCGCACGGCTCGAGCAGCTCGTCCGCGAGCGGTCGGTCGAGTCCGGGCGGGATGTCACCGAGATCGAAGGCCGGCAGGAGCGCGGAGCGCACCAAGGAGTACCCGTTCGCGTGCAGGCCGCTGGAGGCGAGCCCGACGAGGACGTCCCCCTCCTCGACCCGATGCGGACCGAGGAGCGAGGCTTCGTCCACGATCCCGACGCAGAACCCCGCCAGGTCGAACGCGTCTTCTTCCATCACGCCGGGGTGCTCGGCGGTCTCGCCTCCGAGGAGCGCGCACCCCGCCCGGCGGCATCCTTCCGCTACGCCCTCGACGATCGAGGCCACGCGCGTGGGCTCTACCTTGCCCACGGCCAGGTAGTCGAGGAAGAACAACGGCTCGGCGCCCGTACAGGCCACGTCGTCGGCGCACATCGCCACGAGGTCGATCCCGACGGTGTCCAGCCGGCGGGCCTGTCGCGCGATCTCGAGCTTCGTCCCCACGCCGTCCGTCGCCCCCGCCAGGAGCCTGCCCTCGTCGAGCCGATAGAGCCCGGCGAAGCCACCCACCTGATCGGCGACCTCCGGGCGCCGGGCTTTCGCGGCGAGATCGGCGATCAGGGCGACCGCTTCGGCTCCGGCCTCGGTGTCGACCCCGGCGTCGCGGTAGGCCGGGCTCACGCCGTCGGGAGCCGGAGCTGATCCTCCAGCACGAACTTGCCGGCGTGCTCCGGGACGGGGATCGGGTACTCCCCGTCGAAGCATGCGCGACAGAAATCCTGGGCGGGTTCCCCCGTCGCCCGGACCAAGCCCTCGAGCGAGAGGTAGCCGAGGGAGTCGGCGCCGACGTACGCACGGATCTCATCGACCGCCAGGTCGGCCGCGACGAGCTCCGCACGCGTGCTCATGTCGATCCCGTAGAAGCAGGGCCAGCGGATGGGCGGGCACGTGATCCGGATGTGGACCTCGGCGGCGCCCGCCTCGCGGAGCATCGCGACGATCTGCCTCGTCGTGGTCCCCCGCACGATCGAGTCGTCGACGACGATCAGGCGCTTGCCCCTGATCGTGTCCGGCAGCGGGTTCAGCTTCAGCTTCACGCCACGCTCGCGAAGCGACTGGGACGGCTGGATGAACGTCCGGCCCACGTACTGGTTCTTGTGGAGACCGTCGCCGTACGGGATCCCGGAGACCTCCGAGAACCCCTGGGCGGCCGAATGGCCGGTGTTGGGCACGGCGATCACGAGATCGGCGTCGATCGGGTGCTCGGCGGCGAGGATCCTGCCCATCTCCCGCCTCGCCTCGTGCACCGAGACCCCCTTCATCCGCGAGTCGGCCCGCGACAGGTAGACGAACTCGAAGATGCACAGCGCCTTGCGCGGGCTCTGGGCGAAACGCGAGGAATGGAGCCCGCGATCGTCGATCCGGATCAACTCGCCAGGCTCCACCTCACGGATGAACGTGGCGCCGACGATGTCGAGGGCGCAGGTCTCTGAAGCGACAACGAATCCCTTGGGGAGCTTCCCAACGGCGAGCGGCCGGAGGCCGTGGGGGTCCCGGGCGGCGAAGACCGAGCGCTCGTCGGCCATCACGAAGCAGAAAGCGCCCTCGAGCTCGGGCAGTACCCGCATCGCCGCCCCTTCGAGGTCGTGATGGGCCATCTCGGACGCGAGCATCGTTGCGACGAGGTCGGAGTCGGTCGTCGCGGCGGAGGAGTGACCCAGCCTGGAGACCAGCTCGCCCGTATTCACGAGGTTCCCGTTGTGCCCCAGCGCGAGCGCCCGCACGCCGTCGTTCTTGAAGACCGGCTGAGCGTTGTCCCAGGTGGTGGAGCCGGTGGTCGAGTACCGCGTATGACCGACGGCGAGGTCCCCCTGGAGGGTCGTGAGCGTGGCCTCGTTGAAGACCTGGGCGACCAGCCCGAGGTCCTTGTAGATCAGGATGTTGTGGCCGTCGGAGACCGCGATGCCCGCCGATTCCTGGCCGCGGTGCTGTTGGGCGAAGAGCCCGAAATACGTCAGACGAGCGACGTCCTCACCCGGGGCCCACACCCCGAACAAGCCGCATTCGTCTTTGGGACTCTCGGCGCCCACCTGGAGGCCAGTCTACCGGCGAGTGTCATCTCTCCCGGGGAGGCTCGCGCCAGAGACCCGGTGGCCGTGAGGCTAGCGGTCGAGACGATAGAAGCGCAGGAAGTCGTGTTCGATGGGCATGACCGATACCTCCTCGAACCCGGCCTCCTTTGCGTACCTCTCGAACGTCGTCTGCCGCATGACGGTGCCGGTCGCTGCCGACGTGTGATCGTCCATCGCGGAGGGCAAACAGCAGAGGACGCTGTAGGCGTAGAAGAGCCGCTCGGTCTCGCTCGCCGGTGCCGTGAACGAGTCCTCGGTTCGCTCGTCGGCGACGATCAACGTCCCGCCGGGCGTCAGCATCTGCCTGATGCCGGCCAGGACGGCGACGGGTCGCGAGAGGTCGTGGATCGCCTCCACCACGATCGCGAGGTCGTATGTGCCCTCCAGACCCGGAGCAGCCCCGTCCTTCGCCTGGAACCGGACGCGGTCGGACAAGCCCGCCTCCTGCGCGTTCCGCGAGGCGATCTCGATCGACGGCTCGTCGAGGTCGAAGCCGTCGACGGTGATGTTCGGATAGGCCTTGGCGAGCGAGATCGCCGCCCACCCGACGCCGCATGCGACGTCGGCGACCCTGGCCCCGGGTTCGCTCGTCAGCCGTGCGTGAAGATCCGGGATCGAGGGGAGGTACTCGGTGCCGAGGGAACCGACGAGCCACGGTCGGTTGAAATCTCCCTGCGCCTCCACCATGTCGCGGCCGTAGGCACTCCAGGGGACGAGGCCTCCGGAGCGGAACGCGGCGACGAGTTCGGGCATGGCGCTGGACACAGCAACGAAGGACTTGCAGAGAGGTGCGATCGAGTAGGGACTGTCGAGGTCGAGGAGCGGCTCGATATGACCGGGAGGAAGTTGGTATCGGCGTTCCTCGGCGTCGGCCGTCACGTCCTCGGTCGTCAAGATGCCAGCCGCGGCCTGCTGCTCAAGCCACTCTCTCGCGTATCGATCGAAGATCCCCGTCTCCTTCGCGAGCTCGGCGGCCGTCATCGAGCCGGCTCGCTCGAGGGCACGATAGAGACCGAGTGTGTCTCCGAGGTACACCGTCAACACCT
>JBPCPX010000167.1:0-8592 GCA_050998695.1 Actinomycetota bacterium
GGGGAGGGGCGACTGGCCCATTTCGATCCGCGGTACGTGGGCGCCGGTTTTGGGGAGTGTGGGTGGGAGGGAGCCGGTGCGGGCGCCGACCTCCACCACCTGGTCGCCCGGCCCGACACCTGCGTCGGACGCGATCGCGCGCGCCAGGTTGGGGTCGATCAGGAAGTGCTGCCCGAGCGAGCGCTTGGGCCGGATCCCGTGCCTGTCGGCGAGCGCCCGTAGCGCGCCCGCACCGAACGAGGCTGGGTCATCGCTCTTCACCGCCGGAGCGTAGTCAGGTGCGAAACGGTTCGGTCCCGGGCCGAAGGCCCCGGACCGAACGTGAAGGGGGGCGCTGGATGGTGTGCGGACGACGTCAGCCTCGGGCACGATCCCCATGGCCGAGAGGAGCTCCCCGACCCGATCCGCGTGCATCGAGTCCTCGCGCACCTTCCCCGAACGCGAGAGCCCGCACGGACATGGCCGAGGATGTCCCGACGCCTCCGACGGAAACCGAAGTTCCGGCGGCGAGGCTCGAGCGCTTCCGACCGAGCCCCTCCGCTCCGTCCACCATCCAGACCCCCACACCGACGAGACGACTGTTCGCCGACGACATCACACGCGGAACCCGAGGGTTCGTCCGAGCCGTGATCCGATCGTCATCCATCTGTCGCCCGCTCCTCCCTCGAAGCGCCGGATCGGTCGGAGCCGGACCGGGCCTCGAAAGCTGTTGTGGAAAACGCACGCTAGCAAACCCTCAACTCTCACTGCAACCTTGAGCACCGAACATCCGTTCGAGAGCGGAAACGCCTAGGAGAGTCCCGGGAACGCGACGTTCGCGTTGCGCGCCGTCGCCTCCGAAACGATCCGCACGTCTTCCTCGCGCACGCGAGCCACTTCGGCGATGGTCAACACGACGTTCGCCGGCTCGTTCTCCGTTCCCCGAAGCTTCTGTGGAGCGAGGAATGGAGAGTCGGTCTCGACGAGGAGGCGGTCGATCTCCACCGCGCGTGCCGCCTGGCGCAGGTGCTCGTTCTTCGGATAGGTGACGTTGCCCGCGAAGCTGATCCAGTACCCGCGCTCGGCGCACTCTCTCGCGATCGTCGCGTCGCCGCTGAAGCAGTGGATCACGACGCGCTCGGCCGAACCCTCATCCAGGACTCGAAGGACATCGGGCCATGCGTCGCGGACGTGTACCACCATCGGTTTGCCCGTCTCGTTGGACAGCGCGATATGGACCTTCAGCGCTCGGATCTGGCCCTCGGCGGGCGATCGCATCCGGTAGAAGTCGAGGCCGCACTCCCCGACCGCCACCACGCGGGGGTCGTGGAGGAGCTCCTCGATCCTCGCCCCCGCCGCCGCGTCGAAGAGCTCGGCGTCGTGGGGATGCATCCCGGCCGTCGCGAAGACGCCGGCGATGGAACCGGCGATCTCGAGCGAGCGGGCGGAGGTCGCGGGGTCCACGCCGACGCAGATGAGCCGATCGACACCGGCATCCCGGGCAGCCTCGACCACGAGTGAAGGTTCCCGGTCCGCCAGGAACAGGTGGCAGTGGGTGTGTCCACTGCTCCCCTCTGCACCGGGAGTTCAGGGTTGGGTCCGCCCATCGGCGCGCGATGATAGGCGGTCTCAACTTCGGGTGCATCCGAGGGGATTCACGTGAAACATCCGCCGGCTTCGCCGGGGCGCTTCGATCCGCTCAGTCGTCGGCGTCGACGCGCGGGAAAAGGCTCGCGCCTTTGGTGGTCTTCGTGCCCGGCACCATCCGCCCCCAGGCCCCGACGTTCGCGAGCCGCTGCGACTCGAGGGTTTCCTCGATGCCGAGCTGCTCCCACAGACGCCCGGCGGCGCTCGGCATCACGCAGGAGATCAGGATCGCGAGCGCACGAAGGGTCTCGGCGGAGGCGTAGAGGATCGAGCCGAGCTCGTCTCTTCTCGCAGGGTCCTTCGCAAGTGCCCAGGGCGATCGCTCGACCATGTAGCGGTTGGCCCGCACGACGACGTCGTAGACGGCGGCGAGCGCGGCGGTGGGCCGCACGAGCAGCATCTCCTCTTCGTAGCGCCGGGTGGCATCGGCGATCACCTGTGGGAGGTCGGACTCGGCGCCCTCGACGGTGGCCTCCGGAACCGCCCCGTCGAAGTAGGAGCCGAGCATCGCCAGGACCCGAGAGGCGAGGTTGCCGATCCCGTTCGCGAGCTCGGCGTTGTGCCGGTCCACCATCGACTCGAGGGAGAACGACCCATCCTGCCCGAACTGGACCTCGCGCAGGAAGTACCAACGGTAGGAGTCGACGCCGAACCGATCGAGGAGCTCGAACGGGTGGATGCCGGTGGCGTTGGTTTTCGACATCTTCTTCCCCCCGACCGTGAGGAAGCCGTGAGCCCACACCTGGTCGGGCGGCTCGATGTCGGCGGCCATCAGCATGGCCGGCCAGTAGATCGCGTGCTGACGGAGGATGTCCTTGCCGATCAGGTGGATGTTGGCGGGCCAGATCCTCCGGAACCGCTCCTCATCGGACCCGTAGCCCGCCGCGGTGATGTAGTTGGTCAGGGCGTCGAACCAGACGTACGTCACGTGGTCGGGATCCCACGGCAGGGCGATACCCCAGTCGAAGTTGGTCCGACTGATCGAGAAGTCCTGGAGGCCGCCCCGGATCAACGAGAGCACCTCGTTCCTCCTCACCTCGGGCTCCACCGCCGACGGGCGCTGCTCGTAGTGCTCGAGGAGGCGGTCCCGATAGGCGGAGAGCCGGAAGAAGTAGTTCTGCTCCTTCATCAGCTCGACCGGGCGCTCGTGGATGGGGCAGAGACCCCCTTCCAGGAGGTCCCCCTCGGCGTAGTAGAGCTCGCAGGAGACGCAGTAGAGGCCCTCGTAGGTATCCAGGTAGATGTCGTCCCGGCCGTTGCGATGAACTTGGTCAAGCAACTTGACTACTACGGCCTTGTGGCGAGGCTCGGTCGTCCGGATGTAGTCGTCGTAGGAGATGTCCAAGCGCTGCCAGACCTCTCGCCACCGTGGCTCCATCTCGTCCACCCACCGCTGGGGGTCCATGCCGGCTTCCTCGGCAGCGCGCTGCAGCTTCAGGCCGTGCTCGTCCGTCCCGGTGAGGTGGAAGACCTCTTCCCCCCGGAGACGGTGGTGCCGTGCGATCACGTCGGCGGCCACGGCATCGTAGGCGTGTCCGATGTGGGGCACGTCGTTGGGGTAGTAGATCGGCGTGGTGATGTAGAAGACGTCCCGGCCCATGGCCGGTCATCGTACCGGGGTCACTCGATGCAGCCGGCGTCCACACCGAGCCGCCGGAGCCCCTCGAGGTCGCCGGCGCCGAAGTCCCGGACGCGGAAGTTCGGGTGGCGCCCCGAGTACATGAGCTGGTCGGTATCCCTCACGTGGTTCAGCCCCATGATGTGTCCGAGCTCGTGGAGCAGCACCGACCGTGCGCGTAGAAATCGCCGAAGCCCCGCCTCGCGGTCGCGTCCCCGTCCATCACGACGATCCCGCCGAAGTACTGATCACGGTTCGCGAAGAGACCCGCCATCGTCTTGGCGAACGCGATCGACGGTCGAGGGTCGCGCAGCTGGCGAAGGATCGACTGGTAGTCGTCGTGATCGACCCAGATCACGATGAGCGCGGCCTTCCTGATCACACCGCGGAACCGCATCCGCTGGTACGCGCGGACGAACGTCTCCCTCGTCGTGCCCACGGACCGGAAGCGGATGCCGGTCGCCCGCGTCACCCGGCGGATGGCTTCTCTCAGGTCCGCCCGCACCGGCGAGGGCGCCCCGGCCGTGTTCAGTGCATACGTGATCGGCTCGCACGGGTTCCAGCGAACCGGGGCGCCGGCGACCCGTTTCCAGAAACGGAACGCACCGTCGACCTCCGGCCGGGGGCTCGGCGTCGGTGTGAGCGAGGGGGATGTGGTGGGCGAAGGCGTGGCGGTCGGGGGCAGGCTCGATGAAGGAACGGGGCCATCGGCGAGATCGACCGTGCCGTCCGGGTCCTGCAGGAGCGAGACGACGGCGAGAACGCCGAGGACGATCGCCAGGAGGAAGATGAAGATGAAGGCGGCGAAGAGCGGCGAGTGGGAGGGTTCGGGCTCGTTCGGCCGCGGGGGGAGCTGTGTCGGCGGGACGACGCGTGGGGACGTCTCGGACATGATCGGCAGTGTAGGGAGGCGCAACACCGGCCGAGAGCGAGGCAGATCAACCCTCGGAGAGAGCGGCCCGGTAGAGCTCGTTGGCGCTCGCGCCGTGGCGTTCCGCCACGTCGCGAGCGGCGTCGCGCGTCCGCATCCCCTGCTCGACGAGCTCTCGGACCTCGCTGAGAAGCGCGGCGGGATCCGGTGGAGCCGGATCGCGCTCGCCCTCGACGACGACGGCCACCTCGCCCTTCAGCTGTCGGTCACCGATCACCTCGAGGATCTCGCCGGCGCGGCCTCGGAGGACCTCCTCGTGCAGCTTCGTCAGCTCGCGACAGACAGCGACCCTCCGGTCCCCCAGCGTCGCGCCGATCTCACGGAGGAGCGTGGGCAGCCTCCGGGGCGACTCGAAGAACACGATGGTCCGCGGATCCTCCCGGAGTGCCTGCAGCCGCCGACCGCGATCACCGGGGCGGCGCGGCAGGAACCCCTCGAACACGAACCGATCGGTCGGGAGGCCCGAGAGCACGAGGGCGGCGATCGCGGCCGACGGACCCGGGATGACGCGTACGTCGATGCCGCGCTCCACCGCGAGCTGCACGACCCGGTATCCCGGGTCCGAGATGCTCGGCATCCCCCCATCCGTGACCACCGCGACGTCCTCGCCCGCCTCGAGACGTTGGACGAGCTCGGCCGCGCGCTCCTCCTCGTTCCCCTCGAACATCGATACCAGCGGCTTCCGGATATCGAGGCCACGGAGCAGTCGGCCGCTGCGCCTGGTGTCCTCCGCGGCGACGAGCGCGACCGACGACAGCGTCTCGCGCGCCCGCTCCGAGAGGTCGCCGAGGTTCCCGATCGGCGTGCCGACGAGGTAGAGAACGCCGCCCACGGGGCGATGGTCCCACGTTCGCCTCCGCCTACCATGGGCAGATGGCCCAGGCGCACAAGGACTACTCCTCCACCCCGCTCCCGAAGAAGCTCGGGATCCGCGAGGGCGGGCGAGTGCACGTCGCCGGCGCGCCCGAGGGCTTCGACGACATCCTCGATCCCCTCCCCACCGGCGTACGGCGCCTCGGGCGCGCCGGCACCCCCATGGACGTCGCCCTGGTGTTCGTGACCGACGAGCGGGATCTGCGGTCGCGCTTCTCGAAGCTCGCGGCCGGGCTGGACCCGGCGGGCCGACTCTGGGTCGCCTGGCCGAAGAAGGCTTCCTCGGTCGCGAACGACCTCGACTTCGACACGGTGCAGCGGATCGGCCTCGACGCGGGACTCGTCGACAACAAGAGCGCGTCGATCACCGAGGAGTTCCAGGGTCTGCAGTTCGTGTTTCGACTCAAGGATCGCCCGCGCTGAGGGCGGCCGAACGGAGTGCTGTCGGGACGCAGGCGCGAGGCTCCCATCGCGCCGAGTCGCCGTTGCGTCTGCTGAACCGTCCCTGGGTGGCGATCCTCGCGGTCACGGCGATAGCGGCCGTGGTCCGCATGTGGGGTCTGTCGAGCCCGCCGATGCTCGTGTTCGACGAGAACTACTACGCGAAGGCGGCCTGCATCTTCGTCGGCGGGTCCGACAAGGTCTGCAAGATCGAGTCGCCCAACGAGCGACTGTTCCGCGAACAGGAATGGGACGTGGGCTCCTTCGTCCACCCACCACTCGGCAAGTGGACGATCGCGCTCGGGATCAAAGCGTTCGGGATGGATGCGTTCGGCTGGCGGATCGGTTCCGCGGTCGCTGGCACGCTCGCCGTGACGGGGGTGGCATTGATCGCGCGATTGCTGTTCGGGCGACCGCTCTGGACGTTCCTCGCGGGACTGCTGCTCGCCTTCGAGCACCTAAGCGTCGTCCTCTCCCGACAAGCGTTGCTAGACATCCACCTCCAGCTCTGGATCGTGGCCGGCTTCCTCTTCCTCGTGCTCGATCGACGATGGATCGACCGGCGCACGCGCCGTGGGCCACCTCCCGGCGGCGAGGAGGACGTCGACGCCACCGTGCCATCTCCCTTGTGGCGTCCGTGGCGATACGCGGCCGGGGTCGCCTTCGGCGCTGCCGTCGCCGTCAAGTGGTCGGGTGGGATGGGGATGCTCGCCGCGATCGTCATCTCGCTCGCGTGGGAGACGTCTCGCCGCCTCCGCGCGGATGGGACCAGGGGGCGTGCGTTCGGTCGAGCGCTCCTGCAAGAGAGCTTCTCCCTGCTCGTCGCCTTCGTGGTGGTCCCGGCGATCGTCTATGTCGTGACCTACCTCCCGTGGCTACATCACTTCGACTGGAAGGCCAGCGAGTTCCTGGAACAGCAGGTCCGGGTCGCGAGGTACCACTTGTCCGACCTGAAGACCCTTGCCGTCGATCCCGAGACCGGCGCGCTCACACCGACGCACTACGGCTACTCCCGCCCCTGGACGTGGTTGTGGATGGAACGACCTCTGCCGCTGACTTGGCAGGACGAGGGACCGGGGATCCGGGACCTCCTGGCGATCGGCAACCCGGTCGTGTTCTGGGGGAGCTTCTGGTCCCTGCCGTACCTCGCGTTCGCCTGGTGGAGGAAGCGCGACTGGGTCGCGGGGGTCTTCCTGACGGCCGTGATGCTCCAGTACCTACCGTGGCTCCTGGTCGCGCGACCGCAGTTCTTCTTCTATGTGGCGTCTTTCACGCCGTTCCTTGTGCTCGGACTCGTGTACATGCTCAGGGATCTCTCGGACGCGAGGCTCATCGTCCGAGAACCTGGCGGGGTGGTGGCGACCGATCCTGAGACGGGCAGACCCGCCGTCTCCGTCTGGCATCCCTACCGGCCGATCTCGTGGGCGGTGGTGGCGGCCGCCGTCGGCCTGTTCGTCTGGTTCTGGCCCGTGCTGACCTGGCAGCTGATCTCCGACGAGCGCTTCAAGCTGATCGTCTGGTTCCCCGGCTGGCAATAGGGACGCTTCGGAGGGCCCCGGAAACACGAAACCCCGGCGCGCTGGCCGGGGATCGGTCTTGATTCGGATATCCGAAGCACCCATCATACCTGATTCCGGCGGGATCTGGGCAGGCCGTCGTGACTAGAAGCCGGGCAGGCGATCTCGGAAGAGGATGAATCCGACCCCGGCTCCGATGTCGAGGAGTGCGTGGGCGACCACGAACGGCCATGTGCGTCTCCCCCACCGCAGGAAAAGGAACCCGAAGAGCAGGCCCATCGCGAAGTTGCCCACGAACCCGCCCCAGCCCTGATACAGGTGGTACGAACCTCGGAGGAGCGCGCTCGCGACGATCGCGAGGGCGGGTGACCACGACAGCTGCCGGAGCCTCGTGACGAGGTACCCGAGGACGACGATCTCCTCGAGGAGACCCGACTCGATCGCGCCGAGGACGAGAGCCGGGATCGTCCACCAGTGCCCGAGGGGAGGCGTCGGCACGACGAACCGGTTCACGCCGAGCTCGACCGCCCCGAGGTAGACCCCGATCCCGGCGAGACCCACGACGGCGAACAGGACGGCGCCTCGCGCGAGATCCTGTGCCGGCCGATCTACGGAGAGGCCGATGACCTCGACGCCCTCCCCACTCCGACGGACGAGATGCACGACGAGGAGCACCGGCGCCAGCGCGAAAGCGATCCCGAGCAGCTGACGCGTGACCTCGCTCGATTGATCCGCCGCCGCGACGACGACGCCCGCGATCGGCGCCTCGATCAGCGACAGGATCGCGAACGCCGCGGGTCGCAGGACCGAGAGCGACAACACGACGAGGATCTCCTCGATGAGCATCCTGTGATCGATCGGCGCGGGCGGGACCGGCAGGTGACGGCCAACGTCCCTGCCCTGCGTCTCGCTGGAGGGAGCATCCGCGGCCGGCTGCATCGGAACCACTGTACGCATCGCCTAGACTTCGGCCTCTTCGAACGGAAGGATCGCATGCCGAACCGCGACACCGCCGATCTCGTCGTCGTCGGCGCGGGCACGATCGGTGGGTGGGCCTCGGTCTTCGCGAAGGAGCACGGCGCGGAACGCGTCGTGGTCCTCGAGAGGGGCGAGGCCGGCCAGGGCGCGTCCTCGCGCGCGGCCGGCATCGTCCGCGCGCAAGGTGGGACACCCGAAACCGTCGGCCTCGGGATGTGGTCGATCGACTTCTACCGGTCGCAGCGCGAGCGCTACGGGACCGACAGCGGCTTTCGGGAGCTCGGCTACCTGATCCTCGCGACGGACGCCTCCCAGGAGCAGGAGGCGACCGCGCGCGTCGAGATGCAGCGCGCCGCCGGACTCACCGATGTCCGGTACGTCGATGCGGTGGGGGCCGCCCAGTTGAACCCCACGCTCGACCCGACCACGTTCCGCGGCGCGACGTACGCGCCCGGCGACGGGTACGTCGACCCACCGCGGAACGTGCGCGCGTACTCGCTCGCGATGCAGCGGGCCGGGGTCGAGCTCCTCGAGCGGACGCCGCTCCCCGGCGTCCGCCCGAGGAAAGAAGGCAACATGATCGGGGTCGAGACGCCCGAGGGCAACAC
>JBPCPX010000013.1:0-7718 GCA_050998695.1 Actinomycetota bacterium
CCTTCCAGCGCAGCCTGGGTGAGGATCCCGGAAGCCGAGCCGTGTTCGTGGGTGCCGGCGAGCTCTCCCCCGCCGTCACCGCGCGTGCGCAGGAACTCGGTCTCGCGGACCGGGTCGTGCTCACGGGTCTCGTCCCTCGGGACGACGTCTTCGTGTTGTGCGCGGACGCCGACGTGTTCGTGTCGACGTCGCACGGAGAGGGTCTGCCGGTGGCGGTCCTGGAGGCCATGGCGGCCGGGTGCCCCGTGATCCTGTCGGAGATCCCACCACACCGCGAGCTCGCGGAGGGCGCGGACTTCATCCCGTTCGTCGCGCCGGGAGACGTGGAGGGGTTCGCCGCGGCGATCCTCCGGTATCGCGAGATGTCGCCCCAGGAGCGCACAGAGGTCGGTCGCAGATGCCGGAGTCACATGGCTGCGCGCTTCACCTTGCCGATCATGCGTGCGGCCACCGAGGCCGTGTACCGAGAGGTCGCGGCGTCGAACGGCAGCATGGCGCGCCCACGATGATCGTCGAGTTCATCGGCGCCACCGGGGCCGGCAAGACGACGATCGCCCGGGACCTCGTGAAGCGAGGCGTTCCCGCCCGCCGGGTGCGGATGGCGACGGATCTGATAACGGACCGGCCCGGTCGTCGGTGGATCGACGACCCGCACGCGATCAATCTCCTCGCCGACGTGTCCGCGCTTCCTTCGTTCATCCGTTCGCTCGATCGCGATCGGGACTTCGTTCGCTTCGCCTTCGATCGGCTGAAGCGGCACGCTCCGTCGACCTTCGCGAAGGCCAACTACCGGCGCAACATCGTGCGCAAGCTCGGCATGCACGAGATGGCGAGGAACGCGGACCCTCGGACCACGTTCCTCGTCGACGAGGGCACGATCCTCATCGCCTACCAACTCTTCGCCTACAGCGATGCGCCCTTCACGCGAGCCGACCTCGAACGCTTCGCTCGATTCGTGCCGCTGCCCGATCTGGTCGTGCACGTGAAGGCGCCGATCGACGTGCTGCTCACACGCGCGATGACGCGGCCGGATCGGCGGAGAGAGCTCGCGCGAAGCGACGTCCGCGAGATGGAACGGCAGATCGCCCGCGCCGTGGAGCTGTTCGACGCCCTGGCGCAGATCGAACCGATCAGAGGACGCCTGTTGACCGTCGAGGGTGTGGACGACTCACCGGAACACCTGGATGCGGCCGTTCGGGAGATCGCCGGATGGCTGGCCGGAGCCGAAACGGCATCGCCACCCCCGTTCCCCGCGTCGTCCGACCGCCGAGGAACGCCGGGCAGGGCCACGCTGATCGCGTTCGTCGGATCCGAGGCGACGGGCAAGTCGACCATCCTTGGCGAGGTGGAGGGATGGCTCGGTCGGAGCCATCGGGTCCGCCGCGTCCATGCGGGAAAGCCTCCGAGCACGCCGATCACGTTCCTTCCGCACGTGCTCCTTCCCGCCCTCAGGCGGGTGTTCCCGGAGCAGCGAACCCTGTTCGTGGAGGAGCGATACGAGGACGGCGACCCGGCCGCCACCAAACCGTATCCGCTCCTGTTCGGTGTCCGGTCCGTGATGCTCGCCTACGAGCGCCGCGCGCTCCTCACTCGGGCGGCACGCTCCGGGAAAGGGACGATCGTCCTGAGCGACCGGTACCCATCGGATGCGAGCGGCGCGCCGGACGGCCCCCAGCTCGCCCATCTGCCCACGCCGTCCGGGCCGTTCTCGATCCGACGGTTGCTCGCGCGGCTGGAGGGTCGCCTGTACCGCGACATCCCCGCCCCCGACATGGTCTTCCATCTCTCTGCCCCCCTCGAGGTCACGCTCGCCCGGAATGCCGCACGGGACAAGCAGGAGCCGGAGGACTACGTCCGCTTCCGTCATGCGCTCAGCTCGAAGCTTCGCTTCGATGGAGCTCCCGTCTACGGCCTGGATACCGACCGAGACATCGAGATCGTGGTCCGAGAGATCGAGGAGGTGATCGGTGACGGCCGCACGACCGCTCGTTGACGAGGCTTCCGTGCTCCCGAGCTTCGTCATCATCGGTGCCGCCAAGGCAGGCACGACCGCGCTGTACTGGTATCTGGCCGACCACCCCCAGGTGTTCATGAGCCCGGTCAAGGAGACGAACTACTTCGCCTACGGGCTGGACGACGAGGGCAACCCCCTCTACGGGGATCCCGATCTCCACCGATTCCCCGTGCAGACACCCGCCGCGTACGAGGAGCTGTTCTCCGGCGCGGGGGACGCCCTGGCGGTCGGGGAAGCCTCACCGATCTACCTCGAGTGTCCGCAGTCGGCGGCTCGGATCTGGGAGGCGCTGCCGGAGGCTCGCATCATCTGCGGCCTCCGCGAGCCCGTCGACCGGGCATACTCGGATTACCTGATGTACCTGCGGGCTCGCGGACGCCGGCTGGATCCCGCTCGCGACCTGACCGCCTCGTCCGACTGGGCACGCCCGGACTCGCATTGGATGCAGATCAGCAGGTACCACGAAGCCCTGTCCCGATACTTCGACCGCTTCCCCCGCGAACAGATCCATGTCTTCCTGTTCGAAGACTTCCGGTCGGACGCACTGGGATGCGTGCGCGACATCTACCGGTCCGTCGGCGTCTACCCGGGTTTCGTCCCCGATCTCGAGACGCCGCACAACATCGGCGGGATGCCGGCGAACAGGACGCTCGAGAAGCTGTTCACCAGCCGCTCCGTCAGGAAGGCGATCGAACCGTTGATCCCGAGACGGGCGGCGGACATGGCCCGGCGGCTTCGGACCAAGAACCTGAAGAAAGCGCCCCCCCTCCCGGAAGATCTGAAGGCCGAGCTGGGCCGGCACTTCCGAGACGACATCGGGAAGACCTCCGAGCTGATCGGGATGAACCTGGAACGCTGGCTCTCGCCGGCCTGATGGGTCAGCGCATGAGTGCCTGGACGAGCCCTCTCGTCCGCCGCCCTCGATAGAGGCGGATCGTCGGCTTCAGCAACACGCGTTGCTTCAGGCCGTACAGAGCGAGGTTCCGCCGATCGTAGCCCTTGCGAGTCCCTTCGCGGAACGCGACGACGGGCCCGGAGAGCGAGGTCTCGTACGCCCGCTGCTGAGCCGGGTACACCTCTCGCTCCACGTGTTCGTAGAGTTCGAGATCCGCCTGGTTCGCGTCGACGATCATCTGTCTCGTTGCCGGGTCTGCGAGCAGGCCTTTGGCGACGTTCGAGCTCTTGGCGACGTTGACCGGCGCGTAAGCGATATCCAGATCCGGCGCTCGGAGAGCCCGCAGCTGGAGGATAGATCCGTCGAATCGTTCCGTGAGTCCCACGAACATCCTCTTCCTGTCGATGACGGAGATCGCGTCGTTGGGATCGGTGGTCCCCCCGATCCGCTGCGTCTGGGCGTCCCGGACCCAGTCCTTCTCGATCCACTCCTCGAAGACGAGCCCCTGCTTCTTCCGATAGTCGAGCTGGTACTGGAAGCGGGAGGCGCAGAGCGCGATCGGCTCACGGAGGAAGGTCATGTACCGGAAGTCGGTGCCGTCCTCTTCCAGGTCGACGTGACCGCTGATCCGGTGCCCGGCGATGCTCGCCAACCGAGGGTAGAGCTTGCGGACCCGCCGGAGATCCGCGGTGGAGAAGGGGGGGTCGGACCATGCGCCGTGCCACGGTTCCACGTCGCAATGCCGGGCGCCGTAGGAGCTGCGCAGGATGTATCGCAGCGTCGTCCCCGCGGTCTTGTTGATGTGCACGAACACGAGCAAGGGCCTCATCTCACTCATGGCCAGTCGTATCCCAGTCGATGGCTGGTGCGCCCGACGACCTTGGCGATCGTCCGCAGATCCGGGCCGCGAAGGGTCAGCTGCCACGACAGATCCTCGTGGATCTCGTCCAGCTCTGTGAGTCGCATCGAATTGCCGATCACGTGCCGCTCCGAAGGTGCCACCAACGTGGCGATGGGGACCGGTTCGACGCCGATGAACTCGGCCACCCGGTCGAGCGTGACCTGGGGTGATTGGCACAGGTCCTCGTACCGAAGAAGCATCCACGACGATCGCGGGAAGCGCCGTCGAACGCGATCGGCTTCCACGTTGTAGTGGCGCCACTGCCGGGCCGCCTTCCGAGCCCCGACCTTCGTATGTTTCATGATGCTGGCCACGTTCCCGCGCGGATCGCGGACGAGATGGATCACCTTGACGTCGAGGAGCGGCATCCCCGCGAGGTACCGATGCCGCTGATGGTCCCGGGCCGTGTCCACGAACATCGTCTTCCCCGTCTCCTCCAAGACCGCCCGAGCCAGGCTCCACGACGCCAGCTTGGCTTCCGCGATCTTCTTCGCGACGGGGCCCACCTTGCCGAGCACCGCATCCCGGACCGCATCCAAGGGTGCGCTCCCGAGCGAGCTCACGGCCAGCCCGTTCAGCGATCGGCGATTGGACACCCGCACGTGGGTGTTCCAGAAGTCCTTCTCGAAGACCGTGACCGGCTGTTGGAGCTCGACCGTGCGTTGAGCGACCCGTCCCCAGAACCCGCAGTCGGTGAACTTCGCCCCGCACGAGCAGAGGTACGTGGAGAGGTCAACGCGAGCGGTGAGTCCGGTTGCCGCTCCGATCGAGGCGCATGCCGGATGGTTGCCAAGGAGCATCCCGAGAAGGGTCGACCCCGTGTACGGGCTCCCCGGCATGCACACGTACGGGATCGGGGTCTCCATCCCAGGCCGCGGATCGACCATGACATCGACGCTTGGGTCCATGGCTTCAACTCCCTCCAGAGTGGTCGATGACCGGGTCCGTCGGGGCACGGACACCGGTCCCGGTGGATCCGAGGGTGAGCCCAGACCACAGATCGAGGTTCTGCCGCATCGTCGAAACGAGATCGAACGAGCCGCTCCGGGCGCGCGCCGAGGCTCCCAGACGATCCCTCCGGGAGGGGTCCAGGAGGAGCGCGGCGATCGCGTCCGCGAGGCCCCTCGGGTCATCCGGACGGACGATCACACCCGCATCTCCGAGGGACTCGCTGCCGGACACGTCGCTCGCCACGATCGTCGCACCGCACGCCATCGCCTCGAGGAGGGCGAGGGACAAGCCGTCCCACCTCGAGGGCGCGACGACCACGTCGGCCGCGCGGTACTCAGGCGCCGTGTCGTCGACCGCACCCCGCCATTCGATCCGGTGGGCGACCCCGAGCGATCGCGCGAGTGCCTCCAATCGGTCCCGCTCCCCCTCGCCGCTTTCGGCCCCGACAAGGCGGAGTCTGGCCGAGGGATCGTCCACCAGGGCGAGCGCCCGGATCGCCACGTCCTGTCCTTTCTGGTGGCTCAGGCGCCCCACGCAGACGATGAGCGCCACATCCGTGTCCCGGTCGGCTGAGGTGGCCTCCGGCGAGAAGTGCTCACGGTCGACCCCATTGAGGATCAGCTTCAGAGGTGCAGAGGAGCCGAGCACGACGTCACCCTCTAGCGCTTCCCGCTCGGAGACCGCGACGATCGCGTCGCAGCGCCGGGCGAGGAGTCGTTCGATCCATCGGTAGACCGGCGCCCACTGCCCGCCGACCAGCCAGGACCAATAGTGAGCCGTGACCACGATCGCAGGGCGACGACGGCGGCCGATCGAAAGCGCCGCGACGCGACCCAATGCACCTGCTTTCGACGAGTGGAGATGGACGACGTCCTTCCCTCGCGCGAGTCGCCGCAGCCTCACGAGATCCAACATGTCTCGCGGTGCGGGCCGCCGGGCCATGTTCAGCGTGTGGTGATCCGCGCCGGCGCTCCTCACCCAATCGGCCAACGGGCCGCGAGCGGCTCCCGGGCTCACGACCGTGACGTGGTGACGGGCCTCGATGGCGGCCTCCGTCAACTGCCGGACGTAGACCGCGACGCCGTAGGTGGCCGGCTGCGAGACGATCAGCACTTCCAGCGGGCGGTTCACGCCGACCCCCGGCTCTCGGCGTTCCGGGGGGCAGCCGGTCTCGTCGGGACCGAGGCTGGATCCCTCCAGATGCTGAGGTCGAGGCCCCAGGAGCTCTCCAGTGCCTCGAACTCATCCGCGAACATCTCGCTCAGGTTTCGCTTCAGCTCCTGATCCAACGCGGGGACGCGCCGTCCGCTCGTCATCAGCCGCCGAAGACCCATCCGTCCGGCCAGATCCACGAGCGATTCCAGGTGGTGTCTGCGCAGACGCCGGCCTGTCTTCACGGCGGCGCTCGAGAGCGTGCGGAACCGTGGAACGGTGCTCGGATTGACTCGATCGGTGGTCTTCGGGAACAGCTCTTCCGACACGCCCAGGAACCGCGCCAGCTCCTGGCGAACCTGACTGCGTTCCGACACCGCCTCTTCGAAGATCATCGGCAGGATCTGACTCCTTTCGAAGTGGTTCAGATACCTCTCGAGATGCCGGCTGTAGAAGCCCATCTCGAGTGCCCTGTTCCTGGATGCCACGAACTCCGCGAAGGACCCGCGGAAGTCGCGCCTCTGGATCACGAAGCCGAACTGCGAGTAGGCGCGGTCCACGGGATGCCGGAGCATCACGATCAGCTTCGCCCGTGGAAGGAGCGCGGAGATCCGCCCCGGACACTCATCGCAGTAGAGGTACTGGGGTGAGATCTCGCCGATCGCCGCGAACCGTCGAGCCTCGTCCGGATCGCAGAAGAACTCCTCGTACCACGCCTGGCCTTGGTCGTGATGGCGGTCGAAGAAGCGGACCTCCTTGCGCCGCGTGGGCAGGTACACGTCCGGGTGGGCGGCCAACAGCGTGTGCAGCCATGTCGTCCCGGCTCGCGGCACACCGATCCCGAGGAAAGTCGGCAAGGTCATGGCCTGCTCTCGTTCAGAGCGAGGTCGGAGATGTCGAGGGCAGCATCCTTCTCGGGGAAGGACCTCACGCTCACAGCCGCTGCGGCGACGGCGAATGTGAAGAACAGCCAGGTGGTCTTCCGATGCTCCCACGTGAGGGTGGACGCGCCGATCCCCCACACGAACAGCACGGTCATCCAGAAGTTCCGGTCCCACCTCGGGAGGACTCGAACCCTCAAGGCGACCATCGCGAGGATCGACACGAAGATCGCGAACCCGATCAACCCCTCTTCGACCAGGACCGACAGATACGAGTTGTGGGCGACCTTGTTGAGGGTGTTGACCGACCGGTACATGTCCGTTCCGACGCCCAGCACCGGGTGCTCCATGAAGGCGCGGATGCCCTGGCGCCATTGCTCGGTGCGACCGTTGAGATCACCCTGGGTCACCTCGGTTCCCGTCGTCCCGAGGCGTTGGAAGGAGCTCAGCGGCTGCACGACCGGAAGCAGTAGGTAGAGCGCGGTTGCGAGGAGCGCCACGACGGCGATCCGAGTGTGGATCTTCAGCTTCGTCAACGTGGCGAGGCCGTACAAGAGGCCGATGGCCGCTCCGACCGACGCGGTCCTCGTGCCGGACAGCGCGATGCCGAGGAACGCAACAGGCAGATAGGCGTAGTTGATGAAGCGGAAGACCTTCGGGACCTCCGCCGAGGCTGCGAGGTAACACGCGACCGGGATACCGAGCGCAAGGATGAACCCGTAGCCGTCGGGGTTGGTGTCCCCCAGGCTGTACCGATCCTGGTGCGTGTAGAACGCGTTGGTTTGCACGTAGTTGACCACGGCACCGAAGACCGCCGTATAGGCGCCGAAGACGTAGGCCTGCAGACCGGCCAGTAACGCCGCCTTCGTCCGATAGAGATCCCACAGGATGAAGACGAATAGCAGGGTCTGCAACCAGAGGAAC
>JBPCPX010000017.1:0-5198 GCA_050998695.1 Actinomycetota bacterium
GACCGTCTACCGTCGGCGCTGCCATTTCGAGTGGAACGTGAATCGGGTTCAGTCGCGCCCTCGATCCGCTGGTGCACCAGCCAGAGCAGCGCCTCACGAGGTAGGAAGGAACGACGCGGACCCCGCCCGACCGCCGGATCGAGGATCACGGCGTCGCGGCGGGGTCCGGTACGACCGCACGGTCCGCTGTCGCTAGAACAGCCACATGAGGACGGCCATCAATCCGATCACAGCCAGGATGGTCCAGATCAATATTTGGTCACCTCCCCCTGTCAGGTTGTCTCACTGTCCGTACTCGACCGGGAAGGGGTTCACACATCAGCGTGGGATCCGAGGGGTACGTCAACTTCCCCCCGCTCGTGGCTTCTCGGCGTCGGAGGATCAGCACTCTCTGTTCGCGCGGATGCAGTTCTGGATGAGCTTCTTCAGAGTGGTCTGGTTCCAGGCGTTGAAGAAGTCGGCGTGCATCGTGTAGAAGGGGCCGCTGGCGAGCCTCACGCCGCTCCCGTTGCGGATCGGAAAGGAGATCGCCATCGTAAGCTCGGGGACCGGGACTGGGTGCGTCCTCGGACATCCTCGCGCGCCGCCGGCGAGCCTCGTCGCGTAGCGCATGTGGGACTTGTGGTCCGGGCTGTCTTTCCGGTTCCCGTCCCAGCAGGAGGGGAACTTGATGAGGACCTTGACCTTCCCTCCACTGCCGCAGTCACGGATCGTGGCTCGCCCGGTGCCGCTGCTCCCCTGGCACGACCACGCGATCACCCTCGTGCTCTGAAGCCTCGTAGCGGCAGAATTACCCGCGATCACCTTCAGGCCCGGTGGGAAAGCCTTGATCACGCTCAGCGTCTTGTGCAGACCCCGGTAGTAGAAGTGGCCGGCGACGGCACGGACGACCGAGCCATTCTTGTACAGCGCCGGCATCCAGTACGCCGCCTTGTCGCCCTTGTTGTTGCAATTCGTGCCCGCCCGCCGCAGCGAGAGCCACGTGGAGTTGGCGTTCGTCGACTTGTTGCCGAAGAACGCGTGCAGGTGGCTGGCGCCCGGTTGCTTCGGATAGACGATCGGATCATCCGCTTTGTGATGATGGAACGGGCACTCGATGTGGAATCGCGCACTCGCGAACGCCGGCGGCGCCGACAGCGGCACGATACTCGTCGCGATCGCCACGATGGTGAGTAACGCCGACAGACGGCGTCGGCGCATGGGAAAAGAAAGGCCCAACCGCATGTTCCGACAACCCTAGCCCTCTCGCTGCAGATGTCAAAGGGCACCTCCCTACCCGAACGACGGCATCGCGATCCAGGCACGGCGCCGTCGCTCAGCTACGCTGCCCACTCCATGGAGCCGACGACGCATCTGCCACCGGCCGTCGTTGAGACACCCCGGTTCCTGGCGACGTTCGACATCGAGGACTGGTTCCATGCCGAGAACGTCCGGTCGAGCCTGCCCACGTCCGATCCCGACTCGCTCGAGGGCAGGCTCGAGCCCAACGCGCATGCGCTGCTCGACATCCTCGCGGACGCCGACGCGCGATCGACCATGTTCGTCCTCGGATGGGTCGCGGAGCGCTACCCGGACATCGTCCGGCGCATCGTGGCGGACGGACATGAGGTCGCGAGTCACACCCACCTCCATCGCAACCTGAACCGACTCTCTCGGGATGAGGTCGTCCGTGAGCTCGCACAGGCGAAGGACGCGCTCGAGCAGGTGACCGGGGTCGCCGTCCGCGGCGTACGCGCACCGAACTTCTCGATCAGCGACGACGTGCTCGACGTCCTCGCGGAAGCCGGCTACTGGTACGACTCGAGCTACTTTGGGTTCGAGCAGCACGACCGATACGGCCGTATCTCTACGACGATCGACGCGCACGCTCCCGTGGTCGAGGTCCGTCCGGGGCTGCTCGAGATCCAGATGTCACGCGTGCCAGTCGGGCCGCTGATGCTCCCCTGGGCGGGGGGAGCTTACTTCCGGCTGATCCCATACCCGGTCTTCCGACGAGGCGTCGCGAAACGCCTCCGCTCCACGTTCTGGTTCACGTTCTACCTCCATCCCTGGGAACTGGACGCCGAGGAGACCGCACCGCCCGGGATGGCCCGGTCCCTCCGGTTCCGGGCCTACACCGGGCGGCGCCGCATGGGCCGAGACCTGCAGCGTCTCATCGCTGAGTTCGGCTCCTCCCGGATCGACGAGGCGCTGCGAGACTGGGGCTACGTGGCGCCGAACGGGCAGTAGGCGAGACGAGCCCTCGTCGACTCAGCGGCCGCGGAACAAGACACCGGTCGTCCGGGCGATTATCACGAGATCGCGCCAGAGAGACCAATCCTCGATGTAGCAGTTGTCCAAGCGAGCGCGCTGGGGAACGCTGTCGAGACCCCGGCTCCGCCCGTTGATCTGGGCCCAGCCCGTGATGCCGCCGACCACGCGGTGCCGATCGTCGTATCGGGAGACGGTCTCGGCGAACTGCCCCGTGTAATGGGGTCGCTCCGGCCGTGGTCCGACCAGCGACATCTCCCCCCGGAGCACGTTGAGCAACTGTGGCACCTCATCCAAGCTGGTTCGCCGGAGGAGGTGCCCGACGGCCGTCACCCGATCGCGGTCGTTCTCAGATAGCCACATCGTATCCGAATCATCGTTCTCGAACATCGTCCTGAACTTGACGATCTCGAAGAGCTGGCCGTTCAGCCCGACCCGCTTCTGTCGGAAGAGGATCGGACCCGGGCTGGACACACGCACCGCGAGAGCCAAGACGGCCAACAGCGGAAGGCTCACGAGGAGCAGCGAGGACGCGACGACGATGTCGAAGGCACGCTTCTGGAGCCGCGCAGCCGGACGAAGAGCCGGTCGACGGAGGTGGAACAGGGGGATGCCGTCCACGTCGTCCACCGCGGCGCCCTGCGGGACGCCGCTCAGCTCGAAGAAGCGCGGGACGACATGGATCTCCGCCGGCACTCGCTCGTTCGCACGAAGGATCGTGACGAGCTCCTGGTCGCGGATCTCGCCGAACGCGACGAGCACGCGCCTCACCCCGTGTTCATGGATCACGCGTCGGAAGTCCGAGCCGTCGCCGAGGCAAGGCAGCGGAAGCGTCCCGGCCGTCGTCCGACCGAGGAACCCGATGGGATGGAGCCCGTAGTCCGGCTGATCCATGAGCGCCTCTGCGAGGCCCATGGCGAGCTCGCCGTCGCCGACGATGAGGGTCCGCTCGGACACCACTCCACGTGCCTTCGCGGCCCGCTCCAGGGCATATGCGGCGCCACGCCCGAGGAAGACCGCGGCCGCGCCGGCGAGGGCGACATCCCTGAGATCGCCTAGCTGCGTGCCGAGAAGTGAGATATGTGCGAGCTTCCCGACGGATCCGACGGATAGGAGCACGAGGAACGCCACCGACACCCGCCCGAGGAGCCACCCGGCCTCGTCCCCCAGACGTGGGTTGATCCGGAACTTGCGGGATGTGTCGCCGTTGAGGATCAGGAACGTGACCACGCCATAGGCGATCGAGACGAGGGTGAAACCTAGGATCGCCGAAACGCCCAGCAGCATCAGCGCATCGGCGGCCGGCAGCAGGCTCGACAGCGGGGGACGTGATCGGAGCGCCCGGGGGGTCGAGAAGGATATCTCGAGAGGCTCGTGGAGGGTCATGGGCTCAGGTGCCTCCACCCGACCCGAGCGGTAACTTGCCGTCACTCACGCCGCCCTTCCCTCCCAGCACGATCCGAGCACGAGTGTGACAAGAGCAACCCCCCTGCGCATGCGCGGTTCGACGTAAGAAACGTACCGAGGCCATTCGAGATGAGCGGCCCCGCGTGAGGCGGGTTCGCACGAGGTGGGGTATCAGGACTTGAGGATCGACACGTCGTCGGCATAGAAGCACGTCCCGGTGGGTGCGAACGTCCTCGGCACGAACGCCTGGAGGTCCAGCGTCGAGGTCCCCGGCGACTTCACGGTGTACGAGACCGACACCAGCTGCCAATTCGTCGTCAGAGGGACCGTCGTGGTTAGGGAGCCGTTCAGAGCGCCGCCGGTCTCCTTCAGCAGGAGCTTGAACTGCCCGAACGGTGAGTCGTCCCTCACCCAGATGCTCGCCGTATAGGTACCGGCCTGCGTGGTCGTCACCCAGTTCGGCTGGTCGTTGAGGACGCACTTCTGCTTGCGGGTCGAGGTGTTGGTCAGCTTCGCGGCCCAGCTCCCGTCATGCCCCGACGGCACCCTGGTCAGGCTGACGCCGTTCCCAGAGCCGACCGTCCCCCAGCCGGATGCGTCGACCTCGAACCCGGGGTTCCCGACGAGGTTGCTCGGAGGCGAAGCCGGCGAGACGGTGATCGTCCTCGTGGCAGTGCTGTCGGGACCTGACGAATTGTGGGCCGTAAGCGTCACGGTGTAGGTGTTCGGAGACGTGTAGGTGTGGGTGGGGCTCGTCGCCGTCGAGGTCTGACCGTCACCGAAGTCCCAGATGTACGTCGGTGTCGGCTCGCCTGAGGATGTGTTGCTGAACGTAACGGTCAACGGCGCATCACCAGACATCGGGGAGGCCGTGAAAGAAGCCGTAGGGGGCGTCGTGTTCTGTGGCGCGACGATGCTGTAGACGAACACCGCGTGCGCGAGCGGGTCGCCGGCCGGGCGGGCATCGTAGCCATCGGAGACGTAGACCTGATCACCGATCAGCTCCACCGCCCGGCTGTCGAGAACCCCTGACGACGTGAGGTTGAACGTCCAGCCGTTGACGATCGTCCTCGAGTTCCAGTCCACGCGAACGAGCGTCTCCGTGTTCGTGACGGCGAAGAGGTCGGAGCCGCCGTTGAAGAATTGGATGCCCAGGATCCCGAGAAGATTGGGGACCTGCACGATCGGCCCGATGTTATTCGCCTCGTAGTCGTACGTTCTGAGGTCCCGACCCTTCGCCACCCAAAGGCTCCCTCCACTCTGGGGGTTCCAGCCTGCTGCCGGGAAATCGCTCCCCGCCGGCAGGGGCTGGTAGGACTCGACCTCGAACTGACCGTTCACGATCGCCAGACGGAAAACGGTCGGCAACACCGTCGACACGCAGCAGACGCCCGAGAAGACGTAGAGGTAGGTGCCGTCGAACGCCATGCTCTCGAAGTCAGCCGAGCGGTTCGGACCGGCCTGGGGACCGCCCGGGTCGCCGAACGGCGTCGCGGCCTCGAACGCGGTCCGATCGATCTTACGCTTGAACGCTCCCGTGG
>JBPCPX010000090.1:0-16217 GCA_050998695.1 Actinomycetota bacterium
GCGGTATCAGCCGGAACAGAGCGACGTTTGCCCCCCCCCCCGCTTCCCGTTGGGGGGGGGGGGGCGCCACACCCCCCCCCCCCCCGCGACCGGCGACCGCTCCCCCCGTGGGCGGGTCGCCGGGCTATTTCTGCGCGTTGATGCAGAGGGTGAACTGCTCGTCCCCGAAGAGGAACGTCGCGCAGTTCCCTCCCACCGAGCGCAGTTCGAACCTGCCGCCCGCGAACTGCTCACCGACGACCACGTCGTACACCGTGCCGTCGACCTCCACCTGGACGTGGGTCGCACCGTCGCGCTCGAAGAGGTCGAGCAGGACGACGGTGGATCCGCCGACGTTCCGGCTCGACCCACCGCCCGGTGCGGTCGGGGAAGGTGTCTGCGTGCCGCCGCCGCCACCGTTCGACGGCGACGGAGTCCCGCTCCCGTTCCCGTCCCCGTTCCCGTCCCCGCTCCCGTTCCCGTCCCCGCTCCCGTCCCCGTCCGCGTCGCCACCCGGAACCGTCGGTGACGGGGACGGCGACAGGAACGGCGGGACGGAGAAGGGATCCCGCCCGGTGAAGCTCTGGATCGGAGGTCCGGCGCCCCCCGGCGAGGGACTGGGCGATCCCGCACCCGGCGTGGTCGGAGGGATGGGCGGAAACGCCTCCTCCCCACCGCCGAGGACGGAGAAGAGCACGAAGCCCGCCACGAGCACGCCGAGGACGATGCCGCCGATCGTTACGGTCCGTCGATCTCGTTCAGATAGCGCCATCGTTAGGCCCCCGGGATCGCTCCCTGCTCGGTCGGGCCGGGCTCTGAGCCCGGTCCCGAGCTGACGTCGCTCGTGTACAGCGTGATCGTGGCGGCGAACGAGAGGGCCGACGCCTCGATCGGGCTGAGATCGATCGACTGGATGGTCGCGGCGCGAGGGAGCGTCTCGATCTCGTGGAGGTACTTCACGAGCGCGAAATACGAGCCCTCGCCGCTCGCAGACACAGAGATGCTGGAGAACGACGCCGTTTCCGACGCGGCGGGCGTGGCGGGTGTGAGGCTCAGAACCGTCACGCCGGAGACCGTCGCCGCGTTCCGGAGGAAGAGGATCGCGCCCGGGAGATCGGCCGTCGGCGGCACCTTCCCGTCGACCTCCCGGATGGCCGCCTCGTTCTCGGGCGCCTCGTCACGCGCCTGCTCCAGCGCGTTCAGCTGCGCACTCAAGGTCTGCTGCTCCGCTCGCGTGTCCTCGAGCTCATCTCTCGTCTGAGCGACCTCATTCATCTTGGGCAGCACGAGGGAGAACACCAGCAGCAACCCCAGGATCGCCGCGCCCGCGCCGGCGACGACCACGGCTCGCCTACCCTGCATCGGTCACTCCTCCGGATCGGCGTCCCCGCTCCGTCACGACGGCCCCGGTCAGGTCGACGCCCGAGGTGTAGGTGATCGGCCCGGACTCTGGATCCGCGATCGAGTTCACCCAGGGGTTCACCCAACCGCGCACCCGTTCCAGCCGCGTCAGCCATGAGGCGACCGTGTCGTAGTCAAGGGCCAGGCCCGCGACATCGATCCGCCCGTTGAACGTCGTGTCGCCTCCCACCGAAGCGGTCGGCTCCTGGGAGGCTGCCGACATCGCGGTGAGCGCCGCCGTGCTCGGGATCACGCGAGAGACGTCCATGAGCAGCCCCGAGAAGGAGATCTCGTTGGCGAAGACGGCGTCCAAGAGCTCCTGCTTGGCCTGGGCTCGCGCGCGCAGCTCCTCGAACTCACGGAGCCTCTCGATCTCTCGCTGCAGACCGGCGTTGGTCTGCTCTTGCTGATCGATATCGCTCCGGACGGCGCTCAGGTTCCCCAGTTGAAGAACGTAGAAGACGAAGATCAGTCCGATCACGCCGACACCGGCGAGCGCGACGACGCCCGCCAATCGTCGCTGGCGCTGGGAGGCCAGTATCTCGGGCGGGAGGAGGTTGACCTGGCTCACGCGTCGCTCCAGGGGATGGCGAGACCGACGGCGGTCGCGAGCAGCGGTTCTGCCTCCGCCTGCGCCGCCTCGGACAAGGACAGCTTCGACCCGACGCGGCTGAACACTCGGCCGGGCTCAACGGTGACGGGGATCCGCTGCCGCAAGATGTCGATGAAGCCGTCGAGCTTCGATCCGCCGCCGGAGATGAGCAGGCGCTCGATACGGGCCCCCTGCGTCTGCGCTGTGTAGAACTCGAGCGATGATCGGATCTCGTCGACGAACTGCGTGGCACGCTGCATCGCGATCTCGCTCGCCTGCGCGAGCTGTCTCGCGATCTCCGTCGCCTCATCGGGGGTCGGCTCGGCGTCCCCCCCGACGTCCCCCCGCTTCAGCCGCTCCGCGAGGTCGTCCTCCATGGACATGGCCCGAGCGATCGCCACGGTGATGTCCCGGCCTCCCGAAGGAAGGATCCGGACGAACCGGGTCTCTCCGGCCGAGTGCACGACGATGTTGGTCACGTGGGCGCCGACGTCGACGACGGCCTCACCCCCGCTGGTCTCGAGCTCCATGCCCGCCCCGGTCGCACCGACGGCCCGCACCAGGGCGAACGGAATCAGGTCGAGCCCGACCGGTTCGAGCTTCGCGCCCATGGCAGCGGCGATGAGCGTGTCCACCATCGCCTTCTGCGCCGCCACCAGCAGCAGGCGGAGCATCTGCCGGCCCTCGATCTCGATCTCCTCGATCAAGTGGTAGTCGAGGACCGCGTCGTCGACGGGCATCGGGATGAACTCCTGGACCTGGAACCCGAGCGATTGTCGGAGCTCTTTCTCAGGCATCGTCGGGAGCGCGATCTCCCGGACGACGACGCGCTGGTTCCCCACCCCCATCCAGACCTTTCGTGATTTGAACCCTCCGTGGCTCGAGGACCAGAGCTCTCGCAATGCCTCGGACACGGCCTCCACGTCCCGAACCTCGCCGTTCTCAACGGCGCCCACCGGAAGCGGAACCTGCGCCGCGCGGATGATCGTCGGGGGCGCACCCTCAACCAGCTCGGCCGCCCGAACGGCGGTCGAGCCGACGTCGAGCCCTATCCTCGTCTTCGGCACTAGCCGCCCTCCACGTGCACGGAGCGCCCCTCCAGGAACCGCTCGAGATCCGCCTCGAAGATCCGGTAGCCCTTGCCCACTCGGAGCGCCGGGAGCTCACCCGACCGGATGAGCCGGTAGACGGTCATGTTGGAGACGCGCATCACCGCGGCCACCTCGGCCACGGTGAACAGCCGCCCCGTTACGAACGCCCGCGATCCGCTCACCACGCTCCTTCTCTGTATCTCATGTGTCACATAACGCACATCAGCCACATCAGATGTCTTGAGGCACATCCTGCCTCGTTGGGGGTGTTACTCCACACCAGGCAACTAGCCAAGTCAAACATCTCGGACCCGGAAGGATGGATGCGCTTTGGTCTGGTCCGCAGGGGCAGCGTTCCTACGAGTGGTCAGGTGACAGGTCTCAGAGGAAGCGGCCGATGTACCAGGAGGCGATCTCCTCGCCCCACAGACCGGCGATCACGGCCCCAGCTGCGAGGTAGGGCCCGAAGGGGATCGCGCTCTTCCGGCCGCGGCCCATCGCGAGCGCGACCAGTCCCCCGAGACCGCCGAAGAGAACCGCCGCGCCCGCCGCCACCCCGACGAAGCGCAGACCGAGAGCCCCGAGGACCAGGCCGATCAGGGCGGCGAGCTTCACGTCGCCCATCCCCATCCCCCCGGACACCACCGCGACGAGGAACAGGATCCCCCCGTACAGCAGGAGCCCGATGCCCGCACGGGCCGGATCCGCAACCTCGCCGATCAAGCGAGCGAACACGATGAGCACGGGGAAGAGGACGAGGGAGGGGTACATCAGGCGGTTGGGGATGATCCGATGTTTGAGGTCGATCAGGGCGAGCGCCGGCATCAGTCCGAGGAGGCCGCCGACCAGCACGGCATGCCACGGGCTCGGATACCGGATCGCCGCCGAGACGACGAGAACCGCCGTGGCCAGCTCGACCAAGGGGTACTCGATCGAGATGCGAGCACCGCATCGCCGGCACTTGCCCCGGAGCAACAGCCACGAGAGCACCGGGATGTTGTCGCGAGCGCCGATCTCGGCTCCGCAAGAAGGGCACCTCGACCGCGGTCGCACGACGGACTCGCCCCTCGGGAGGCGATGGACGGCCACCGTCATGAAGCTGCCCACCCCCAGGGCGAAGGGCAGGGCGACGATCGCGCGGATCCAGGCGTCATCCACGGACGCGAACCCTACCCGGAGGTAGGCCAGCGGTCGTGGAAGCGCCCCTCACTCATTCGTGGATGTAGGAGATGTCCTGCTTGAAACCGGTGACACCGGTGATGCCTGGCACCAGTACCGGCTTGTAGGACATCTTGAAGTTGTTGCCGAGCGTGACGTCCTTCGCCAGCACCTGGCCCGCGAACGTGTTCTGGTTGCTCATCGTGGCGCGGCACGGGGTGTAGAAGGAGACCTGCGTGAAGCTGTTGAAGTTCGTGTTGTTCCCCACAGTGATGTCCTTGGTCGTCCCGCTGCACGTATCCGAGTACACGCTGATGAAGTGCAGGTGCTTGATCGACCCCGAGGTCCCGTTCCAAGAGGACCGCTGCGACAGGTTGAATCCGCCGTCGGACAGGATGCCGAGGTGTCCGATGATCGAGTAGGTCTCGTTGTTGGGCGGGGTGAAGGTACAGGTCTGGTCGATGCGGATCAGCGCGTTGGTGATGCCGCTGGAAGCCCACGTGTTCTTGATCCAGTCGCGGGCCTTGAGGCACTTGGTGGTCCCAGGATTGGCGCTGTAATCGACGAGCGTGTACCCGGCCGTGATCCACGAGGCCGTGCTCGAGGTGATCTGGGGGAAGGTCTGCATGGGCACCTCAGGCATGCTCACGAACTCGGTGACGACGCCACCGATCGTGAGGTTGGTGGAATCGACGTCGCCTGCAGCCGTGGCGTCGCCGTTGATGAAACCGGAACCGATGATGCCTCCCTCGGACGAGAGCGCGGCGCCCTCGATCGTAGCCGGGTTCTCGACATCCACGTCGTCTCGGGCCCAGATGCTCCCCTTCACGACGGTGTTGTTGTGGAATTCGGCGGTACCTGTCGGCACGTAGACACTCCCGTACAGGGTCATCCCGTTCGCGATGACCAGGTTCCCGTTCAAGATGTAGATGTCGCCGTCGTTGCCGCTGTCACCGTTGACGGTGAAGTTGTTCGTGATCGTCGTGCCGTTGACCGCCAGGATCGCGGCTGAGAAGCCACCGTAGTTGGGGGTCAGCCGGACATAGGTCTCGATCGTCCGGTTGGGCGATCCGTTGATCGTCCCGGTCGACTCGACCTTGACGAACGAGGGGTAGTTGGTGTCGGTGAACGTGGAGCAGTTCATCTCGGTGGATGCGTTGGCCGCGTAGAACGTGCCGACCGACGAGAAGGCGGCCAGCGAAGGACCCGACTGCACGACGTCGCCGATCGTGAGCTTGCCGGTACCGGCGTTGCACCCTCCGTTTGCGGCCATGTTCGTGGGCGGGGTCGTCTCGAGGAAGGCGTACCAGTAGTTGGTGCCCGCCTCGGCGGCGTTCACGGACAGCAGCCGTTCCCGGTCGTAACCGCTGGATTCCAGCGAGTGGATCGACTGCGCGACCACCACGGTCGAGAGCAGCAGCACGATGAAGGCCACGGCGAGCGCCATGATCATCGCGACGCCGCGTTCCTCGTCTCGCAGTCGGGTCAGCATGGCCTTCTTCTCCTGTCAGGTCAGATGAGCGGATCGGGAAGTTCCGAGCACAGCTGGATCGGGTAGCCGAACGAGGTGTTCCGTCCGGTCAGCGACGCCTCCACCACCTGGGTGGCCTGCGGCCGCCGTGCGAGATCCGGATTCACGTGGAACTCCACCGCGATCGTGCGGCCGGCGGAGTCGAGCGAGAAGGCCGGTTGGGAGAGATCGCGGTTCACGATGCCGTCGGCGACGATTGTCCAATCGCTGGCACCGTTGGGTGCGAGGATGGGCCAGGTCCGGTACAGGAGCTGCTGGTCGTCGTTCACCAGCCAGAGGGCACAGCGCGCGTCCTGGCCGGAGGATTGCTCGGCCTGGGTGTAGATGCGGAACAGGTATCCCGTCGCGCTGGCGCTGTACGGATCGTTCCCGGACTCGTCCACCGGGTCGTAGAGGATGTTGCCGGAGCGCACCAGCCGGTCGATCGACTGCATCGCCAGGCGGGCCTGGTCGTTCAGTCGGATGCGGACGTCCTCTTCCACGACCGCTCGCTGGATGCTCGAAAGCGTCGTCGTGAGCACGAGCATCACGATCGACAGGATCCCCATCGCGACGACGAGCTCGACGAGGGTCATCCCTCGCTCGTCGGCGATCCGATCCCGCGTCCAGCGCCCCATGGTCTTCTATGCCCCCTGCGTCGCCGGCGGCGGCTCGTAGATCCCGTGCGCCAGCAGGTCACCCGGGTCGAAAGTCGAGAGCAGGTTGATCTGCGCGACCCCGTCCACGATGAGCTCGTAGCGGAGGGTGATCTCGATCGGATGGGTCGCGGCCGTGACGTCCCAGCGGATGTTCCCGTTCGCCGGGTCGAGCGTCTGTGCCGTCGTGGTGGTGGCGTGACGGAGGCCACCCGACGCGACGGTGACCCGCCACGTCACGCTGGAGGCACCGACGAGCTGCGTCTTCGCGCACGTCACGGTCTGCGTGTCGAGCGAGGCGTCCGTCGCCAGCTTGTTCGAGTAGTTGAGACCGTTGTAGTAGAAGAAGGTGCCGGCCGCGATCGACGCCGAGGGCGCCGTCGCGGTGCTCTCCCCCGCGATGGCCTGCGCGCTGTCCTGGTACGCGACCAGCCCCACGCAGTAGTTGGTATCGCTCGTTCGCGTGGTGCTCATCCCGGTCGGCGCGGTCATGCCGGCGCTCGGGAACCCGCCCAGCTGGATCGTGCCCAGCGTCCGGTCGGCGTGCGCGTCGAGCAGGCCGTCCTCGTTCGTCCCTCCCACGTCGCGATCGATCCACGCCGTGGTGCCCGTGGCGGGGGCGACGACCCGGAGGAGGTTGGCGGGGCCGAGGGCCGCCAGGAGCTGCGCGTGCAAGACCTCCACCGTGATCGTCCCTACCTGGCGCACGTGGGCACCGGAGCACGGGAGGAGGTCCGTCTCCCTCGTCCCCATCGTGGGGCACGCGTAGGCGTCCGAGACGGTCGCGTCGACCGACGCGGATCGACCCTCGAGGTCCCCGGCGGCGATGTTCGCCCGGAGGCCAACCTGCTGGCCACTGCCGCCGGTGGCGAGCCTCGACAGGGTGAGAGCGGAGACGTTCGTCGACGTGCCGCCCGCGATGGCAGGTGCCGCCGTGTCGACCTGGTCGTCCGCGTCGCTCGCCGTCCGCTGGTCGCCTACCTCTTCGTCCCCGGCGCTGTTCGTGAACGTGATGCCCGACAACGTGGTCGTGGCGTTCAGCTGGGCCGTCTGCTCCTCCTGGGTCGTCGCGGTGATGCCCGGGAGCGTGACGGCGAGTCTGTCGAAGTCGATCGCGAAGTCGTACAGCTGTCCCGTGACGGACATCGTTGCCTGTGGCGCGTCGACCTGCCCGTAGAAGAACGGCTGGCATGGCGCCGCGAACGGGTGGGTGATGGAGCTCACGCAACCGTCCGGAGACCAGAAGAGGCTCTGAAGTCTGACGGAGTTGTTCGGAGCGTTCGGGATCGCTCCGTTCGTCCACTGGACGATCACCGTGACCCGGTAGGGCGTCGTTGTCGGCGTGTCGTTGGTGATGTACGTCGAATAGGTCACGTCCAGGTTGCCGACCGCCAGGTTGCCCGTGTGAGGGAGGAGCCATGCGGCGGTGTATGCCGCATCGAAGGTGGAGGAGACGATCTTCTCGCCGGCGCAGGACTCGAAGCGGAACGTGCCGGAGCAGTTCGCGGCACGGCTATCGGCTGCCAGCTCGGAGGTGGGGATCCCGTTCGTGATCTTGGCGTAGGCCAGGCCGCGGATGTCCTCCATGATCCGGTTCGCGATCCCGCTCGCCTGGATGCGATCGCGGCCGTAGCCCGTGTACCGGAAGCCGTTGGACACGGTGTACGTGAGGGCGGTCAGCGAAGCGAACACGACCATCAGCGCGATGACGGTTTCGAGGATGGTGAACCCGCGCTCGCCATGGAGGCGCGCACGGATCCGCCGGTTGGGATGGCGTCGACTCATGTCCGTCCTTCGGAAAACCTCGAGAAGCTTCTCTTCACGATGTCGGCAAGCTCTGTCCCTCACTTGAGGTTCCCGTTGTCTGCCTCGCAACGGATGGCGGTGGATGGATGCGGAAAGGGCGGCCCGAGGGGCCGCCCTTTCAGCCTTACGGCTATCCCAGCGTGACGGCTTAGGTCCAAGCAGTGCCGGCAGCAAGGGCCATCGTGGGTGTGACGCAGGCAGTACCAGATGCGGTCTGCCCGTACCTCGTCCCTGCCGTCGCGCTCTCGGAGATGTAGTAGCAGATCCCCGAAGCGGACAGACGAGCGGCAGCCCACGTGGTGGCTGAGCGGGCACCGGCTGCGACTGCAGCGATACCGACCTGGACGCCAGTCGGCGCCCCGTCCACGAACGTGAGCGAAGGCTCGACGGTCAGAAGCGCGGCGGCGTCGGCCGTCGCGTACGTGCTCGCGTCCGTGTACAGCGTCTTCGCTGCCACAAGGGCGTTCCGCAGGTCCGACTGGGCAGCACGGTTCTGCGCCCGGGTCCGGGCACCGAGGAACGTCGGCAGAGCGATGGCGACTAGGATGCCGATGATCAGAACGACCACCATCAACTCGATGAGGGTGAAACCCTCTTCACGCTCGCGCAAACGCTTGAGCATGTGCCTCGCCTCCCTTCCTTTGCTATCTGCGCACCACAGCGGTGCGCGTTCCTTACTGATGTCGGTCCCGATCGGGTCCAACTGAAGCCGCGCACGGCAAGAACATCGAAGATGTTCAGACGACCTACCAGGAAGGGGTTTACCCGGCCCCGTCGGGTCAGAGAACGACGGGGCCGGCGGCGCCCGAAGGCGCCACCGGCCCACCATCTCCGTCCGGCGATGACGGAGCTCTACTGGATCAGCTTGATGATGTTGAACATCGGCATGTACAGGGCCACGACCGCAGCCCCCACGCACCCGCCGATGACGGCGATCAGGATCGGCTCGATCAGCGAGGTCAGGGAGTCGACCGCCGCTTCGACCTCCTGATCGTAGAACTGCGCGATCTTCTCGAGCATGAGGTCGACCTGGCCGGTCTCCTCGCCCACCGCGATCATCTGGACGACCATCGGCGGGAAGACCGGGTACTTGGTGAGTGGCTTCGCGATCGACTCTCCGTCGCGGACGGATAGCTGCACCTCCGTGATCGCCTTCCCGACGATCTTGTTGTTCACCGTGTCGCTGACGATCTCGAGGGCCTGGAGGATCGGCACGCCCGACTTCATCAGCATCGCGAGCGTGCTCGAGAACCTGGACAACGCGGTCTTGTGGAACAGCGCTCCGAATACAGGAGCCCGGAGCTTCACGGCGTCCACGACCTCACGGCCCTTGTCCGTCTTCTTGTACCGGCGGAAGAAGAACCGACCGGCAAGCGCCCCACCGAGAACGATGTACCAGTACGCCTTGAACGTCTCCGACATCCACAAGAGGCCGCGGGTGGGCAGCGGGAGCGTCCCACCGAGCTGGCTGAAGATCGACTCGAACTGCGGGACCACGAACAGCAGCATCGCGGACATGATGAGGACCACCAGCGCGACTACCGCGACGGGGTACGTCATCGCCGACTTGATCTTGCCGCGTAGCCGGACCTCGCGCTCGATCATGTCGGCGAGGGCCGTCAGGGTGGAGTCCAGTGAACCACCGGTCTCACCTGCTCTCACCATCGAGACATACAGGTTGTTGAAGACGTGGTCGTGCTTCCCGATCGCCCCGGACAGTGACGAGCCCTGCTCGACGTCGAGGCGAACCTCGCCGAGGACGCGTGCCAGCTCCTTGTTGTCGCTCTGATCCGACAGGATGCCGATGGCGCGCAGGATCGGCAGCCCGGAGTTGACCATCGTGGCGAACTGGCGGGAGAAGAGCGCGACCTGCTTGAGCTTGACCTTCTTGCCGCCGAACTCGATCTGCCCGATGCCCCGCTTCTGGCGCTTGACGTCCAGCGGCGTGAGCCCCTGCTCGCGCAGTCGCGCGAGGACCAGAGCCTCGCTGTCGGCGACGAGCGACCCCGTGGTGACGTTCCCCGTGCGGTCGCGAACCTTGTACTGGAAGGTATCTGCCATCTCAGCCTCCCATCAGCATGCCGCCGCCCGACGAGCTCCCGTAGGAGCCCACGGGCGCGTCGTAACCGTCGGAGAAAGATCCGCTCGGGGCCGAACCGCCCATGAGCCGCTGGAGCTCCTCGGGGTCGTGGCAGCGCTCGAAGGCGACCTGCTGTGAGATGCGGCCCGCCTTGATGTGCTGCGCGAGTGCCATGTCCATCGTCTGCATCCCGTAGCGCCCGCCCGCCTGCATCGACGAGTAGATCTGGTGGGTCTTGCCCTCACGGATCAGGTTGCGGACCGCGGGGGTGCACACGAGGACCTCGACCGCCGCGACACGTCCCTGGCCATCGTGCGTGGGGATGAGCTGTTGGGTGACCACACCCTGAAGGGTGGTCGACAGCTGGACCCTGACCTGCTGCTGCTGGTGAGGCGGGAACACGTCGATGATCCGGTCGATCGTCTGCGGCGCATCTTGCGTGTGCAGCGTCGCGAAGACGAGGTGACCGGTCTCGGCCGCCGTGATCGCCGGCCCGATCGTCTCGAGGTCTCGCATCTCGCCGACGAGGATCACGTCGGGGTCCTGGCGAAGCACGTGCTTGAGAGCCTGCGCGAAGCCGTGGGTATCCGCTCCGACCTCGCGCTGGTTCACCACACAGCTCTTGTGTCGGTGGAGGAACTCGATCGGATCCTCCACGGTCATGATGTGGCCGGCTCGCTCCCGGTTCACGATGTCGACCATGGCCGCGAGCGTCGTCGACTTGCCGGAACCCGTCGGGCCCGTGACGACGACGAACCCACGCTGGAACCGAGCGAGGTCCATGACGACGTTCGGGAGCCCGAGGCTATCCACGTCCTTGATCTCGAACGGGATCACCCGGAAGACGGCGCCGACCGCGTCGCGCTGCTGGAACACGTTCACGCGGAAGCGAGACCGCCCCGGCAGCGAGTAGGACATGTCGAGCTCGAGCTCCTGCTCGAATCGCTCGCGGAGCTTCTGCGGCAAGATCGCGTAGACCATGCCCTGCAACGCCCGCGGCGTAAGCTTCGGGTATTCCCCTACCGCCTCGAGCTCGCCGTGGACACGCACCATCGGCGGGGACCCCGCCGTGAGGTGCAGGTCGGAGCCTCCCCTCTCCAGGAGCGCACCGAGCAACTCCGGGATGGGGATCTGAACGTCCTCTTCCTGTTGGATCACCGAGCTCATCTCACTTCACCACCCTCGCGACTTCCTCGATCGACGTGACACCTGCTCGAACCTTGGCCAGACCGTCCTCACGCAGGGTCTGCATCCCCTGCTCGATCGCGACAACCCTGATGGCATCGGCAGATGCACGCTCCACCGTGAGCCGTTCGATCTCCTCACTTCTGAGCATCACTTCGTAGAGCCCGAGCCGGCCCCGATAGCCGGTACCCGAGCACGCCTTGCAGTCGTTCTTGGCGATCCGGAGGTCGGGGGCCCGGAAGACCTCACCGATCTCGTCCCACCGGTCCTCCGGGAAACCCGCCTGCCCCAGCTCGGCCACGTCGGGGCGATAGGGCTGCTTGCACTTCTCGCAGAGGATGCGCGCGAGACGCTGGGCCACCACCGCGTCGATGGCGGAGGCGACGAGGAACGTCTCGACGTCCATCTCGACCAACCGGCTGATCGCCGACGGGGCGTCGTTCGTGTGAAGCGAGGAAAGCACGAGGTGGCCTGTCAAGGCGGCCTCGATCGCGATGGTCGCCGTCTCCTTGTCGCGGATCTCACCGATCAGCACGATGTCGGGGTCGGCTCGCAGGATCGACCGCAGGGCCGAAGCGAACGTGAGTCCGGCCTTCGGATTCACCTGGATCTGGTTGACGCCGGCCATCCGGTACTCCACCGGATCTTCGACGGTGATGATGTTCTTGGACTCCTCGTTCAAGATGTTCAAGGTCGAATACATCGTGGTCGACTTCCCCGAGCCGGTCGGACCGGTCACGAGGATCGCGCCGTACGGCTTGCGGAACGCGGTCTCGAACCGCTCGTAGGACTGTTGCATGAACCCGAGCTCCGAGAGCGCCAGCATCGCGTTGCTCTTGTCGAGCACGCGGATGACGACCTTCTCGCCGTGGACGGTTGGCAGCGTGGCGACACGGAGGTCGAGCTGCCTGGTGCCCACCTTCATCGAGATGCGACCGTCCTGCGGGACTCTCTTCTCGGCGATGTTGAGGTCCGCCATGACCTTGAGTCGCGAGATGAGTCCTCCCTGGAGGTTCTTGGGCTGCGCGCGCATCGGCTCGTGGAGCACGCCGTCGACCCGGAACCGGATCCGAACATCGCGCTCTCCCGGCTCGATATGGACGTCTGACGCTCTCTCGGCGACGGCCTGGGACATGATCGCGTTGACGAGCTTGACGATGGGCGCGTCCTCGAGAGCAGCCTCGAGGTCGAGCTCTTCCCCCTCGCTCCCTTCGGCGGCCTCCGCCGCGAGCTGCTCGACATGGGAGTCGAGGCCGGCGAACTTGGCGATCGCCTGTTCCACGTCGGCGGAGGTGGCGACGACCGGCTGCACGTCTCGGCCGGTGATCGTTCGGATGTCGTCCAGGGCGTAGACGTTCGCGGGGTCGGACATCGCGACCAGCAACTTCCCGTCGCGGTCGCCGATGGGCAACGCGCGGTATCGGCGTGCCAGGGCCTCGGGGAGCAGCGCGGTGGAGGCAGGGTCGATCTGCGTATCGGTCAGGTCGACGAACTCCAAGCCCACCTGCTCCGCGAGCGCGCGGACGAGGTCGGCCTCTTTGATCATGCCGAGGTCGATCAGCACCCGTCCGAGTGCCTTCGGAGTCTTCTGGTGCTCCTCGAGGGCAGTATCGAGCTGTTCGGGCGTGATCAAGCCGAGCTCGATCAGGATCTGCCCGAGTTGCTTCGACTTCCGCTTGACGGTCGTCATCGCCGGGTCCATTCGTCTTAGGTCTGTCGCCCACGCATCTCGCAAATGGGGCTATCTGCTTGCTTCGTCATCCTCCTTCGGGACCTGAAGCAGCCCCGCGAACTCTTTGGCGAGGAGGATCCGGTCGACCTCCGGCTCGTCCTCCCTGCTCACGGGGCGTTTGGGGGTCTCCATCCCCGGATCGGCTCGGGGGGCCGGCTCGGTTCCTGCCGACGCGTTCGCGGGTTCGGACATGGTCGGATCGGAGACGCCTTCCGCGGGAGGGGTTGGTCGTGCTTCGGGTTCCTGGGATGCGGTGACCTCGACGGGAGTGGGCACGTGGACGGGGGCGGGAACGGGCGCGGGCGCTCGCTCCTGCTTGTGAAAGCTGGTCCGGGGCTTGCCGGAGGGGGCGGAGGGCATCTCGGGCAACCGCATGGTCTCCCGGTCGTCCGCGCGACCTTGCTCCCCCATCATCAGGGCTTGCTCGAGGAGGTCCACGAGCACGCCGGGCCGCACTCCCGTGTCCGCGACGGCGAATGCCGAGTATCCGCCACGGCGAACGAACGCCCAGATCTGATCGGGGAATTCGATGTATGAGCGCTCTGGATCACCGACTGCGGCGAAACGCACCCATGCGAACCTGACGTGCGACTCCGCGTCGCCCTCCGGATGGGCGCCCAGGATCATGCCGTCTCGAGACAGCAACAAACAACCGCGGACCCCGTCGATGCTCATCGAGACCCGCTGGGCGAGCGCCGAATAGTCGTTCATCCCTCGAGAAGGGCATCGACCGTGCAGGGGTGGCGCTTGAATCGAGGCTGCTACCGGGGCTGCTCTCTCTCGGCCAGGGCGGCGAGAGCGGCCGCCGACATCACGTCCAGCGGCGCAGGCGTCCCGGTCCACAGCTCGAAGGACAAGGCGGCCTGTTCCAGGAGGTGGCCGAGCCCGCTGAACACAGCGGCCCCGGCCTCCCGCGCTCGATGCTGGAGGTCGGTCGAGACCGGGTCGTACAGGAGGTCGATCACCAGTACATCCGGGCCGAGGTGCGGAAGGCTGGGGTGGGTGCGATCCTGTCCGGCTCCTCCCACGGGCGTGGCGTTCACCACGAGGTCGACCGCCAGCTCTCCGGTGTCGGCCGGTCCGACGAGCGAGACGGGGACCCCGAGCGGCTCGACCATCTCCACGAGCGGCGTCGCCCTGACCTCGTCGCGCACCGCGACGGTGAGCTCCCTGAGTCCGCCTCGAGCGAGGGCGAGCGAGCAGGCGCGGGCGGCGCCGCCGGATCCGTAGAGGAGCGCGGAGCGACCCCGCGGGTCGAATCCCGCGTCCCGCCGAAGGAACCGATCGAAGCCGGGCGCGTCGGTGTTGTGTCCCTCAAGCTCGTCGCCTCGGACGGTCACCGTGTTCACGGCGCGGAGCATCCGCGCGTCCTCCGAGAGTCGCTCGATCAGGTCGGCTGCCTCGGTCTTGTGAGGCATGGTGATGTTGACGCCGTGGAAGCCGAGCGGCGCGAGACCCACGAGGGCCTCCCGCAGCACGTGTGGCTCCACCGGAAGGGGCACGTACGTCCAGTCGAGACCCGCATCGGCGAAGGCGGCGTTGTGGATCGCCGGGGACAGGCTCTGCGCGACCGGCCAGCCGATGATCCCGACGACATGCGTGCCGCCGCCGACCCGTTTCTCAGCCGAGGCACTCATCGACGTTCCGGTTGTGCTCCGCGAGCGTCAGCCCGAACTTGTGGTGGCCGTCCGCACCGCAGAGCACGTAGTAGAGGAACTCGGTGTCCGCCGGATCGAGAGCAGCGCGGAGCGATTTCTCCCCGGGGCTCGCGATCGGCGTCGGAGGCAATCCAGGATTGATCCGGGTGTTGTACGGACTGTCGAACGCCAGGTCCGGCGTCGACAGCTCGCCGTCGGGGGTCGGGTCGTCGTACAGGAGCGTCGCGTCGATCCCGAGCGCCATCCCGATCTCGAGCCGGTTGTAGATCACGCCCGCGATCAGCCTCCGATCCCGGTCGACGCCTGCCTCCTCCTCGATCATCGACGCGATGATCACGAGCTCGTACGGCGTGACGCCCAGCTCTTCGGTGCGGTCGAAGGGCAGCTTCTCCGCCTCCTCGCGGAACTGTTCGAGCAGCTGTTCCGCGACCACCCTGGCGGACAGGCCCTTCCTCACGAACTCGTAGCTCTTCGGGAAGAGGAACCCTTCGGGCGATGCCGTTCCCTCCGGCAGGTACGGGGGGAGCACGTAGCGTCCGCTCTCCACCTCCGTCAGGAAGCGCTTCGCCGGGATCTGGAGATCGTCGTGGACCTTGTCGGCGATCTGCGTGAGGCGCAAGCCTTCGGGGAGCACCAGCTCCACGGTCGGAACCTTCTCGGGGGGTGTCGTGAGCGCCGTCACCGCGGCGTCGAGCGTCATCCCGGTCGTGAGCTCGAACGAGCCGGTGCGGATCCGGTCCGCCTTCCCCGTTCCGCGGAGAAGGATGTTGCCGACGAACCCGCCGCAGGGGATCACTCCCCGCGCGTGCAACTCCTCGATCACCTGCTCGCCAGTCGCTCCCTCGACGACGGTGACGCTGACGGGCTTCGAAGGGCCGTCCGCGGCTTCCTGGCACCGGCGGTAGTAGTTGGCCCCCCACGCGCCTGCGCCGACGACGCCGAGGAACAGTACGAGCGCGAGGAAGAGGGACAGCCTGCGGGGGCGCCTGCTTCGCTCGGCCCCCAGGAGGCTCGGGTCCGCCGACATGACCGCACAGGATACCGGGCCTTCTGCCTCAGCCGTTGCTTCGTTGACCATCCAGCCACGCCTGCAGGATCACGGCCGCGGCAGAGGCATCGACGGCGCGGCGGCGTTCGCGGCCGCGGGTGCCCGCGGGCGCCAGCGCGCGCTCCGCCTCGACGGTCGACAGACGCTCGTCGTGCATCTCGATGGGCAGGTCGACGACGGACCCGAGCGCGACGGCGAACGACTCCGCGTGGGCCGCGCTGTCACCGCGCTCTCCGCGCAGCGAGAGCGGCAGGCCGATGACGATCACGGTCGCGCCGCGCTCCTGGGCGAGGGTGGCGATCGCCTTCAGCTCGCCCGGTG
>JBPCPX010000100.1:0-4053 GCA_050998695.1 Actinomycetota bacterium
GGGCTCAACGACATCCAGCGAGAAGCCGTCCTTCGGACCGAGGGGCCCGTGTTGATCGTCGCCGGGGCGGGCTCCGGCAAGACCCGGGCGCTCACCCACCGGATCGCCTATCTGATCCGGGAGTGCGAGGTCTCTCCGGGTGAGATCCTCGCGATCACCTTCACCAACAAGGCCTCCCGCGAGATGGCGGAACGGGTCGGGGAGCTCCTCGGAGGTCCGATCTCCCGAGGCATGTGGGTCCTCACGTTCCATTCGACGTGCGCGCGGATCCTGCGACGCGAGCACGAGCACCTGGGTGTCCCCTCGAACTTCACGATCTACGACGACGGGGATACGGAACGGCTGATCTCCGGGATCGCCCGAGACATGGACGTCGATCCGAAGCGCTACCCGCCGAAGGCCATCGCCTCCGCGATCGGCAAGGCGAAGGATCGCGTCTTGGGCGCGAGGGAGTTCGCCGAGATGGCCTCGAGCCTGTACGAGGAGACGGTCGCGCGGATCTACATCGAGTACGAGCGGCGGAAGCGCGACGCGGGCGCGCTCGACTTCGACGACCTGATCAGCGAGACGGTACGGCTCTTCCGCGATCACCCGGAGGTCCTGCAGCACTACCAGGAGCGGTTCCGGCACATCTTGATCGACGAGTATCAGGACACGAACCGTGCGCAATACGAGCTGGTGAACATGCTCGCGGGGAAGTACCGCAACATCTGTGTCGTGGGGGATGCCGACCAAGGTGTCTACTCCTGGCGAGGTGCGACGATCCAGAACATCCTCGACTTCGAGCGTGACTACCCCGATGCCGCGGTGTTCCTGATGGAGCAGAACTATCGCTCGACACAGAACATCCTGACCGTCGCCAACGCGCTCATCGAGAACAACATCCAGCGCAAGCCGAAGAACCTCTGGACCGAGGCGGGATCGGGGGACAAGGTCGTCCGTGTGCGCGCCAACGACGAGCACAGTGAGGCGTACTTCGTCGCGCAGGAGGTCGAACGGCTCCGGAGCGAGGAAGCGTTCCGATACCGAGACGTCGCGATCTTCTATCGGACCAACGCGCAATCACGTGTGATCGAGGACGTCTTGATGCGGGTCGGGATGCCCTATCGCGTCTTCGGCGGTGTGCGCTTCTACCAGCGCAAGGAGATCAAGGACATCCTCGCCTACCTCAGGCTCCTCACCAATCCGCAGGACGTGATCTCGTTCCGGCGCGCCGTCAACACCCCGAAGCGAGGGATCGGGGACGCCACCGTGGCCGCGGTCGAGGCGTTCGCACGCGCGGAGGGCGTCGACGTGATGGAGGCATGCCACCGGGTCGACGAGATCGCGTCGCTCGCCGCCCGCGCGAAGGGCGCGGTCGCCGGATTCGCCTCGGTGATGGCGGCGATCGCGGGTCACCTGGCCGACGGTGCGGGACCGGCTCGGATGGTGGAGTTCGCGGCACAGGGATCCGGCTATCTCGCGGAGCTCGAAGAGCTGCGCACGGTCGAGGCGCAGGGACGGATCGAGAACATCCAGGAGCTGTCGGGCGTCGCGGCCGAGCTGATCGCCCGCGACGAGGACGCCGATCTGGATCAGTTCCTCGAGCAGGTGTCCCTCATCGGCGAGCAGGACGACTACGACGAGGAGGAATCCTCTGTCACGTTGATGACGCTCCACATCGCCAAGGGACTCGAGTTCCCCGCGGTGTTCATCGTCGGGCTCGAGGACGGCATCTTCCCGCACTACCGATCGATGACCGATTCTGCCGAGCTCGAGGAGGAACGTCGGTTGCTGTACGTGGGCATCACCCGGTCGCAGAAGCGCCTCTACCTCTGTCACGCGTGGGGCAGGACGCTGTTCGGCCAGACGAACTACAACCCGCCGTCGAGGTTCCTGAACGAGCTGCCCGCGAGCTTGCTGGAGGTCCGCGAGGAGGGTGGGGGATCCGGCAGGGCCCGCCCGGGTGCTCGCGATCCCTCCCGGGGGGGGAGGGCCCGCAGGAGCGAGGGCGGGTACTCGGTCGTGGGACTCCCCGGCAAGGGCACGGTGGAGATCCCGTCGGCGGGATGGAGCCCCCCACGGGTGCCGAAACGGGAGGTTCCTTCCGTGTCGGAGGGGGACACCGTCCTGCACGAACGGTGGGGCGAGGGCGTTGTCATCACGGTGAAGGGACTGGGGGAGGACGCCGAGGCCACGATCGCCTTCTCGGACGCGGGCGAGAAGCGCCTGCTCCTTTCCTACGCGCCGCTCAAGCGCGTCGGCTGAGCCTCAGTCTGGGAACGGGAGGACCCGGGTTCCTCGCGACGGGTCCCACGCGATCACCGTCTTCGGCTCCGCGAACGAGATGAAGCCCGCCGACTCGACGTCGATCGAGAACGCGTGGAACTTCGGCTCCTCCGGCGCCCAGTCGATGCGCTCCTTCACGGTCTCCCGGTAGGTCGTGCGCAGCTCCGGATCCTGCACGTCGACCGCGCGGGCGTAGATCTTCGCGTCTCCCTCGGTGCCCATCCGATCCGTGGTGCACGTGTGCAGGATGCATCGCGGGTCCCGGAGGAGGTCGAACGCCTTCCGGCTCTGCCACATCATCCCCAAGATCAGGTGGCCCGCCGCGAAGTCGAGCTCGCACGGGCTGATCCTGGGCGAACCGTCCGCACGGAGGGTGCCGAGCATGCAGAGTTCCTGCGCGCGGAAGCGCTGCGCGGCCGGGTCCGCGATCTCCGGACACGCGTCGGCGAACTCGTTCCAGCGCATGCGCTCGAGCCTACGGGGTCATGTCGACAATCGATCGAGGACGTTCCTCGTGATCCGAACGACTTCGGGATCATCGCCCTCGATCCCATAGGTCCAGTCGGTGCATCCGGCGTTGAAGACCGAGCCGCCGCCGGAGGCGCGGAAGCAAGCGATCACGGCGTGATTGTGGGCGATCCGATGGACCTCGTCCTGCCAGTCCTCGCCGAACAGGGCCATCGCCACGTGCTCGAGCTCGCCCGGCTCGTGCGCGTAGCGCGAGGGCTGCTCGTCCTGCGACCAGAGCTTCGCCGGCGCGGTGGCGAGGACCTCCAGGGTGTCGGGAGCTCCGTCCATGTGCGTGGGAACCGGCAGTCCGTCGGTCACCGCGAGCTCGCAGCCGTCGACCTCGTAGCCGACGATCGCGTCGGCGAGTCCGAGCGCGTCTCCGTACCGGAGCTCGGTGCCCTGGAACACCCAATGGTCGGGTCGCCAGACCGTGTAGGCGCCCGAGGCACGCGGCACACCGAGCCCGTACCTCGAGTACCCACCTCGGGAGAAGGAAAGTCCCGTGAGCGCGTGCTCGGGACGCCCGATCCGGTGGTCGGCCCACGCTCCGGTGAGGAGGCGGTGATCGGGCGTCCCGAGCACGGGGTCCTCGTCGGCGCGGTACTTGAAGCAGGTCATGGCGTCGCCCTCGAAGCGGACCTGCCACCAACACGTGTTGCCGCTGAAGAAGGCCGCGTTCCCGCCGCCGGCGAGGAACCCTTCGACCGCGTCACGCATCCCCGAGGACCAGTACTCGTCGTGCCCGACCGAGAGGAAGAGCCGATGCCCGTTCAGGACTTCGGGATGCTCGTGCAGGTCCTGCGACACGGCGACGTCGATCGAGAGACCCTCCCGTTCGGCCCACGCGACGAACGGGCGCTCCCAGGTCCACCAGCCCGAGCCCCCGCTCCAGGGGGACAAGCCCTTCTCTTCGGCCCACGCGAAGTATCCGAGCGCTTCGCGATCGGGCACCGCCTGCGCCTTGCGCACGGCCGGCTCCGGTTTGGCGAGGAAGCCCGGAGCCAGCGGACGCTCGAAGGACACACGGGTCCCGCCCGTGTACAGGGACGGTCCACCCCAGTCGTTGTAGGCGTTGTAGGTGGCGGTGGACAGGACCAGGAGGATGGGAGATGGATCGCCCTGAGGACGGACGACGAAGAACGCGTCGGCACGCTCCTGTCCGGACGAGAGGGTGACGGCGTAGTAGCCGGATCGCCAGTCTTCCCCCACTGGGATCGAGAGCGTGGCGGGCCACCCGCAGCCGTCGGCGGACGCGGTCGCCGGGATCGGATGCTC
>JBPCPX010000150.1:0-23051 GCA_050998695.1 Actinomycetota bacterium
GGGGTGGCGCGGAGCATGATCGCGTTCACGGCACCCATGTGCATCACGTAGCACATCGCGGTGGAGGCGCATCCATAGCGAGCGATCGTCTCGCAGACCATCGAATAGGCGACGTGATCCTCGCCCAGACCGCCGTACTCCTCCGGCACGGTCAATCCCAGGAACCCGTGCTCGCCGAGGAGCTCGAGGTTGCGGCGCGGGAACATGAGCTCGTCGTCGAAGCGCTTAGCGTTGGCGCGCAGCTCCTGCTCGCAGAGCTCGATCAGCGTGGCGCGGAGCTCCTTCTGCCGGTCGGTGTAGACCCAGTCCGGATCCCAGTCGTAGCCGAGGCCCCAGAAGGGCTCGGAACCCCACATCTTCTCCGTCATCGTTCCTCCATGGGCTGCGGTCTCCCTCGGCTGCGGTCCTGGGGCGGCTCTCGGCGCCCATGCTAGGCGGGCTCCGTCAGCCGGGCAACGCCCGCCCGGCGGGCCCCGCAACGGCAACGGGGCGGCGGAGCCGCCCCGTTGCCGAGCGATGAGCCTTCGGGTCTACGAGGACCTGTCGGGCATGACCTCCTCGCGGAGCAGACGCATCTGATCCTCGTTCGGCATGGTCGGGACGTCCGGGTCCCGGAACGTGATCGGCTTCTTGTCCTGGACCGCTCGCCGGTAGAAGAACAGCAGGACCGACGCGACGAGGACACCGAGCCCGATCCATAGCGGCGCTCCGGCGAACTCGTAGAACCCGACGAAGGCAGCGACGTCGCTCTGGGTTACCCCGAAGAGCACGAGGAACAGATTGAACGCGGCCAGGAGCCAGGCGAGACCTATCCAGGCGGGACCGACCTTGATCGGCCTAGGCCAGTCGGGCCGGTCTCGGCGAAGCAGGAGGAACCCGGTCAGGGCAAGGACGTGGGCGAACACGTAGCCGATGTTCGACATGTAGAGGATCGCCAGGTTGTTGATGCCGAGGAGCAGGATCAGGCTGACGTTGACGACCATGTCGACCGTCATCCCTCGAGCCGGCACGTGGTACTTGTTCAGGTGGTACAGCCACTTGATCGTCATGTCGTCGCGGGCGATCCCGTAGAGGGCCCGACCGCCGTCGGCCGTCGCCGAGTTCATCGACAGCAAGAGGCTGGCCAGGAGCGAGATGATCGCGATGCCGCCGATCGTTCCGCCCACGATCTCCTCGAACGCTGCCACGTAGTAGGGACCGAAGTCTCCGCTCGTGCCGACGACCCCCCCGAGACCGAGGGGCAGGAGGATGTAGACCGCGAGGGAGAACGCGGCAGCCGATCTCAGGGCGAGCGCCGTGTCTCGCTTCGTGTCGTGATACTCGGGGGCGAAGCTCGCACAGACCTCGATCCCGTACGCCGACCAGCACATGATGAACAGCCACATCACCGAGATCGAGAAGAGGCTGAACTCGCCGCCCGAGGCAACGTCCTCGAACGTCACGTTCGAGCTGGACCAGTCGCCCGTGAAATAGGGGACGACGATGAAGATCGCGAGCGGGATCATCAGGAGTGCGCCCGTCACGTAGCCGACGGCGAGGGAGGGCTTGACCCCGAAGATGTTGAAGAGCCACACGGCCACCACTGCACCGATGCCGATCAGGTTGGCCAACCCGATCTCCGCATCGAACGGTGTCGTGAAGTAGACCTTCCCCGCGGAATCCGCAAACCACTCAGCCACGACGAGGGAGCCGATCAGGTTCCCGAAGATCGCCAGGACGACCGACCAGCCGATCCAGTAGCCGAACGCCGCGATCGGCCCGAAGAGGTTGAAGTATCTCCGCCAGCCCTCGTGCGCGTAGAGCGCGATGCCTCCGGGCTTGTCCGGGAACATCGCTGCGGTCTCCGAGTAGATCCAGTTCTGTAGGAGGCCGACCACTGCGGAGATGCCCCAGAGGATCACTGATCCGAGGGCCCCGACGGTGGCCAAGGTGAAGCCGAGCGATGCGATCAAGAACCCCGGATTGCACAGGGCGATGACGAAACCGTCCCACCAGTTGAGCGACTTCAGGAGCTGACGCTCCTCGATGGTCGCCTGCGCCGTGACCTCGTCAGTCACTTGCCCCTCCCTCTCCTGACTCGTGGCCCTCGGGCCCCGAAGGCCGTCCGAACTCGCTTGGCGGGGTATAGCACGGCGCTCCCGCGCGTTCAATCCGAGGGGGGTTGCACCGGACCGCATGCGAGAAGGTCCCGTGTAGCATCGCCGCCGTGAAGGGTCCCCCGATCACCGTGACGTGCGACTGCGGCGTGATCCAACGCATCCCCTACGGCGAGGCGTGCACGTGCCCGTCGTGCGGGCGTCGCTGGGACACCGCCCAGATCCCGGTGGAGGAGTACGAGGGCGTGATGCGGGACATGCGGCGCTACCGCGTCCAGGCGATGGTGCTGGGGAGTTCGATCGGTCTGGGGGTGGTGGCGCTTGCGGTCCTCACCGACCGGCCGCTCTTCCCCCTCGCTCTGATCGCGATGGCGGGTTGGTGGCTGGTCTACATGCCCCAGTGGCGCCGGAAGGTTCGGGCTCGGGTCCGGAACCTCCCCACCTGGAAGCTCCGTTCGAGATGAGGCCCCTGGAGCTGATCCTGCCGCGGGTCCCGGGTTCGACGTGTACGGAGAGCGGATGCGTCTCAGGACCGCTCGACCGGTGTCGGCGCTGCTCCAGCCGGTCTTCGCCTCGCGCGTCGCGATCGAACTCTGGTACGCCTGGTTCTGGCCGCCACCGGCGGCAGCTTCGCGAACGGGCCCGCTCCCTGCCCCGGTGGGAGCTTCGACCCGAATGAGGGGCGCACGCCCGACGCCTCCGGAGACCTGTCGATGAGACGGGTGTCGGACTCCGCCCGGCCCGCTCGAGTCGTCCTGGTGCTCGGCGTCCTGCTGCTCATCGTCGCGGTGACCGGCATCTTCAGCGCCAAGCGAGGACTGCAGATAGAGAAGGAGGAGGCGATCTCGATCGCCCGAGGGGCCATCGATTTCGAGCCCACACGCACGACGATCCGGCTCGTCCGTCAAGGGATCGGGGGGACCGCTGTCTGGGCGGTGTCCTTGTCGATCCCGGCCGGCGGGACCTTCGAACGGCTGACGACCGTCGTCGTTCACGCGGGAACGGGTGAGATCATCGAGGTGAATCGCGATACCTGACCGACAGCGGCGGGACGAGCCCGTTCCCGTTCAGGTTCTCGGACGACCCGGGCGCCGGTTCGGAGGCCAGGCGCGGGGCTCTCGGAGGGAGTCGCCGAGGAACGTCCGGGTGATCCTCAACCCCCTCGAGCTCTCCGTGCCCCCTCGATCTCACGCGCGAACAGGAGGATCGCCGCCACGGTGAGGCCGGCGGCGCTCATCCAGAGGCCGATCCCCGCACCGGCCCCCTCGACGCCGCTCACGGTGAAGATGTCCTTGATCGTCACCACGGCTCCCAGCGCGGCCGGGATCCACGCCCATCGCACGTGAGCCCGAGCCAGGAAGAAGGCTCCCGCGGCCATCGCCAGCACGGGCCACCCGTCCCCTTGCTCGATCCCCGCTGCCGACCCCGCCACGGTCTTCACCCAGGGGAAGAAGAGGCCCGCGATCGCGAACAGCAGGAAGGACTCGGGCCCGATCAGACGAGACAGCCGGCCCGCGCTAGAGTCCTCCACCGCCGACGAACTGGATGGCGACGAGCACCAGCACGATGCACACGATCGCGACGATCCACAGAGCCCGGTCCAGCCAGGCGACGTGCTTCTGCTCGGGAGGGAAGTCGATCTGCTTGCCCGCCATCACTCACACCCTTCCGATCGTCGGAGAGGAGGACCGGATCCGTTCCGCCTGATCGCGCAGCTTGCGGTCTTCGAGTCGCATCCACCAGACGAAAACGAACACCATGACGAAGAACGCGATCGCGACCAGCACGATCGCCGATGCGGTGTCCCCCGGCCCGAACGTGAAGTAGCCCTCGGCGCCCGCCGCTTCTTGTGCCTCCGCCCAGCTCTCGTACGGGAACGTATCCATCAGTCGTTACCTCCTCCAGCCTCGTTGCCGCGGCCGCGGAACCGATCGGCCAACCCATTGCGGAGGCCCCATCGGATGGCGAAGCCCACGACGAGGAACATCAGAACCAGGGACGCGAGGAACGGAGCCCATCCTCCGGTCACCGGATCACATCCCGTGCGGCGTCCGCCAGGACCGGCGCTGACTCGACGGTGGTCCCGTCGGGCAGGTCGATCAGCTCGGGCGCCCGGCCGAACTCCGGGTAGTAGTCCATCTGGAACTCGGCCATGTCGAGGCCCTCGAGCTCGACCTCGGGCGGCACCCGGAGCAGGTTCCCCTTCCTCAGCAGCCAGGACGCCACATAGCCGGGGATGAACCCGAGCGGGAAGAACGTCGCCATGCCGACGAGCTGTCCGAGGAGTGACGAGTCCACACCCAGTCCGCCATTGCCCACACCGGTGGGATATCCGGCGGCGAAGATCCCGACGTACAGCATCCCTAGGAAGCCGCAGGCTCCGTGGACCGCGACGGCGCCGACGGCGTCGTCCACACGCAACCGCTTCTCGACGATGCCTCCCACCCAGACCGCGAAGGCGCCACCGAACATCGCGAGCAGATAGGTGAGCGCGGGATGATAGACGTCGGCACCCGCCGATACGGAGATCACCCCCGCGAGACCGCCGGAGAGCGTCCAGAACGGTTCGCCCTTCGAGGCGAAATAGCCTCCTGTGAACCCCGCGGCGAATCCCATCGTGATCGTGAACGTGATCGCCGACAGGGTGGCAGGAGAGAGGTAGATGTTCAGCCACCCGGGGAACGACGTCGAGGTGATCACGAGACACGCGGCGTAGAAGGCGTAGAAGCCCGTGAAGATCAGCATCAGGCCGAGCAGTGTCATGTGCAGGTTGAAGGGTCGGAACGACCTGGCTCTGCCCTCACGGTCGTACTTCCCGATGCGTGGGCCGAGGTTCAGCAAGACGCCCAGCGTGAACGCACCTGAGACTCCGTGCACCACCCCCGAGGCGATCGAGTCGTGGAAGCCGAAGTGGATGGTGAGCCACCCACCGGCACTCCAGCCCCAGGCAGCGTCGAGGATCCAGACGACCGAACCGAGGAGCACCGCGAGCATCAGGTACGCGGTGAGTCGCGCTCGTTCGATCAGCGCACCCGACATGATCGAAGCGGTCGTCCAGGAGAACAGCAGGAACGCGGCCCAGAACACGCCTGTGATGTTGTCCCCGAGGTTTGGACCCATGTTGGCGCTCCACGGGATCGTGGACTTACAGAACGCGCCGTAGAACTCGTGCGTGGTCGACGACGGGATGAACCCCTCCTGGTAGCAACCGTAGATCCACCAGCCGAAGAAGTAGAAGGTCGGCGTCACGACCGCGATGGTCAGGATGTTCTTGAGCGCGATGGACATCACGTTCTTGCGGCGACCGGCCCCGGCCTCGTAGGACATGAAGCCGGCATGGATCAGCCACATGATGACCACGGTGAAGAAATAGAATTGCTCGGCGAGGATCTTGCTGTCGAGTGAGACCTGACCGGCGACTTCCTCCGCCGACTGCGCGAGAACAGAGCCCAACACCTGTGGACCTCCCTCCCCTGAGAACTTCCGCGGCGACAGTATTCGGGGGTCCGAGGGGAGTCAAATCTGGCACGCTCACCGAGCGTGTGGTTTTCATACAGAGATCACGCCTGATATGGGTGCTCCGCACTGCGTCCCCTCGGGCCGGGAGGTCAGCGGTCAGACGCGCCGAACCCGTCGAGGTCGACGGAGTTCGCCAACTCGGTCGCGGCGGTTCGGACGGCTCCGCGGATGGCGTCCAGCACGACATGGTCGGAGTCCGCCGCACCGCTCGCCTCCACGTGGAGGTTTGCTCGGCCCTTGCCCTCGTCTCGGGTCCAGACACTCACCAGGAGGTCATCGCGCCGGTACTGAGCCACCTCCGTGTGAGGGGCACCGACATCGAGCAGATCTTGGAAGCCGGCCTCACTCACCAGGTGGGCGTGGAGAGCGCGAACGAGCACGCTCGCCGTGTCTTCGGCAAGCAGCCACACGAACCGCCGTGACTCCCGGTCGGGCTCCTCCGGCGAGGCGGCTCTCCCGTCTCGGGCAGGGGTGCGGCCTCCGGTGATCCGGAGCCCACTTCCGCCCCCACGGAAGGCGGCCACGAGGATCGGTGGGGCGAGCACCGTAGTGCCCACGGCCACGAAGACGGCCGCCGCGAACACCTGCTGCGTGACGACACCGGCAGTCAGGCCCGCTCCAGCGATCACCAGAGCCACTTCCCCGCGGGGGAGCATCCCGATGCCCACGCGGAAGGCGCCGCGACCGTTGAATCCGGTCACCAGGGCCGCGCCGCCGGATCCGACGATCTTGCCGATGCTGGCGAGTGCCGTCAGTACGAGGCCGACGCCGAGCGCCGCACCCATCACCCGGAGGTCCACGAGCATCCCCGTGACCACGAAGAAGATCGGAACGAAAACGTTGTAGACGATGCGGATCTCCTTCTCGAGCTGGGTCTTCAGGTGGGTCTGCGAGAGCGCGAGCCCCGCCGAGTACGCCCCGATGATCAATGCGAGCCCCGCCAGATCCGCGAGGTAGGCCCCTATCAAGCCGGCCGAGAGCGCGATCGCCAGACCAGCTCCCTCGACCCTGAGGAAGGTGGCCAAGCGGCTGATCAGCTTCGAGAACGCCAGGAAGGCCGCGGTCAGGAGGAGCCAGGCCCCGAGGGCCTTCCCGACGGTCATGCTGAGCTGGACACCGGAGGTGGCTTCCCCGCTGGCGAGACCGATGACAACGGCCAGCGCGAGGATCCCCAGGACGTCGTCGATCACTGCGGCGCCCAGGATCGTGACGCCCTCCGGCGTGTCCAGCTTCCCCATATCGCCCAGGACCCGCGCGGTGATCCCGACGCTCGTCGCGGTGAGGATCGCTCCCATGAACAGCGCGTGGGGATCACTGAGGTTCTCGGCCAGCCCGACGGCCACCGCCCCTCCGGCACCCAGGACGAAGGGCAGGATGACGCCGCCTACGGCCACGACGGCCGCGCTCAGACCGAACCGCAGGAACATCTTGATGTCGGTCTCCAGACCGGCGACGAACAGGAGGATGACGGATCCCAGCTGCGCGAGCGCATACAACTCGTTCGAGACGGCGATCGGGCCGTTCTGAAGCTCGAACAAGTGACCGAGGCCCGGCAGCTCGAACCCGCCGAGCGCGAACGGGCCGATCAGGATCCCGGAGACGAGCTCACCCAAGACGGCCGGCTGCTTGAGCCACCGCTCCGCGATCTCGCCGCCCAGCCGCGCGGCGCAGAGCACCAGGGCGACCTGGAGCGTGAGATCAGCGACCAGCGCGGTGACCGCGTGCCCGTTGTCCATCTACCGGATCCCGATCCGGCAACGTCCGGAGGGAACCCCCGACGGCAGGATCCCGCCGCCCTTGGTCAGAACAGTGACAAGTACTTCGTGACCTCCCAGTCGCTCACGTGGTCGTGGTAGTCCTTCCACTCACGCTCCTTCACGTCGCAGTAGTAGTCGATGTAGTGGCCACCCGGGACCGCGCCGAGAGCCTCCCGGAGCACCTCGTCCTGCCGGAGGTTCCGAACGGCGTCCAGGAGGTTCCCCGGCAGGAGCTGGATGCCCCGGCGCTGGAGTTCGTCGACAGGAGTTTCGTACATGTTCCCTTCGTTCGGATCGCCCGGATCGATCTTGTTGTCGATCCCGTCGAGGCCGGCTGCCAGGACGACCGATGCCGCGAGGTATGGGTTCGCGGCGCCGTCGATCGTCCGGTCCTCGAAGCGACCCGGTGCGGGTGTCCGGATCATCTGCGTGCGGTTGTTCCGCCCGTACGCGACGTAGGCGGGTGCCCACGTCGCACCCGACGTGGGCGCCCCCACGATCAGCCGTTTGTAGGAGTTCACGGTGGAGGCCGTCACCCCGATGTATGCCTGGGCGTGCTTGAGGACCCCGCCGAGGAAGTGATAGCCGAGCTCTGAGATCCCGAGACCCCGCGGGTCGTTCTCGTCCTCGAAGAGGTTCGTGTCGGTCTCCTCGTCCCACAGGCTCATGTGCATGTGGAGGCCATTTCCGGTGAGGTGGGAGAACGGCTTCGGCATGAACGTCGCTTGCACGCCTCGCTGCTGCGCCAGCGTCTGGACCATGTAGCGGAAGAAGATGATCCGATCGGACGTGGTGAGGGCGTCTGCATATCGGAAGTTCGATTCGAACTGTCCGTTCGCGTCCTCGTGGTCGTTCGCGTAGTTGTCCCAGCCGAGCTGCGACTGGTATCTCGAGAGGGTGGCGATGAAGTCGAACTGGCGGGTGAGCGCTTTCATGTCGTAGCAGGGCCGGTCCAGGACATCGAGTGGATCCGCGATCTCGATCGAGCCGTTCTCGAGGAGGCGCGTCAGGATGAACTCCGGCTCCATGCCGACCTTGAAGACGAAGCCTCGTTCCGCTGCGGACGCCATGTTCCGCTTCAGGATCGTGCGAGGACAGTACGGCCAGGGTTCGCCTTCGACGAAGATGTCGCACGCGAAACGAGCGAGGGTGGGCTCCCACGGAACCGGCGTGAAGCTCACGGGGTCCGGCATGGCGGCGATGTCCGGATCGTGCGGTCCCTGTCCCAGCTCGCCGGTCGCGAAGCCGGCGAACCCGGCTCCCTCAGCGAACACGTCTTCGAGATGGGTGGTGGGTACGAGCTTCGCGTTCGGCTTGCCGTACATCTCTACGAACTGGGCGAACATGAATTCGATCCCCATGTCATCGACCAGCTTGCGGACCTCCTCGACCGATCCCGGGCCGCCGTTCATCCGTGTCGTCTCCCTTCCTCTCTCGTGTGCCCGGTGGATACCGGGCGCTGTCGCATGGTCCTGAGCTTCACGATCTTGGTGGCGACCGCGAGGGAAAGCCAGTCGTGGCGATCCGTGTCGATACCGGAGGCTCGCTCGATCCGGTCGAGCCGCTGCCGGAGGGTGTTCGGATGGATGTAGAGCGCCCTCGAGGTGGCGACGACGCTCCCCCGATGGTCGAGGTAGCCCTCGAGCGTGTCCAGAAGGGCCGTGCCTCTTCGCTGGTCGTAGTCCACGAGTCGTTGGAGGCGCTCCTGGTGCCCGTCACGGAGGCCTTCGTCGGTGGACAACACGTACCGATACGGTCCGAGGTCCTCATACGTCGCCACGCCGGGGGCGCCGCGGATCAGCGTCCCGACCTCGGCGGCCGACTCCGCCTCCATGAAGCCGCGGGCGAACGACGCCACCCCCCGGCACGGATCCGACACGCCCACGGCGAGAGGGGCGTCGCCGCGCTCACCCCAACGCATGTCGCGAAGGACGCTCACCGTGGTCTCGGATGGGCCATCGAGCATCGGGACCAGCGCCCAGATCGACCGCTCACGCTGATCGACGAGCGTGTGGGGGAACCGGGTCACGATGCGCGAGGCAGCTCGGCCTGCGACGTCGCGCCAAGGGGTCCGCTCCGCCTGCCACGCCGAGCTGCGCGTCCGCGCAGCTGGGCGGGACAGGAGCGGCGTCGGAACGATCGAGAGGACGAGATGGGGTTCCTCGACATCGCAACCGAGCCGCCGGGCGAGAGCCGCGGCGGCGTCGGGATCCGCATCAGCCCTCGTCAATACCTGGAAGAAGTCCCTGAGCAGGTTCTTCTCGGTGAGCGAATCGATCACCTGGTGCTGCTTTATGGCGACGGCGGCGTGGGCGGCGATCGCGAGCAGCGCCGTCTGGGCGTCCGGGCTCGGTTCTCGCAGGCGGATCCCGAGCAGGCCGAGTCGCTCGTCCCCGGCGACGATCGGGGCGAAGAGGGCGACCCCATCCGAGTCCGCCCCCCAGAGGATGGTCGCGAGCCGCCGGGACTCCTCCGGCGAGAAGCTCACCTCGGCCGACGCGAGCACGGATCCGAGGTGCGGTTCCTCGAAGGTGCGATCCGAAGATCGTCTCGGACTGGCCGCCCGAAGGACCGGTCGGTCGTCTGCATCGACGAGATACAGATCACACGTTTCCGCATCGAGGAGTCCGGCGGTGCCCTCGGTGACGGCCACCAGGACCTCTTCCGTCCCCGAAACGGAGGCGATATTCTGGGACAGCCGAGAGAGGTCGCTGAGGAGGTCGACCCGTGCGTTGGCCTCCTCGAAGATCCTCGCATTGTCCACGGCACCCGCGATCAAGGAGGCGGTGTGCTCGAGGAAGTCGAGGTCGGCGCGAGCGAACTCGTGAGGGGCCTCGGCATGCAGCGTGATCGCGCCGATCACATCCCCGGAACGGGCGAAGACGGGAACGGTGGCGATCGATTGATAGTGCTCATCGCCGAGTTCCGGGAAGTAGGCTCGTCGAACACGGGGATCCTCGAGCGCACGCTCACCGATGAAGGCCGAGCGCCGGCCACGGACGGCCCAACCGGTGAGGCCCTCGCCGATGGGGATCTCCACGCGGCCCTCGAGGTGGGCGTACATGGGCGACGCCGCTCGGAGCTCGAGCGCGTTCTCCTTGACGAAGTAGACGAAGCACGCGTGACAGGCTGTGGCCTCGGTGACCGGGTGGATCACGCCGCGGAGGATCGCGTCGAGGTCGGGCCCCGAACCGATCGTCTGGATGATCTGGTACAGGTAGGCGCGTTCGTCCGTGATCCGACGGACGGCCGTGAGGCCGCGCTCTTCGGATGATCCCTCGTGTGACTGGGTGGCTTCGTGCCCGGCCGCTCTCACCACCCGGTCGGTCCGATCGGCAGGGGCGAGGCACTGTCCGAGTCGAACATACGCGCGGGAACCTATGCTGGGTGGGCATCCTCGTCAAGGCGTGGGCGGTGCCCTCGGACGGTTCGTCGTGGCATCGGACATGGGGGGATGCCACATAGATCCGGCAGGAAGTGGGGACGACTGGAACCGCCTCCGAGAGCCGCTTTGACCGAAGATGCGGCTAACGTCTAGACGCGGAGGAACGGGTCGCGAGGAGCATCGTGATGTGTGGGATCGTGGGGGTGTTCTACAAAGGCGAGGCGGGGGACGGTCCTGTCGGGCAGGTCCTCACGCGGATGTGCGACCAGCTCTTCCGCCGCGGCCCCGACTCCGCGGGAGTCGCGCTCTACGGTCCGCCTCTCGAGGACGGTCTGGTGGTTCGGGTCGATCTCGAACGTCCGGACGCGGAGGACGCGAGCGCCGATGTGGTCGCCGCCGCCGGCCTCGTCACCACCGTGCAGGGATCGGGTCGGGTCTCCCGCTCGCTCCGGCTCCTCGTGGCTGACGATGCCGATGGAAAGCTAGCCGACGTGATCGAGGAGCGCGTACCGGGTGTCCGCGTGTTCTCGGTCGGCCGAGCGATGGAGATCGTGAAAGACCTCGGGATGGCCTGCGACATCAACGAACGATTCGGGCTGGATGCCTTCCGAGGAACCCACGGGATCGGCCACACGCGCATGGCCACGGAGAGCCGCGTGGACATCGCGCACTCCCATCCGTTCTGGGCGCGGCCCTTCCCGGACATCGCGGTGGTACACAACGGGCAGATCACGAATTATCACAAGCTCCGCCGACGGCTCGAGCAGAAGGGTCATCGATTCGCCACCGAGAACGACTCGGAGGCGATCGCCGTCTACATCGCCGATCGACTGGAGGCAGGCGGATCACTCGATGAAGCGCTCCGTGCCACGATCGATGACCTCGACGGAACCTTCGCGTACCTGATATCCACCGCCGGAGGGATCGGGCTCGCCCGTGATCGGTTCGCGACGAAGCCGCTCCTGTATGCCGAGAACGACGAGATGGTCGTGCTGGCCTCCGAGGAGATCTCGATCCGTGCGGTGTTTCCCGATCCTGCGTTGGTCCCGCGTGAGCTGCAGGCCAAGGAGGTTCGCTGGTGGCTGAAGTGACCGCCGCGACGATCGACGCCGCGGGGAAAGAGACCCGGGAGGTCAACCGGGCGATCCGCCAGGCGGCGCAGGAAGGCGCGACCGAGATCCACGTGCGCAACCCGGCAGGACGCCACTCGTTCGGGGTGGCACTCACGGGAGAGCTCCACGTCGTGCTGGAGGGTCCGACGGGGTGGTACACGGGGGGGATGAACGCGGGGCCGACGATAGTGATCCACGGCAACACCGGTTGGGCCGTCGGCGAGTGCATGATGAGCGGCCGTCTCGAGGTCCATGGTCACGCTGGTTCGGGGACAGCGGCCTCCATCCGAGGCGGGGTCGTCTATGTGGAGGGAGACACAGGCGCGCGCGCGGGCATCTCGATGAAAGGGGGCGCGCTGGTGGTGGGTGGCAGCGTCGGATACATGTCCGGCTTCATGATGCAGGCGGGCACGATCGTCGTGTGCGGCGATGCCGCTGACGGTCTGGGGGACTCGATGTACGAGGGCACGATCTACGTGGGGGGCGAGATCGCGTCCCTGGGCGCCGACGCGGAGGCCAAGGACCTCATCGACGAAGACCGAACGCTGCTCGAGACGACTCTCGCCGAGTTCGGGATCGACGCGAGCTCGCGCGACTTCACGAAGGTCCACTCGGGACGGCGGCTGTGGAACTTCTCGGCGAGGGAGCCCGAGCTCTGGGCGTCGGCGCTCTAGGAGGAGAGGGATGAACCAGCACGCCGAGCCTCCCATCCACCACCCCGTGCTCCGCGAGTCGCCGCTGTGGCCGCGGTCGGTGATCGAGGACATCCAGTTGAAGGCGCAGCTGGGGCGCTATCGGATACAGGGGTTCTCGATGCACCGGCGGGTGCCCAATCTCGACGACCTGACCTTCGTTCCCTGCACCTTGTCCCGGGTGCCGCTGGAGGGCTACCGGGAGCGATGTGACACGACCACGGTCCTCGGGGGTCGCTTCGCCACGAACCCGGTCGTGCTCGACCGGCCGATCACGATCGCCGGGATGTCGTACGGCGCTCTCTCCGGACGGGCCAAGACGGCGCTGGGTCGGGCGGCCAAGCGCGCCGGGATCTCGACGACCACCGGCGACGGCGGCATGTGTCGCGAAGAGCGGGAAGAGGTGGACATCATGGTCTACCAGGTGCTTCCGTCCCGCTACGGGTTCGACCCTGAGCACCTGAAGCTCGCTCAGGCTGTCGAGATCGTCGTGGGCCAGGGGGCGAAGCCCGGGACGGGCGGCGTGCTCCTCGGTTCGAAGGTCTCGGAGGAGATCGCCGGCCAGCGGACCCTCCCGGTCGGCGTCGACCAGCGATCTCCGGTCAGACACCCGGACTTCATCGGACCGGACGATCTCCAGCTCAAGATCGAGGAGATCCGCGAGGCGACGGACTGGCGGATCCCCGTTTACGTGAAGATGGGAGCGTCCCGCGTGAACGACGACGTGAAGCTCGCGGTGAAGGCTGGTGCGGACGTGCTCGTGATCGACGGGATGGAGGGGGCGACCGGGGCCTCACCCGAGGTCCTCCTCGACCATACGGGCATCCCCACCATGTCCGCCCTCTGCGAGGCGATGCGCTCGCTCGACGAGATGAAGGCGATCGGGGAGGTGCAGGTGATCGTCTCTGGAGGGATCAAGAACGGCGTGGACGCCGCGAAGGCCCTCGCTCTCGGCGCCGATGCCGTCTCGATCGGCACGGCTGCGCTGATCGCACTCAACTGCAATGCGCCGCTCTTCGAGGAAGACTACGCTGCACTGGGCGTGAAGCCCGGCTTCTGCCACCACTGCCACACGGGCAGGTGTCCTGTCGGTATCACGACCCAGGATCCGGAGCTGATCGAGCGACTCGAGGTCGATGGGGCGGCCGACCGGGTGTTCAACTTCCTGCAGTCGATGACCATGGAGATGCAGATGTTCGCCAGGGCATGTGGCAAGAGCTCGGTGCACGACCTGGAGCCAGAGGACATGCGAGCGCTCACCCTCGAGGCATCCTTGATCACCGGGATCCCGGTCGCAGGCACCGGGTTCACGCTGCGACCGGATGACATCGCGGCCGCGGTCGCCGCACGGCTCGCCGGCGGCAACGGCCACGCCGGGCACTGAGGGCATGACGTTCTTGATCTCGTGTCCGAACTGCGGGCCGCGCGAGGCCCTGGAGTTCGCCTTCGGCGGCGAGACAACGAGGCGCGCCGGACCGACGGCGACCGACCGTGAGCTCGCCGCGTCCCTGTACTTCCGTCGCAACGTGGACGGGTGGCAGACCGAATGGTGGGTGCACCAGAGCGGGTGCCGCGCCTGGTTCCTCGCCGAGCGTCACACGACCACGAACGAGATCCGGCGCACCTATCGACCCGAGGATCGGGAGGTCTCGCCCGCGTGAGCGAGCGGCTCCCGGAGCGCCAAGGCGAAGCGATCCGCCGCGACCGGCCGATCCGTTTCCGCTTCGAACGCCGCACGCTCTCGGCGTTCGTGGGTGACACCGTGGGGTCGGCGCTGGCGGCCGCCGGGGTGTCCATCACGAGCCGGTCCTTCAAGTATCACCGGCCGCGCGGTTTGCATTGCATGACGGGTTCCTGCCCCAATTGCCTGATGCAGATCGACGGGATCCCGAACGTCCGCGCGTGCACCGAGCCCGTGCGAGAGGGGATGCGGGTCGAGCGGCAGAACGCATGGCCCTCGGCCGATCGCGACGTCCATGGCTGGCTGAACACGTTCTCGTTCATGATGCCGCCCGGCTTCTACTACAAGATCTTCCAGCGACCGCGCTGGGCGTGGCCCTTCGTTGAATCCTTCATCCGGTCGAAAGCCGGGCTCGGGACGGTGCCGCGCGAGCCCGATCACCGGCGACGACGGAAGATCGACCTCCACCCGGACGTGGTCGTGATCGGAGCCGGGGTGGCCGGCCTCGCGGCCGCGGCGGAGGCCGCCGGGGCAGGTGCGACCGTCGTCCTGCTCGAGCAGGGCCACGAGGCCGGCGGGCACCTGCCAGGTGAACCCGACGCCGGCCTCCGATCCGGGCTCTGGCGACGGGTCCTCGACTCGGGTGTTCGTTTCCTCCCGAACACCGCCGCGTTCGGGGTGTTCGCGGGCATGCTCGTCGCGGCCGCCGGACCGGACGCCCTCTACCGGATCCGGGCGAAGCACGTGATCTTCGCGACGGGGGCGGTCGAGCAGTCCGCGGTCTTCCCCGGCAACGATCTGCCCGGCGTGATGGTGTCGTCCGCCGCGCACCTGCTCGTGCATCGCTACGGCGTGCTGCCCGGCCGGCGGGCGGTCGTGCTCGCGGGGGACAACATCGCTTACTCGACGGCCTGGGCGTTGCGGGACGCCGGCGCGGAGGTCACCGTCGTGGAGCTCCGGTCCGAGGGAGGCTGGCCGGAAGGGTTCCCGGTCATCGCCGGCTCGACGATCGTCGCCGCGCACGGCCGCCGACGGGTCGCCGGGGTCACCGTGGGGCCACCCGGTTCCACGTCCGGACAGAAGGTCCGGTGCGATCTCGTGGTGATCGCCGCCGCGGAGGTGCCCTCCACCAACCTCTTGGCGCAAGCGGGAGCCCGGCTCGTCTTCGACGACGCGAGGCAGGCCTTCCTCCCCGTCCAGATGCCGGACCGGACGCATGCGGTCGGTGCCGTCGCGGGGGCCCGGACGCCCGAGGCAACCGTCGCGCAGGGGAGACTCGCCGGGCTCGAGGCCGCCACCGCGCTCGGCTACGAGATCGATGTGGCCGAGGTGGGAAAGCTGCGGGAGGAAGCCACCGCAGTCGGGGACACGGTCGTCCTCCCGCCCGAGGTCTCGGCCGCCTCCGGCAAGCAGTTCGCGTGCCTCTGCATGGACGTCACGTCGAAGGAGCTGAAGACGGCGGCCGCCGAAGGGTTCGATTCGATGGAGCTCCTCAAGCGCTACACCACGATCACGATGGGTCCCTGTCAGGGGAAGTCTTGCATGCTGTCGTCGCAGCGGCTGTGCGGCCGGGCGACCGGACGGGCTTTCGCGGAAACGGCGCCCACCACGGCACGACCGCCGTGGGTCCCCGTGGAGATGGGCACCCTGGCCGGCACCCGGTTGACGCCGCGCAAGCAGACGACGATGCACGACCGGCACGCGGTCGCCGGCGCGGAGTTCATGTGGGCCGGCGACTGGCGAAGGCCGCATCACTACACGACCCCGGAGGCAGAGGTCGACGCGGTCCGGAACAGGGTCGGGCTGATCGACGTGAGCACCCTGGGCAAGTTCCGGATCAAGGGGCCGCAGTCGGTCGAGCTGCTGGAGCGTCTCTACCCGAGCCGATTCTCGGATCTCGCGCCGGGGCGGATCCGGTACGGAGCCATGCTCAACGACGAGGGAGTGATCCTCGACGACGGGGCGGTCGTCCGCCTCGCGGACGACGAGTTCTTCGTGACGGTGACGACGGGCAACACGGCGGCGCTCGAGCGATGGATCACGTGGTGGAACGCCGACTGGCAGCTCGACGCGCAGGTGCTGAACGTGACCGGTGCCTTCGGCGCCGTCAACCTGGCGGGACCGCGAGCGAGGAGCGTCATGGCTGCCCTGACCGACGCCGACGTGTCGGGGGAGGCCTTGCCGTACATGTCGGCGACGAGGATGGAGGTGGCCGGCGTGCCGTCCCTGGTGCTGCGGATCGGCTTCGTGGGCGAGATGGGCTACGAGATCCACTTCCCGTCGACGTACGGCGAACACCTCTGGGACGCGATCATGGAGACGGGCCGCGACGGGGGGATCGCGGCGTTCGGTCTCGAAGCCCAGCGGATCTTGCGGCTCGAGAAGCAACACATCCTCGTTGGTCAGGACACCGATGCCGAGTCGGATCCGTTCGAGGTCGGGCTCGGCTGGATGGTGAAGGACGACAAGCAGGACTTCCTCGGTATGCGCGCGTTGCGGGACCTGAAGGTACGGGAGCCCATCGAGCGTCTCGTGGGGTTCACTGCTCCCGATGAGTGGCTGCCGCCGGAAGGGGCGTCGGTGGTTCGCGACGGCGCCTGGGTCGGGCGGGTGACGTCGGCGAGGCGGAGCGCCGCGGTCGGGAGCGTCATCGGACTCGCCTGGGTCCCGGCGGATTCCGCGTCCGACGGGAGCACGTTCGAGATCCAGTTCGGTGGCAGCCATGCGATCGGAACGGTGCGCACCGCTCCGTTCTACGACCCGCACGGCCAGAGGTTGCGGTCATGAGGACGGCCATCAGGCGCTCGCCCGCTGCGCGACTCTCGGCGCGCCTCGGCGCAGTGTTCGTGGAGGAGTCCGGGTGGGAGATCCCTGCCTCCTACGGGGACGACGCTGCCGAGCGCGCTGCGATCCGCGATCGCGTGGCGATCGCGGACGTCACCGCGCGCGCGAAGGTGGACGTGCGCGGCCGACTCCCGGAGGGGCTTCCCTTGCCGACGGCGACCGTCATCGCGCGGATCTCGCCGGGATGGGTCGTGGTGTTCGGAGGGCCGGATGCGGAAACGAGGCTGCTCCGGGCGATCGAACCCGTCGCGGGTCCCGGCGCCATGGTGACGGACGTGACCCACCTGTTCGCGGGGTTCGCGCTGGCGGGGCCCGAGCTGCCCGCTGTGCTGGAGAGGACGACCTCGTGGGATCCCACGACCCTCGCTCCCGGGGAGGCGACGGGGGCGCCCATCGCGGAGGTTCGGGCGCTGATGATCCGCCGAGATCTCGACGTGCCCGTGTTGGAGGTGTACGTCGCCACGGAGTTCGCGCGGTACGTCTGGGAAACGCTCTCGGGCGTCGTCGCGGGGCTCGGCGGTGCACCGGTGGGATGGCAGGCTCTGCGCGCGGAGGGCTGGACCTGATGCACCCGATCCGCTACTTCCGCCCCTGGCGCATGTGGCGCCACCACGAGCTCAAGGATCGCTACGACGTCGTGATCGTCGGCGCTGGCGCCCACGGGCTCGCGATCGCGTACGAGCTCGCGAAGCGAGGCATCCGTGACGTCGCCGTCCTGGACAAGAGCTACATGGGCGCCGGGGGATCCGGCCGCAACACGACGATCGTCCGGGCCAACTACCGGACACCCGAGGGCGTGGCCTTCTACAAGGAGGCGCTCAGGCTGTACGAGCAGCTCGCGCAGGAGCTCGATTACAACCTCCTGCTCTCGCAGCAGGGTCATCTGACCCTCGCGCACGCCGAGCGAGCCGTGATCGTCGCCCACGAGCGCGCGGAGGTGAACAGACTTCTCGGCGTCGATTCCCGGGTGATCTTCCCGGACGAGATCGGGAAGCTCTGTCCGGAGCTCGACCTCTCGAGCCATCCCGACTTCCCGATCATGGCCGCCCTCTACCATCCACCCGGCGGGGTGATCCGTCACGACGCCGTCGTGTGGGCGTACGCACGGATGGCCGACCGGATGGGTGTGCACGTGCACCAGGGCACCGAGGTGACCGGCGTGAACGTGCAGAGCGGTCGCGTCACCGGGGTTCGGACGAACCGCGGTGACATCGCCACCGGCACCGTGATCTCCGCGGTCGCGGGTTGGACGAGCGAGATCTGCAGGATGGCCGGGGTCCAGACGCCGATCGTCACCCATCCACTGCAGGCGTTCGTGACAGAAGCGCTGAAGCCCTTCCTGGACGTGATCCTGGTCTCCGCCACCCTGCACGTCTACATCTCGCAGACGGACCGCGGCGAGGTACTCATCGGCTCGGAGATCGAGCCGTACACGTCGTACTCGCAGGACTCCACGTTGGACTTCCTCGAGGTCACGGCCGCGCACTCGCTCGAGCTCCTCCCGATGCTCGGACGCGTGAAGCTGATGCGCGCGTGGGGCGGCCTCTGCGATGTGACGCCCGACTACTCGCCGATCATGGGACTCACGGATGTCGAGGGGTTCCTGATCGACGGTGGCTGGGGTACCTACGGGTTCAAGGCCACGCCGATCGTCGGGGTCACGATGGCCGACCTGGTCAACGACAACCAGGTGCCGGCTCTGATCGCGCCGTTCGCGCTGGAGCGGTTCTGGACGCGGGAGCTCGTCTCGGAGATAGCCGCCGCCGCCGTCTCCCATTGAAGTCGTGCCATCATTGGCGGTGATGGCCACCGCCGCGCAGCCGCTCCGACGGAACACCACGAGCGTGCACGTCGTCGCGCTGAACGACGGCATCCGGTCGGAGCGAACGGACACCTTGGCCGCGGAGGAGCCCCTCGAGATCCGTGTGCAGGGTCCGGGACAGGAGCAGCGATCTGTCGCCGTCACGATGCGAACGCCGGGCGGCGATTTCGAACTTGCCGTCGGGTTCCTGTTCACGGAAGGATTGATCGCCCCCGGGGACGTCAGCCGGGTCGCGTACTGCGACACCCTGCCCGGCGAAGAGCAGCAGTACAACATCGTGTCGGTCACACTCCACCGTCCGTTCGACTTCGACCTCTTGAAGCGGAATTTCTACGCGACGTCCTCCTGCGGGATCTGCGGGAAGGCGGCTCTCGACGACATCGAGGTCAGGTGTGCCCCCGTCGCGCAGGGCACGAGGGTCGCGGCCGGCACGCTGCTCGGACTCCCCACCGCTCTTCGTAAGGCGCAGAAAGTCTTCGAGCGGACCGGGGGCCTTCACGCAGCGGGCCTGTTCTCCGCGACGGGGGAGCTCGTGTCCGTTCGCGAGGACGTCGGTCGCCACAACGCGGTCGACAAGGTCGTGGGAGAGCAGGTGCTCGCCGGCCACGTGCCGCTCGCCGATCACGTGTTGCAGGTGAGCGGACGGCTCTCCTTCGAGATCGTCCAGAAAGCAGCCGTGGCGGGGATCCCGGTCGTGAGCGCCGTGAGCGCGCCGTCTTCGCTCGCGGTCGAAGCGGGGGAGCGGTTCGGCATGACACTGGTCGGCTTCGTCCGAGACGAGCGGTTGAACGTCTATACGCACCCCGAGCGGCTGACCGCCTCGTCGGTCAGCTGACGGCGACGCCCAGGAGCGTTCCGACCCCGTAGGTGATCGCGGCCGCGACGGCCCCGATGGCGAGCATCCTCGCTCCCGAGAACAGCACACCGCGGCCGGTGAGCACGGTCATCGCGCTCCCCACGGCGAACAACGTCACCGCCGAGAGTCCCGCCGACACGGCGACCGCCCTGTCACCCGAGGTGAAGAGAAACGGGAGCAGGGGCACGATCGCACCGATCGAGAACATCCCGAACGACGAACTTGCCGCGGCCCAGGGCGAGCCGAGCCCCTCGTGCATGTCGATCCCGAGCTCCTCTCGAGCGTGGGTCTCGAGGGCGACCCGGGGATCCTTCATCAGCGCCAGCGAGATCCGCTCGGCGGTCTCAGGGTCGATGCCCTTGGCCTCGTACATCCGCGCCAGCTCGCGCTGCTCCTCTTCCGGCTGCGTGGCGATCTCGTGCGCCTCCTTGTGGATCAGCTGCTCGTAGACCTCGCGCTGCACCTTCATCGAGACGTACTCGCCGGCACCCATCGAGAACGCGCCCGCGAGCAGGCCGGCGAACCCGGCGATCACGACCACCTTGCCCGCGACCCCGGAACCCGCGACCCCGAAGATCAGCGAGAGGTTAGAGACCAGGCCGTCGTTCATCCCGAAGATCGCGGCGCGCAGGGCACCCGACTTGCTGCTCGACGCATCCTGTTCGGCACCGACAGGTCCGGGGTGCGGCTCGATCCGCGAGGCCATCCCGTACACAGTAGACGGAGGCGGCTCGATACCCATCGGTGGCTCTCCACGCCGCCTAGAATCGGCCGACGGTCGGATCGTCCGACCCGGCTTGAGGAGGAGAGGTGCCGATGAAGAACGGGCTCACGCGACTCACCGAGCCGATGGTGCGCGAGGACGGGGAGCTGCGCGTCGCGACCTGGGAGGATGCCCTGGATCGGGCCGCCGAAGGGCTGCGCGCCGCCACGGACCGGCACGGCGGCAAGGGGGTCGGCCTGTTCAGCTGCTCGAAGGCGACGAACGAGATGAACTTCGCGGCACAGAAGTTCATCCGGCAGGCGCTGGGAAGCAACAACATCGACAGCTGTAACCGCACCTGACACGCACCGAGCGTGGTCGGTCTGGCCACGGTCTTCGGTGCCGGAGGCGGCACCAGCTCATACGAGGAGGCGGAGCACACGGACCTCATGCTCCTGTGGGGTTCGAACGCTCGCGCCGCCCACCCGATCTTCTTCCACCACGTCCTGAAGGGGATCCATGACGGGATGCGCTTGATCGTGGTCGACCCGCGCCGGACCGAGTCGGCCGAGTGGGGGGATCTCTGGCTCGGACTGGACGTCGGCACCGACATCGCGCTTTCCAACACGTTGGCGCGGGAGATCATCGTGAACGATTTGCACCACCGGGCGTTCATCGAGCTGGCGACCACCGGCTTCGAGGACTACGCGGCCTCCGTGATGGACTGGACGCTCGAACGCGGCGCGGAGATCACGGGCATCCCGGCCGAGGTGATCCGAGAGGTGGCGCACGCCTACGCGAAGGCCGATCGCGCGATGATCTGCTGGACCCTCGGGATCACGGAGCACCACAACGCCGCCGACAACGTGCTCGCATTGATCAACCTGGGGCTGCTGACGGGACACGTGGGCACGTACGGGTCCGGGATGAACCCGCTCCGCGGGCAGAACAACGTCCAGGGCGGTGGCGATATGGGGGCGATCCCCAACAAGCTCACCGGATTCCAGGACATCGAGACCGACGACGCCGCACGCGCGCGGTTCGAGGAGGCCTGGGGCGTGAAGCTCGTCCCGAAGCGAGGCTGGCACCTCTCGCAGATGTTCGAGGCGATGGAGGAGGGCGACCTCACCGCCCTATACGTGATCGGGGAGAACCCCGCCGCCTCCGAGGCCGACAACCAGAAGACCCACAAACTCCTGGCGAACCTCGACATCCTGATCGTGCAGGACATCTTCATGACGCAGACCGCGAAGATGGCCGACGTGGTGCTGCCCGCGGCGAACTCTGCGTTCGAGTCCGAGGGGACCGTGACGAACAGCGAACGTCGCGTGCAGCGGGTGCGCCCGGCGCTGGTGGCTCCCGGCAACGCGAAGGACGACATCTGGATCATCGGTGAGCTCGCGAAGCGCCTGGGACACGATTGGGGTCATCCCTCTGCACAGGACGTGTGGGAAGAGGTCCGGAGGCTCTCGCCGATGCACGGCGGGATGTCGTGGGAACGTCTGGAGGAGCTCGGCGGGATCCAATGGCCGTGTCCCGACGAGTCGCACCCGGGGACGAAGTTCCTCCACGCTCGCCTCTGGTCGGAGGATCCTGCGGAGCAGGGGATGAGGGCGCCGTTCTCCGTGGTGCTCTACGAGCCCCCGGTGGACGAGTTGGACGAGGACTATCCGTTCCGACTGACCACCGGCCGGCGGCTCGACTCGTACAACACGGGCGTGCAGACCGGCGGGTACACGTCGCCGCTGCGCCGCGAGGAGACGCTCGACATCTCCCCAGAGGACGCCGAACGGCTCGGGGTGCGTGAAGGGGAGCGAGTGCGGATCGCGTCTCGCCGCGGCGAAGTGGAGGCGCCGGTGCGCTTGGCGCTCGGCCTCCGGCCGGGTCTGCTCTTTATGACGCTGCACTTCCCGGACCAGGTCGACATCAACAACCTGACGATCGATGCGTGGGATCCGAAGTCCGGGACGGCGGAGTTCAAGGCCACGGCGGTGCAGGTCGAGAAGCTCACGGCGCCGGCGGTCGCGGCCGGCGTCGGGGACGTGGAGTGACGGAGTGACGGGGGCGGCGTGGATCTCCATCTGATGAACGCCTCCGCGACGGAGGCGGAGCGGTCGGCGGTCGACGGGTTCCTGGGGTTCCCGGAGACCGGCTGGGAGGGAGGTCTCGAGCGCTCCGCACGAGACCTCCGGGTCGTCCGAGGCGGCCGAGAGGCTCGCGACCAGCGCCACCTCCTGCTCCCGGCCCTGCACGCCCTCCAAGCGGGCGTGGGATGGATCAGCCGTGGAGGGCTCAACTACGTATCCCAGCGGCTCTCGGTGCCGCCCGCAGAGACCTACGGCGTCGCGACGTTCTACGCGATGTTCAGCGTCGAGGAGCGACCGGCCAACGTCGTGCATATCTGCGACGACCTCGCATGCCGCGGGGCGGGCGGCCTGGCTCTCTGCGAGGAACTCGAGCGTGACGCCGCGCCGGAAGGTGCCGACGCCGGCGGTTGGACTTGGGTCCGGTCGCCATGCCTCGGGATGTGCGAGCAGGCGCCGGTGGTCTTCGCGCAGCGCGCGGGACGGCCGGAGGTTGCCCT
>JBPCPX010000156.1:0-8485 GCA_050998695.1 Actinomycetota bacterium
ACCCGGTCGGCACCGGCCGCGCGCGCCCACCGGAGGGCGGCGACGGCGGTCGCGCCGGTCGCCACGCCGTCATCCACGACGACCACCGTCCGGCCGGCGAACGGCGCCGGCGACCGGCCGCCTCGATAGACGGCCTCGCGCCGCGCGATCTCCGCTTCCTGCCGGGCCGCCTCCTCCTGGATGTACTCAGGCGCCACCCCTAGCTGGCGTACCGCTCGCTCGTGCAGGACCATGACGCCGGGCGCGACGGCGCCGATCGCGAGCTCGGGGTTGTCCGGCGCGCGGATCTTCCGTGGGATCACGACGTCGAGCGGCGCCGCGAGCGCTCGCGCCACGGGCAGCGCCACGGCCACTCCGCCTCGCGGGATACCGAGGACGGTCGCAGGTCCGGACACGCGGTCCGCCATGGCGGCGGCGAGTGCGGCGCCGGCTTCATCCCGGTTCCGGAACACGCCTCCGATCATCGCACCCGCCTTGTCCCGCACGCCCGCCCCCGATTAGCATGGGTCGCGTCCCGACGGACCCGAGGAGGCACCAGGTGGTTCACGCGTACATCCTGATCCAGACGGAGGTAGGGAAGGCGGCCTCGGTCGCCAACGCCGTGCGGAGCACCACAGGCGTCACCGAAGCCGAAGACGTCACCGGTCCCTACGATGTGATCGTGCGGGCCGAAGCCGACAGCGTGGACGACCTGGGGAAGCTCGTCGTGGCGCGGATCCAGGCGATCGAGGGCATCACGAGGACACTCACCTGCCCGGTCGTCCATCTGTAGGGCCCTTCCCGACGCCCCTGCCTGAGGTCCCCTCCTGATCTCGGACCGTCAGCCGCCCAGCTCCGGAACCCCCGTGCTCTTCCGATCGGCCTCGTGCCGCTCGACCGCGAGATCCAGAAGCCGTTCCACGAGCTGTGCGTACGGAAGGCCCGAGGCTTCCCAGAGCTTCGGGTACATCGAGATCGAGGTGAAGCCGGGGATCGTGTTGATCTCGTTCAACCACAGCTCGTCCTCGCCCAGGAGGAAGAAGTCCACTCGCGCCATCCCCGCACATCTGGTCGTTCGGAACGCGGTGATCGAGAGCCGCTGCACCTCCTCGAGCACCTCCGGCTTGAGATCGGCAGGGATGAGGAGCTGCGCGCCGTCCTCGTCGAGATACTTCGCTTCGTAGTCGTAGAAGTCGTGGCCCTTGGGCACGATCTCTCCCGCGACGGATGCGACGGGCTCGTCGTTCCCCAGGACCGCGCACTCGATCTCCCGAGCTCCTTCGACCGCTTGCTCCAGCAGGGCGTACCGCGCGTAGCGGAACGCCTCCTCCAGTCCCTTGGCCAGCTCCGCGACGGAGCCCACTTTCGAGACGCCGACGGACGAGCCGAGGTTCACGGGTTTCGTGAACAGCGGGTACCCGAGCGCCTCGGCCGAGGCCTCGACCGACTCCGGGTCGTCCTCCCAGTCCTTCTCGTGAGTCGTTTCGAACGGTCCCACCGGAAGCCCCGCCTGCAGGAACAGCTGCTTCTGAACATCCTTGGCCATCCCGATCGCCGAGCCGAGGACCCCGGCGCCGACGTAGGGCACGCCCGCCAGCTCGAAGAGCCCCTGGATCGTTCCGTCTTCGCCGAAGGGACCGTGCAGGACCGGGAACACGACATCGATCGGCTCGCGGGATCCGTCTGCCGCCACGAGCTCACGCGACCCCGCTTCCGCCGCGAGCTCGACCTCGGTGCCGCTCCCCTCCGTGACCTCGGGCATCCTTCCCGTCTCGGTAGGCAGCGCGGGAGGGCCGGAGAGCCGGTGCCATCGTCCGTCGCGGCTGATCCCGACCGGGATCACTTCCGTCTGTTCCGGATCGAGGGCGTCGATCACCGACCGCGCGGAGATGCACGAGATCTCGTGTTCCGCGGAACTCCCCCCGAACAGGACCGCGACGCGGCGGCGACTCATGCCTTCTCGAGGGCGCGCGTGAAGTCCTCGATCAGGTCGTCGGGATCCTCCAGCCCGACGGCGACCCGCAGCAGGCCGTCCCCGATGCCCGCTGCCCGCCTGGCCTCGGGGTCGACCTGTCTGTGCGTCGTGGACGCGGGGTGCGCGACCAAGGTCATCACGCTCCCCAGGCTGCCCGCGATCCACCCGAGCTCGAGCGCCTCCGCGACGCGGCTGCCGGCCTCGAGCCCACCGCTCACCTCGAACGCGAGGGTGCCCCCGAAGCCTCGTAGCTGGCGCCCCGCGAGCTCGTGCTGTGGGTGCGACTCCAGCCCCGGATAGTGGACGCGATCCACGGACGGATGGGCGGCCAGGACCGACGCGAGCCGGCCCGCGGTCGCGCTGTGGTGCTCCATCCGCAGGCTGAGCGTGGCCAGGCCACGCAGGGCGAGCCAGGCTTCGAGCGGCTGCATCGGGCCCCCGAGGTCGATCACGGTCTCGCGCAGCTTCCCGAAGAGGTCCTCGTTCGTGCAGGCGACCCCGCCGATCAGGTCCGCGTGCCCACCGATGTACTTGGTGGCCGAGTGGATCGCCACGTCGAACCCGAGCGTCACGGGATTGCAGAGGTAGGGGGACGCGAATGTGTTGTCGACGGCGGACAGGACTCCGGCTTCTCGGCACAGCACCGCCAATGCCGCCAGGTCTGGCACCGTCGTCGTCGGGTTGACGATCGTCTCGCAGTAGAAGAGATCTGCGTCGGGCAGCGCGTCGCGCACCTGGTCGAGATCCGTCGGATCGACGAAGGTGGCCTCGACTCCGAACCTCGGCAGGATGTTCCGAAGGATCGAGATCGAGCCTCCGTAGAGCGCGGTTCCCGCCACGATCCGGGACCCCGACCCCGCGACCGTCAGGAACAGAGACGAGATCGCGGCCATACCGGAGGCGAAGCCCACCGCGGACTCCGTCTCCTCGAGGTCCGCCATGGTGGACTGGAACGCGTCGACAGTCGGATTCCCGTAGCCGCGCGAGTACACGTACCCCGGTCCGTCGAACCGGATCGCGCGCGCGAACTCTTCGTTCGTCTCGAATCGGAACGTCGAGGACTGGAAGATCGGCATGCTGCTCGAAAGCTGTTCGGGCGGTAGTGGGCGGTGGGTATGCACGGCGCGGGTCTGGAAGCGCCGCCTCTTCGCGGGATCGCTCATCGACGGAAGCCTACTTCGTCCACCGTCGCGGATATCGATCTCGCAGATCGACGACCAAGGGGGTGATCGCATCCATGACCAGCGCGGTCAGCTCGCGGAGCGGCGGCGGCTCCCCTTCGGGCACCGGGGGAAGCACGAAGGGCTCGCCGACCGTCGTCCAGATCGGCCGACCGAGCATCAGCGACCCCTTGCCCGATTTCTGCCACACGGCCTGGGATCCCCAGCTGGCCATGGGGATGATCGGCGCCCCCGTCCGGAGCGCCAGACGCGCCGTCCCGGTCTTCCCTTCCATCGGGAGCCCGTCTTCACGCTTCGTGACCGTTCCTTCCGGATACACGACGATCACCTCCCCGTCCCCGAGCGCAGCCACCGCTCGGTCGAGCGAGGACCTGTCACGAGCGCCTCGCGAGACCGGGATCTGACCGGCGCCTCGGAGCGCTCTCCCCACGACGGGGATCCGGAAGAGGTCCGCCTTCGCGAGGAAGCGCGGACGTCGACCGGCTCGCACGACGGCATCACCGTTGGTCAGGGGGTCGAGATAGGAGATGTGGTTGCACACGATGATCGCGGGTCCTGTCGCCGGGATCCGGTCCAGGTGCTCGTGAGAGAGCCGGAACCAGAATCGGAGCGGTGGAAGCGCCACCGCCTTCGCAACGTGGTACCAGGGCTCCGTGACGTGCTCCTTCGGTCGGAATCGTGAGGGTACCGCGGAGCCTCGGCTAGGCTGACGAGCCGGTGCGCGCGATCGCGATCCCCGTGAAGTCCCTCGGCGATGCGAAGTCTCGCCTGTCCTCGCTCCTGACTCGCCTCGAGCGTGGGGCCCTCGCTCTGGCGATGTACGAGGACGTCTTGGACGCGACGCTCGCCGTCGACGGTTGGGAGACGTGGGTGGTCTCGGCGGACGAGAGCATCCTGGAGATCGCGATGGGCCGCAGCGCGCGGGGGATCTCGGAGGAGCGACCCTCGCTCCGTTCGGCCATCCACCAGATCGAGGCCGAGGCTTCCGCTCGGCAGGCGGAAGCGCTCGCGATCCTGCACGCGGACACTCCCCTCGTCACGGCCGAGGCATTGCGAGCTGCCCTTCACACCCTGGGTCCGGTGGTGATCGCCCCTTCCGCCGACGAGAGGGGGACCAACCTCTTGCTCCGCCGGCCGCCCGGCACCATCCCCAGCCACTTCGGTCCCGACTCGTTCCGCCGCCATCTCCAGACCGCGGCCGAGCGCGGCCTGCCCACGGCGGTCGTCGAGCGGGAGGAGCTGTCGTTCGACCTCGACGAGCCGGGCGATATCCTCACGGTGCTGGAGACACATCGCCCGGGTCGGACGCTGGACGTCTGCCGGGACATGGACCTGGCGGGCAGGCTCGCTGCACGGACCTGACGGGAGCGAACGTGGATCAGGGAACGATCAAGCACTTCGACGAGAGCGAGCGAACGGGAACACTCCTGACGGACGATCGCACCGAGGTCACGATCGACGCGGGATCGCTCGAGGGTTCAGACGTCCTCACGTTGCGGATCGGGCAGCGCGTGAGGTTCGACACGGAGGAGCGAGACGGAGCTCCCGTGGCACGTTCGCTGCGGCTCGTGACATGGGACTGAGGAGAGACGCCCTCAGGCCGAATTGTTGCCGAGAACCTGGTGGCGGAACTCCTTCCCCGGCGTGAACGCCGGCAGGTCCCTTTCGGGGACCACGATCGGAACGTCGGGCTGTCGGGGATTGCGCGCGATCCGGCGGTTCCGATGCTTGCGTTCGAACGTCCCGAAATCCGCGAGGGTGACGCGGTCACCCACCACCACGGTTTCGCGGACGGTGTCGATCGCCGCATCGATCACACGCCCCACCTCGGCCTTGCTCATGCCGGTCTTCTTCGCGACTTCGGTGACCAGGCCGCCCTTATTCATGGATGCTCCCTCCAGGGTCGTCGTGGTTGCCTCCGAACGTACCGAACGCGGAAGGGAAGGGTCAACCGAGCAGGTGTGCGGCGGAAACCTTTCCGTCTCTCGCCCATCTCTCCCGATCCTTCGGGCGCCCCTTCGGTCCACGACCTCTGCCGAGCTGGATCCGGCTGTCGGGGACGGAGGACGCCTCCGGTAGACTGACCTACACCCTGGGGCGTGGTGTAACGGCAGCACGACAGGTTCTGGCCCTGTTAGTCGAGGTTCGAATCCTTGCGCCCCAGCTCCGAGCTCAGGGTTCGCTCGGAGGCCTCAGAGGCCCAACCCGACGAACAGCCCCACCAGCACCACGGCCAGGCTCATCCCGAACAGGGCCAGCGTCTGCCCCACCTCGCTGCGTAGGTCGTCTTGGTCGTTCTCCGACTGCATGCGACCTTGATACCCCGATGGCGGTCGTTCCATACAGAAGATGTCGGAGAGTTCCAGAGGAACTTGAGAGATGCGTCCCCATCGGGCCCGAGCCTCCGGCCACGGACCCTAGGCGCGATCCTCAGGCCGCACGCTGCGCGCCCTCTGGGTCAAGGAGATCCAGGACCGCCGATTCGACCGCCGCTCGGGCCCGGTCGTCCGCAAGGTCCCGGCCCCGCGGCAGATCGATGGTCTCCCCGTTCAGGAACCGTTCGATCACGCGAGGATCGATGTAGGACGCCCGGCAGACGGCCGGCGTGTTCCCGAGGGCCTCGGCCACCTCCTTGACGACCGTCGAGACCACCCGTTTGCGGGAGGTGACCGACGTCAGCGCTTCCTCTTGGGAGGCGAGGAGCACGGCGGTCAGCACCGTCGCATGCCACGTCCTGAAGTCCTTCGCGGAGATCTCTTCCTCTGCCAGATCCTTCAGGTAGGCGTTGATGTCCTCGGAGCGCACGTCGCGCCACGTCTTGCCGTCCCGGAACGCGAGCAACTCGGGTCCTCCCCCCTTGCGTCGCAGGAGAGAACCCGTGAGCCGGGCGAGCGCGGGATCCTGGATCGCCTGGATCCGGCGCTGACCGCCCTTCGCCGCGAAATCGAAGCGCACCTCGTTGCCGCTCACCCGGACGTGACTGCGCCGGAGCGTCGCGAGTCCGAAGGAGCCGTTCTCCTCCGTGTATGCCTCCGAGCCGATCCGGAAGAAGCCGAGGTCCAACAGACGGATCGCGCCCGCGAGCGCCCGTTCGCGGCTCAGGCCGCGCGAGGCGATGTCCCGGTCGCACGCCTTCCTCATCGAAGGCAGGCGCCGGGCGAGCCGGAGAACGCGGTCGAACTTCTGTCGGTCGCGCCGGGCGCGCCAGGCATCGTGATAGAGGTACTGCTTCCTCCCCGCTCCATCGGTGCCCACCGCTTGCAGGTGACCGCGTTCGTCCGGGCAGATCCACACGTCCTGCCACGCGGGCGGGATCGCCAGCGAACGTATCCGCACCAGCGTCTCGTCGTCACGGACCCGCTGCCCGTTGGGATGCACGTACGTGAAGCCTCGCCCCTGGCGGCGCCGCGAGATGCCCGGGCCCGTGCATCGCACCCGCTTGAGCGCGTTCATCGGTCCCTCCTCTCGCCCGCCCGCTCCCCGAACGTCACGTCCACCCGCTCCTCGGGATGAGCTTTCTCCTCCTCGGCCTGACTCGCGAGCACCTCCCTGTCCTCGTCCGCGAGCGGAGGCGCGATCAGCGATCGAGGCCACAGGCGACGGGCCCGCACGACGTTGATCTCTGCCGCGAGGAGGAAGAGCTGGGCAACCAAGGAGATCCAGGCGAGGAGTCCAATCACGATCGCGAAGAACCCGTAGACCGCCGACGCTCGGCTGATCTGGCGCTCCACGAGCCAGCTGCCGAGCAGGAGGAGGACCGTCCACGCGACCGCGGCGAAGATCGCGCCCGGCAGCACGTCTCGCCAGCTCACATGCGCGACCGTGAGCGCCCGGAATGCGAACGAGAACACAGCCACGGAGATGAGCACCGTTGCGGTCATCGAGAGCGCCTTGAGCAGAGCGGCGTTCCATCCCGTCTCACCACCGGTCCCCGCGAGGAGCGTCGACAGCACGATCGACGCACCGAAGACGAAGAACAGGAGGAACGCGCGCGTCACCCGGGCGAGGGGTCCGGGACGCTCGACGCGAGGGACGTCCCACACCTCGTCCATCGCGTTCTGTGCCGCTGCGACGATCGCGGTTCCGGTCCACAACGCGCCGACGATGCCGATGGCAAGGGCGATGGGCGAGTTCGACAGCTGGCGAACGCTTTCGTCGATCGTCTCTCCGATCTGCGTGCCCACGACGGGGAACTGCTCGACCACAGAGTTCAGCAGACGTTCGCGGAGCTCCTGGTTCCCCCTGATCACGTAGGACGCGACGGTGGCGAAGACCAGCAGGATCGGGAAGAGCGAGAAGAAGCCGTAGTACGCGATCAGAGCGGCGAGCTGGCTGGCGCGATCATCGGTGAACTTCTTGATCACGGCGAACGGGAACGCGAGGGCCACGTGTCGCCGCTGCACATCGTCGGCACGGCGCAGGATCCGCTGCACTGCGCCGTCACTCGCTGCCGTCATGACGGGATTCCTTCCCTCGTCCCCACAGGGTCAAACGCCGAGGTGGAACGGATGCGGGCTCGGTACCCTGTCATCATGACCACATCCGGTACCGGCGCATCCGACAGTCGCTGTCCCATCTGCGGTAAGGGCACCCTCGCCGACATCGACTTCGACGGGAACGATCAGTTCCAGGATCCGGAGAGCCGCCAGGTGGATACCTATTCCTGCGGGCACGAGGTCCCGCGCGCCCCGCTCGAGGTCGCCGATCCCGACCGCTTGGATGTCGAACAGAGGACCTCGGAAGAGGTCGCATCTCCCTCGCCCGCCGAGGAGGCCGCGCACGAGGCCGCCGACGCCAAGGAAGAGTAGGGAGTCAGCTCGGGGCTCCCGAGATCGTTCGACGGCAGGTACGGCCGTTCATGGCTCGGCCGCGGATGAGGGCGACGGAGAGGGGACGGGGCTGGGCGAAGGCTTCGGAGGCGGCTTGGGCGACGGCTCTGGCGACGGTTCCGGAGACGGCTCAGACGATGGCTCGGGAGAGGGGGAGGACGCGGGGTCGGGTTCCACGGCGGATGAGGGCGCCGCGGACGGAACAGGGTCGGGAGCAGGTGCAGGCGGCGGGTCCGCGTACATCTCGTAGCTCGCCGACCGGAACGCCACCACCCGCATGCTGGCGGTGGCATCTGTCATGAAGTCGTGCCAGATCTGGGCAGGGATCGTCCCTCCGTAGACCTCCGGGAAGCCCGCCACGTCGCGCATCGGTCGGGAACCGTCCGGATAGCCGACCCACACGCACGTCGCGAGCTGGGGAACGTAGCCGCAGAACCACGCATCGGCCGCGTCCTGGGCGGTGCCCGTCTTGCTGGCAGCCAGGGGGGAGGCAAGAAGCACCACCATCCCCGTGTGCAGGG
>JBPCPX010000170.1:0-22977 GCA_050998695.1 Actinomycetota bacterium
GCCCGAGTGACCATGTTTCGCCTAGATGCGTGCTCGACCGCGTAGAAGCTGATTTCCTCCGGAACATCCACCCGTCCTCTCGATCGCTGATCCTGTCAGCGCGTCCTGCCCCGAAGAGCCCACCCGACGCGTCTGACTGGTACCCGACTCCGGCAATTGCTGTAGGCAGTTGCGCGATGGGGCAGCGTAGGCCAGATGGGGGTCACCCGTCAATCCCCCCGATCGGCCCACGTCAAGGGGCCTTTACGGGGCGACGACCCGTTCGTGCTAGGAGTCCAGGGTTTCTGCGGAAAGTGCCTTTCAAACCAGGGGAAAGTTCTCCTTCCGCAAGTGTTTTTGTTACTTGCCTCCTCTGCCTTTATGCTCCGCGCCATGACCGACGCACGGCGCGCCTTGCTGCGCAAGCTCGAGAACGCTGATGCGTTCCCGCTGATCGCTCTTCAGGCGGTCCATGAGCTCCGGGCCGACATCGATTCGGTGGAGGCGGAGGCGCTCCTGAGGGCAAGGGAACTCGGGGCATCGCTCGAGGACATCGCCGACGCGTTGGAGATCACCCGGCAGGGCGTCGCCTACAAGTTGAAGGCACTTGCCGGGAACGGTGACGACGACGGTGACGACGACGGTGACGACGACGACGAAGAAGACAAGATCGTCGACATCACGACATCCGAGACCGAAGCGGACGACAGCGCACCCCGCGTCTAGCGGGTCAGAAGCGCGCGGCCACCGCCTGGAAACAAGGCCAGTACGCATCCGCCGGGACATGATCGTCCAAGACGACGACGATCTCGGTCCTTCCCTGCGCTTTGGCAACGATGAGAGCGCAGTCGTTCACGTCCGCGATCGACAGGGTCTCGACACCGGCCTGGATCGCCGCCCCGGCGAACCCGTGGTCAGCGACCACCATGTCCGGCCGATCCTCCGCGAGCATCCGCTCCATCGTGTCGGGACGATGGGTGTGTCGCGGGCGCGCGCCGTCCGTGACCATCCCGACGGCGCCGTGATACGCGACCGTCCAGTCGTGGCCGGCGTCCGCGTCCGACCACGACTCGCCGTCCGCGGGACGGACGATCTTCGCGCCGTGCGACGCGGCGACCTCCGCGATCGCGCCGTACAGCGGGTCGAGGTCTCCGGGATGTCCGGTGGCGAACAGGACGCGCTCGTGCCCGCGCGCCGCCGACGCGAGCCTGTATCCCATCGCCTCGCATGCATCGAGCACCGCTCCGGCGTCGATGTCGGGCGAGCCCTCGGTGGCGAGCGCGTCGATCGGCACACCGGAGGCCTCGCCGACGATCCGAACGATGTCTTCGAACCCGAACGGCTCCGGCATGTCCGACAGACCGAAGAGCTTGTCCGGGTCGTGTTCGACCAACATCCGGATGTTCCCGAACACGTTGTGATGCGGATGGCCCGCCGGTCCGGCGACGCCACCTTCGTCCAACGCGCGGATGAGCTCCTCACGCGGATACGGTCGCGGGTCCCATCGCTCGTCGAGCGCGGGCAGACGGCTCGCGTGGGCTCCGATAACGTCCAAGGCATCACCATCGTACCGAGGGAGTCCTGCTGAACATCGAGAAGGCCGTGGTCGTGGTTACCGGCGCCTCGTCGGGGATCGGCGAGGCGACGGCCCTCGCGTTCTCGAAGCACGGAGCCCGCGTCGTCCTCGCAGCGCGGCGCACCGAGCGGCTGGACGCGATCGTCGCCCGGATCGAGAAAGCCGGGGGGCGGGCGCTCGCCGCCACGTGCGACGTCACGCGCCCGGATCAGCTCGAGACCCTCCGCGTGGTGACCGAGGAGGTCTTCGGCCCCACCGACGTCCTGGTGAACAGCGCGGGGATGCGGGGCGGGGGGGAGCTCACGACCCTCGACTACGACCGGATCGAGGAGCACGTCCGGCTGAACGTCCTGGGCGTGATGTACGGCACGCGGGCGTTCCTCCCCGGCATGCTCGCCCGCGGGAAGGGCCACGTCGTCAACATCGGATCGCTCGCGGGCCGGTTCGCGACACCGGGGAACGCGATCTACGGCGCCACCAAGCACGCGGTCGTGGCCTTCTCGGAGGCGATGAACTACGAGACGGAGGGCCGGAACGTCTTCGTGACGTCGGTCAACCCCGGCTTCGTCGACACGGAGGGATTCCCCCAGGGCGACCTGCCGGACTGGGTGGTCCTCAAGATGCGCACCGTGACCGACGCGATCGTGAAGGTCGTTCGCGAGGACATCGCTCCCGAGTACTCGATCCCCCGATGGCTGAGCCCGCTGCAGCTCGTCCGGATCGCGACACCTCCTTTGTATAGGTGGGGGATCCGGCGGCTCAGGCGCAGTCGTCCCGCCAAGCCGCCGTCGAGATGAGCTCGGTGAAGATCGGGACGGCGCCGGTGCACGTCGACAGGCCTTCTGACGAGGACGTCAACGAACCCGACCTCCCGTGGATCGTGATCGTGTGGAACGACCCCATCAACCTGATGACGTACGTGACGTGGGTGTTCATGAAACTGTTCGGCTACCCGCGGGAGCAGGCGGAGCGCCTCATGTGGGACGTCCATTCGAAGGGGAGGGCGGTCGTGTCCTCGGGGCCGAGGGAGAAGGCGGAGTCCGACGTCGCCCGCCTGCACGCGTACGGCCTGTGGGCGACGCTGCAGAAGGACGTGTGAACGTGGCCGGTCCGTTCCGCAGGAAGGGCGGCAGATTCACCGTGAGACTCGGCACCGGCGAGCGCGAGCTGCTCTCGGAGCTCTGCCGCCAGTCCCGCGAGCTCCTCGACGAAGAGGATCCCTCGAGCGATCCGTCGATCGCGCGCCTGTTCCCCGCGGCCTACAAGGACGATCCGCTGCGGAGCCTCGAGTTCGAGACGAACCTCGGCGACTCACCCAGGGCCGGCAAGCTCGCGGCGATCGACACGTTGGAGCGGACGGTGGACTCCTCGGAGCTCACCGAGGAGGAGCTGCTCACGTGGATGGGAGCCGTGAACGACTTCCGCCTGTTGCTCGGCACGCGGATCGACATCAAGGAGGAGTCGACCGAAGGGGATTACCCGGAGGACGATCCGAACCACGACTCGTTCCAGGTCTACGTCTATCTGACGTGGCTCGAGGATCGGATGCTGCGAGCGCTCGGCGAGCCGGGGACGCCGGGCTCAGTCGGCGGGGGGAGGTGACTTCAGGCGGAGGAGGCGCTGCCACCAGGAGGGGTGCCGCCGGCGCCACTCCACCGCGAGGCGGCGTGCCTGCGCCTTCGTGGCCACGTGCTCGTTGTCGCTGTACGTCGGGACGAGCACGCTCGTGGGACGACCCGGGATCTCGTTCGGTGCTCTGAGCGACATACGTTCACCGTACGCCCCCCTCTCGATGGCACAACGGCCGTTTGCCCGTTCCTGCTTAGACCTCGGTCAGGCCGACCTGATGCACCTTGAGCATGTTCGTGGTCGTCCGTCCGGCGGGCATGGACGCAGCCATCACGACGGAATCTCCTTCGGTGGCGAGCCCGGCGGCGCGCAGGGCCTCGTCCATCATCGCGATCATCTGGTCGGTGTCCTCCGGCCGGCTGGCGGGGTGCGTCTCGACGCCCCACAGCAAGCCGTTCGCCCTCCGGACGTCGACGTCGGGGATGAACGCGTGGATCGGCACCCGCGGACGCTCCGCCGACAGGAGTGCCGCGGTGCGGCCCGTGGTCGTGTAGCACGTGATCGCCACTACGTCGGAATCGCCTGCGACGATCGAGGCGGCGGCGTGGGCGACGGCGGCCGCTTCCCCGGCATGCATGCAGGGGGGCTGAGCCGCCCGGTACTCGGCTCCCTGGGACTCGACCGCCGCCGCGATCCGCGTCGCGACCGAGGCGGCCTCGAAGGGGTAGTCGCCGATCGCGGTCTCGCCCGAGAGCATGATGGCGTCGGCGCCGTCGAGGACCGCCGTGGCGACATCGTTCGCTTCCGCGCGCGTGGGCCGTGGCGACCGGATCATCGACTCGAGCATCTGCGTCGCGACGATCACGGGACGGCCGGCGATCCGCGCCGCTCGCAGGAGCCGCTTCTGGATGAGCGGGATCTCCTCCATCGGGAGCTCCACGCCGAGGTCTCCTCGAGCCACCATCGCGGCGTCGGCCGCCTCCAGGATCCGTTCGAAGTTCTCGACCGCCGGCCGGGTCTCGATCTTGGCGACGATGGGGAGGGGCCGATCGCCCATCGCCTCCCTGAGCTGTTCGATGTCGGAGGGGTCCCGGACGAACGATTGCGCCACCAGATCCACCCCCAACTCGAGCACGCGCCCGAGCGTCTCCCGATCCCGATCCGTGACCGGCGGGAGACTGAGGCGCTCGGCCGGGACGTTCACGCCCTGATGACTGCGCACGGTACCGGCGCGCACACACTCGGTGTGCACGACGTCGCCCACGATCCCGGCCACCGTGAGCTCCACGGCGCCGTCGGCGAGCAGGATCCGGTCTCCCTCGCGGAGGTCCCCGGCGAGCCCCGGATAGGTGGTCGAGGCGCCGCTCGCGTCCCCAGGTCCTTCGGGACGGAGCTCGAACCGCTGCCCCGGCCGGAACGGGAACGGATCGGGGTCCACGTCGGCGAGGCGGACCTTCGGCCCCGGCAGGTCGGCGAGGATCGAGAGCGCGAGATCGGTCGATCCCTCCACCTCGCGCACGATGGAGACCCCGCGAGCGTGGTCGTCGGGCGTGCCGTGGGAGCAGTTGATGCGGAAGACGGACGCTCCCGCCTCGACGAGCCCTCGCACCATCTCCGGGGTCGCGCTCGCAGGCCCCAGCGTGCAGACGAGCTTCGTTCGCGAGCTCATGACTCGAGGACGATACGACGGACCTGCTCGGCGACGGCGCGGGCGGCGTCGTCGGCCGGTCCGGAACCGAGGTCGGGCTCCGAGAACGTGGGAGGGATCGGACCTTGCGCCCGGCGCTCCGCCTCCTCGATGAATCCTTGCGGGAGCTCGGCGGGCAGGTCGTCGAGCGCGCCGGTCATCTCCGCGAAATACAGGGTCCAGGCTCGCGGGACGACACGCGCCCACTGGTAGCCACCGCCGCCGGTCGCGACCCAGCGACCGGCGGCGGCTCGGTGCGCGAGAGCGTGCAGCTCCTCGGCACACTCTCGGTAGGCCCGGGTGGTGAGCCGGAGCTGTGCGAGCGGATCGGACGCGTGCGTGTCGCACCCGAGCTGGGTCACGAGGACATCAGGGCCGAAGCGCTCCACCGCGGGCGGGATCACCGCCCGGAACGCTTCCAGCCACCCGTCGTCACCCGTGTCGGACGGCAGCGGCACGTTGATCGCCGAGCCCTCTGCGCCCCGGCCTCCTCGCTCCGTGATGGCGCCGGTCCCGGGGAAGAACCAGCCCGGCTCGTACTGATGGATCGAGATGGTCAGCACGCGGGGCTCGTCCCAGAAGATCGCCTGAACGCCGTCTCCGTGGTGCACGTCGACGTCGACGTAGGCGATCCGCTCGGCGCCCTCGCGGAGCAGCCAGGCGATCGCGACGGCCGGATCGTCGTAGACACAGAATCCGCTCGCCCGCGCCGGCATCGCGTGGTGCAGGCCGCCGGCGGCGTTGAACGCGTGGAGCTGCTCCCCACTCCACACGGCGCGGGCCGCTTCGACGGACGCACCCGCGACGATCGCGCCCGCCTCGTGCATCCGATCGAAGATGGGGTTGTCCCCCGGTCCGTAGCCGAAGCGGGTCCAGTTCCCCTGCTCGCCGCTCCCGGCGGCCTTCGTCGTCTCGATGAACTCCTGCGTGTGCACGAGACCGAGCACCTCGTCGGAGGCCGGCTCGCAGCCGAGCACGCTGACGCCGGGACGCTCATCCAGACCCGTCGCGGCGATCAGCTCCCACGTCAGAAGGACCCGGTCGGGCCGGAGCGGATGACCGGGCCCGTGGTCGTAGATGCGCGCCTCGGGGCAACGGATCAGCCCGACGTCTCCGCTCACGACACGGCGCGAACGGCCGCGATCGTCCGCTCGAGGAGCGTCGCCGCCTCCTCGTCGGATAGAGAGAAGGGCGGGCCGAGCATCACGATGTCGCCGTTGGTGCCGTCGACGTGGCCCGTCGAGGAGTACAGGAGCAGTCCGGCGTCCCGCGCCGCGGCCAGGATGCGCTCCGCGACCTTGGCGGACCGTAGGAACGGCTCGTGGGACTCCCGGTCGCGCACCAGCTCGATCCCGATCATCAGGCCAAGCCCTCGCACGTCCCCGACCGTGGGGGCCTCCTGCAGCTCCTCGCGGAGCCCCGACAGGATCCGCTCGCCCAGCTCGCGACTCCTGTCCACGAGACCCGCCTTCAGCTCCCGCAGGACCGCGAGCCCGGCTGCGGCGCCGAGCGCATTGTGCGACCACGTGAACCCGTGGACGAAGCCCGGTCCCTCGGCGATCGCCTCGTGGACCGCCCCCGACGCGGCCGCGAACCCGAACGGCACGTAGCCGCTCGTGGTCCCCTTGCCCGCCGCCAGGATGTCCGGCTTCACGTCCCAGTGATCGACGCCGAACCACGACCCCGTGCGACCGAACCCGGTCATGACCTCGTCGGCGATCAGCACCACGTCGTGGCTCCGACAGACCTCGACCATCGCCGGCCAGTAGTCGTCGGAGGGAACCGCGGCGCCGAGCGTCGCTCCCGACACGGGCTCGGCGATGAACGCGGCCACCGTGTCCTCGCCGTAGGACACGATCATCTTGTCGAGTTCCGCGGCGTGCCAGGAGGCGCATCCGTGCGGGTGCTGCGGGTTCTCGCACCGGAACTCGTAGGCGGCCGAGACGTGTAGGAACCGTCCGAGCCAGGGGGTGTAGGGCTTGCGGAGCGGCGCCTTGCCCGACGCGTCGAGCGCCCCGAGCGTGTTGCCGTGGTACGAGTTCCTCCGCGAGATCACGACCGAGCGCCCGGCCCGGCCCTTCGCCAGGTGATACGCGCGCGCCATCTTGAGCGCGGTCTCGACCGCTTCCGACCCACCGGAGACCGGATAGATGCGGGCGTCCTCCATCGGGAGGATCGCCGCCACCTCCTCGGCGTACGCCTCGGCCGCGTCGGTCGTGAACGCGGTCGGATGGACATACTGCGTGCGCTCGAGCTGCTCCTTGATCGCGTCGATCACGGAGGGCACGCCGTGGCCCACGTTCACGACGATCGCGCCGCCCGCCCCGTCCAGGTACTTCTTGCCATCGGCGTCCGTGATCCAGACACCCTCCGCGGACACGGCCGTCGGCAGGTCCCGGGACGCCCGCGAGAACACATGGGTCATCGTCCCAGCTCCTCCGGTCCGATCACGAACCCCAGGCTGTCGGCACCGCGACGGAGCCGACCGTCGAGCGTCACGAGCCGGCATCCCAGCAGGCTCGCGAGCGCCAGGTACTCGGCATCGTATGTGCGACCCATCCCGAGAACGTCGGCGATCCGCCACGCCTCGCGTCTCAACGAACGCGGCGATCTCGTGGAGATGGGGCAACCCTCCAACCGTTGAAGAGAGAGCTCGGCGCCCTCACGGTCGATGATCCTTCTCGTCAGGCCAAGATGGAGTGCGGCCGTGACCTCGGCCCACATCAGTGGAGGCGCCGCGAGGGGTTCGCCGGAGAAACGGGCGAATCCGTCATCGGAGGCGCACGCGGGGAGGACGACGTTCGCGTCGAGGACCAGCAAGGCTCAGTGACTCTCCCGTGAGTCCCGAACGAGCCTCACCCAATCCGGCTGCGGCCGCCCATCCGACATGTACCGCCACTCCTCCGGTAGGGGGAGGGAGTCCGAACCGTCCACGAGAGCCGCGAGATCATGCTCGTCGACCAGATGCTGCGTGCCGACCCTCTTCGATGGAAGCTTGCCGCTGCGGATCCACCGCCTCACTGTCTCGGGGTCGCGTCCGACCCGCTCCGCTGCCTCGGGAACGGTCAGCATCGTAGTTGCATACTACTACATCGAGGACGCGCCGCTGCGATCGGGCCTCACTTCGTGTAGATGCCCTCTGGGTCGAGCTCCTCGCGGAGGAGCCGGAGCTCGTCGTCGGTGGGCGGAGGGGTCTCCGAGAGGTCCGGCGCGACGCGGGGATCCCACCCCATGTTCGACTTCACGTCCTCGAGGGTGACGCCCGGGTGCAGCGTTCGCAGGGTCATCTCGCCGCTCTCCTCGTCGAAGCCGTACGTGGCGAGGTCCGTGACGACGTTCGTGGGGCCGCTCCCCGACCAGCGTCGGGCCCGGTCGTGCGTGGGATCGCCGCTGTGTCCCGGCGAGGTCCGGAAGTGCAGCTTCTCCACGAACGAGCGCTCGGCCTGCCGCATGATCACGAGGATCTTCCTGGCGTGGATCGCGATCTCGCACGCGCCGCCCGAGCCGGGGAGTCGCACCTTCGGCCGCTCGTAGTCCCCGATCACCGTCGTGTTCAGATTCCCGAACCGGTCGACCTGCGCCCCACCGAGGAAGGCCACGTCGATCAGCCCGGCCTGCAGGTAGAAGGCGAAGAGCTCGAACATCGAGGTCACGGCCGTGGAGCCGGTCGCCAATGTGGGGTCGCCGATCGACAGCGGAAGCCGCCGGGGCCTCGCCCCGAACACCCCCGACTCGTAGACGAGCTGGAGCTCCGGCGCCACCGTGCGCTGCGCGAGGTTGCAGACGATGTTCGGGAGTCCCACTCCCACGAAGCAGTTCTCGACCTCGGCGAGCAGACGCGCGCTCGCCGCGATCATCAGCTCGTTCTTCGAGTACTCGCTCACGCGTAGCTCCCGTAGTCGACCTCGCCGGAGAGGGCGGGCCCTGGCTTCAGCGACTCCCAGTGCTCCTTGCCCCACTTCTCCACGTAGTCGCGGTGAGATCCGAGGTCGTAGACCCACTCCTGCAGCCAGGCCTCGAGGGTCACCGGATCGCGCGCGATCGCGTCCCACGCGAGGTAGAACGCGTTGTCGCGGTCGTAGTAGCCCTGCGCGAAGGACGGATGGCAGGCGAACGGCTCTTCCACCACCGCGTCCACGACGATGCCGGGGATCGCGGTGCGGTTCGGGTCGCGCCTGATCACGTCCCCGTCCACCAACTCTTCCACGACGACGATCACACGGTCCGCGGCGAACGCCGCCTCCTTCTGACACCCGAGCAGTCCCCAGATCTGGGCGTTCCCCTCGCGGTCCGCGCGCTGGGCGTGGACGATCGACACGTCAGGCTTCAGCGGCGGCACCGCGTAGACCTCGGTGGCGTCGTCGTAGGGCGACGTCATCGGGACGATCTTCGGGTTCACCTTGGGGATGTCGGACTCGTAGTAGCTGCGGATGGGGAAGAACGGCAGGTTCGAGGCGCCCGCGACGTAGCGGCAGACCATCCCGAAGTGGGAGTACTCCTCGATCTCGAGCGGCGCGGGGTCCTGGTCTTCGATCCGGCGGCGGACGGCGTGGAGCGATCCGACGCCGGGGTTGCCGAGCCAGGAGAAGATCAGCTTCTTCGCGACCCCGGCGCCGACCATCTGGTCGTAGATGACGTCGGGCGTCATCCGGGCGAGGGTCAGATCGCGCTTGCGCTGCCGGATGATCTCGTGGCCGGCCGCGAAGCAGATCAGGTGCGTGAACCCTTCGATCGCGACCGTGTCGCCGTCGCGGATGAGGTCCGCGACGGCGTCCTTCATCGTCGCCACCTTGGAGATCACGTGGAACGCTCCCGCGGCGGGTCGTCGTTCGGACCCCGCAGGACGCAGAACTCGTTCCCCTCCGGGTCGAGCATCACCGTCCAGAAGCTACCGTCCTCCTCCACGAACCGGAACGTGGTGGCCCCGAGCGCAGAGACCCGCTCCACCTCCTCGCGCATCGTGGACGGAGGGGACAGGTCGAGGTGCAGTCGGTTCTTCACGGTCTTGCCCTCCGGCACCACCCAGAAGGAGAGCGGCCACCCCGTGCCCGCCGGGTCGCGGATCTCGACGCTCTCATCGTCCTCGTCGCTGATCTCGTAGCCGAGGACGCCGCACCAGAAGTCGGCCACCCGGCGCGGATCCGCGCAGTCGACCGTGAGCGTGTCGACGGACGAGGCCACCGCGGCTCTATGCCCCAGAGTCGGGAAGAGTGCCGGGAGCGGTCTCGGCGACGACCTCTTCGAACAGCTCGAGGGCGACGCGCGCCTGGTCCTCCCGGAACACCAACGCCGGGGACATCCGGATGGACGCCTCGCCGCACCCGAGCATCAACAGGCCGCGGGCGGACACGGCGCGGTTGACAGCAGACGACGTGTCGTGGTCGGGCAGCTCGATGCCGATCATCAACCCCAAGCCGCGGATCTCGCGGATCGCGTCGTACCGGCTCTGGACGTCGAGCAACCCGTTCATGAGGAGCCCACCGACCTTGGCGGTGTGCTCCAGCAGGTCCTCCTGCTTGATCACGTCGAGCGTCGCGATCGCCGCCGCGCAGGACAGCGGGTTGCCCCCGTACGTGGAGCCGTGGGTGCCCTTCGTCCACGTCATCACGGAGTCCTTCGCGATCATCGCGCCCAGCGGCATGCCGCTCGCGATCCCCTTGCCCGACAGCAGGATGTCCGGCTCCACGCCGAAGTGCTCGACCGCCCACATCTTCCCGGTGCGACCCATCCCCGACTGGACCTCGTCGGCGATCAGGAGGATCCCGTACCGGTCGCACAGGTCGCGGAGCGCCTGGAGCCAGCCCTCCGGCGGCACGATGTAGCCGCCCTCCCCCAGCACGGGCTCGACGACGATCGCGGCCACCTCTTCCGGCGCCACGATCCTCTTCATCAGGAAGCCCTCGATGTGGTCGATCGTCGGGAACCCCTCCTCGTCGCCGCGGGGCGGAACCGGCATGTCACGCCCGTCTCCGTAGTAGGCGTGGAGCACGCCCGGCAGCAACGGACCGAACCCCGCTCGGTAGTTCACCTTCGACGCGGTGAGCGACACGCTGCCGTAGGAGCGGCCGTGGAAAGACCCGTAGAACGCGATCACGTACTGGCGACCGGTGGACCAGCGCGCGAGCTTGATGCCGGCCTCGACGGCCTCCGTGCCGGAGTTGGTGAGGAAGGATCGAACCGGACCGGACATCGGCGCGATCTCCTCCAGCCGCTCGGCGAGCTCCGAGTAGATCGGGAGGTAGAAGTCCGACGCCGAGTAGTGGATCAGCTCGGCCGCCTGGCGCTGGATCGCCTCCACGACCGTGGGATGACAGTGCCCCGTCGACGTGACCGCGATCCCCGCGTTCACGTCCAGGAACACGTTGCCGTCGACGTCCTCCAGCACCGAGCCCGCGCCGCGCGCGGGCACGAGCGGGTAAGCGCGCGGCAGCGACGGCGACGTCGTGCGCGCGTCCCGTTCGAGGACTTCCCGGGCCTTCGGCCCAGGAAGCTCCGTGACCAGCTTGGGCGCCTCGGCCGCCTCGAGGCCCTCCGGCGTCACTCTTCGATCACCGTCCGGGACTGCTCGCGGAGGTACTGGGTCACGTAGTAGGGACCGCCCCCGGCCTTGCCGGTCGTCCCGGATCCCTTCCAACCGCCGAACGGCTGGACCCCCGGCCAGGCGCCGGTCGTCGCCCCCGCCCGGCGGTTCACGTAGACGACCCCCGCCTGGATCTTGTCGAGCCAGTCCTCGATCTCCTTGCGGTCCTTGCTGAAGAGGCCGGCGGTCAGCCCGTACTCGGTGTCGTTCGCCTTCGCGATCGCCTCGTCCAGGTCGTCGAACGGCGCGACGGCCAGGAACGGCACGAACAGCTCCTTCTTCCAGAGCCAGCTGCCATCGGGCGCCTCCACGATCGTCGGCTGCACGAAGAGCCCTCGCTCGAGGTCGCCGTCGGTGAGCCGCTCGCCGCCGGTGATCACGTTGCCGTTCTTCTTCGCCTCGCCGGCGGCCTGCTCGAACGTGTTCATCGCCTCTTCGTTGACCACCGGGCCCATGAAGACGTCGCGCTCGATCGGGTTCCCGACCTTGAGCTTCTCGGTCTTGTCCTTCAGGAGCCTCACGAAGTCGTCGTAGACCTCGCGCTCGACGTAGACGCGCGAGTTCGCCGAGCACTTCTGTCCGCCGAAGCCGAAGGCCGAGCGCAGGACCCCGTCGGTCGCGACGTCGAGATCGGCGTTCTTCGTCACGATCGCGGGGTTCTTGCCGCCCATCTCGGCGATCACGGGCTTCGGGACGTCCTGGACGAAGTTCTTGAGGATGTCCATCCCGACGGCGTACGAGCCGGTGAACGTGACGCCGTTGACGTCGGGATGACGCCAGAGGGCCTCGCCGACGACGGTGCCTCGCCCCAAGATCAGGTGGAACGCACCGGGCGGCACGCCGCCGTCCCGGTAGCACTCGTAGAGCTTGTAGCCCATGAGGGCGCCCTGGTTGGAGGGCTTCAGCACCACGCAGTTGCCCGCGACGAGCGCGCCCGAGGAGGGGCCGCCCGCCAGCGCGAACGGGAAGTTGAAGGGGCTGATCACCGCCCAGACGCCGTAGGGACGCATCACATCGTAGTACTCCCCGGCAGCTCCCATGCCCGACATCGGAACCCGGAACCCCTCGTGCTTCTCGACCTCGTCGCAGTTCCAGCGGATCAGCTCCGCCGTCTCCTGCACGTCACCCAACGCTTCGAGCCGGCTCTTGCCGACCTCGAACGCCATCAGGGCGGCCAGGTCGAACAGGCGGTCCTCCATCACGTCGGCGACGTTGCGAAGGATCCGGACCCGCTCTTCCCAGCCCATCCGATCCCACTCGAGGGTGAAGTCCTTGGCCGCCTTCACGGCGTCGTCCACATCCTTGGGGGACGCCTGGGAGAAGCGGCCGATGATGATGTCGGAGTCGATCGGCGAGGGCTCCTCGTACTTCTCGTCGGTCCAGCGCTCCTCGCCGTTCACCACGAACGGCCACTCCTTGCCCAGCTCGGCGCGGGCCCGCTCCACGGCCTCGTCGTAGTTGCGCTGCAGGTCCTCGTTGTCCGCGGACAGGGTCGCGTAGGTGATGCGGAACTTCTGGTCGGCCATCGGGTGACTCCTTCGCTCTTCAGCGCCCTTCTGGGCTGCGTGAGGGACGGAACGGATGGTATCGCCGCGCGCCTCGAGCGCGCACGACGGGTTCGGGCGCAAGTTGTCGACCGAACCGGAGATTCCGGGGATGGCCGGGCGTATGCTCGGGCTCCCTATAGATGAGGCTCGTGACCTACGACCGGAGGGGGCACCGGCGTCTGGGGGCGATCCTCGATGGAAGGGTGGTCGATCTGCCCGACGCGGTCGGGCACCCGGCCTTTCCCACCACCCTCGAGGCGTTCGTGCAGAGCAGCCGGGGGACGGTGCTGGACGCCGCCCGCGCCGCCCTCGACCGTGCAGACGTGAAGAACCACGTCGTCAAGCAGCCGCGCGTCCTGCCGCCTCTGTTCCCCCGCTCCCTGCTGCTGCCCACCGCTCCCGGCAGCATCGCCGGCGAAGGCGTCGACGTCGAGCGCAGGATCGCCGGTCCCGAGGAGGAGATACCCTGGCCCGCAGGAGCCGCATGGCTCGATTACGAGCCGAAGGTGGCCGCGGTGCTCGGTCTTGAGGCCACGGACGTCGTCGCAGACGACGTCCGCGGCCACGTGTTCGGATACACGCTCGTCAGCGACTGGGTCGCGAAGGACGCCTCGGGAGATCCCCTCGGGACCTCCGAGGGGATCCCTCTCGCGATCGGCCCCTGCGTGGTCACGGCCGAAGAGCTCGACCCCCAGGCGATGTTCCTGCAGGCCAAGGTCGAGGGCGAGGAGATGGCCAAGGGGAACCTGAACGGCGCGGCTCGAAGCTTGTTCGAGCTGATCGCCTCCGCATCACGAGGGACCACGCTCGAGCGGGCGGACGCCTTCGCCCTCGGCCCGTTCCCGGCCCGGGATGACGATCCGGCGCGTCGGCTGTGGCCCGGGGCGACGGTCGAGCTCGCCGCCGAAGGGATCGGAACCCTCAGGAACCGGCTGGGCGCGCGTCCGTAGAGCCTCGGGCGCTACTTCTTCTTCTTGGCTGCCTTGCGAACAGCGGCGCGCTCAGCCGCCTGCCGCCCCTCGCGGTCCTTCTTCTTCCGCCCACGGTCGTGCGCGGAACGCACCTTCGCCAGATCTCCTCGTCCCATGTCCGCTCCTCGGTCGTTCCGTCAGTGGTCTTCGTCGCCGCCGCGGGCGAGCTCTTCGCTCCTCTTTCGAGCCGCGTCGATCGCGTTCAGGAAGGCGGCGCGCACGCCGGCCTCCTCCAGGTGCCTGATGGCCTCGATCGTCGTACCGCCCGGCGAGGTCACCATCTCACGCAGCTCGACCGGATGTGTTCCGGTGTCGCGGAGCATCTTGGCCGAGCCGAGCATCGTCTGGATGATCAGCTGGCTCGCGACGTCGCGCGACAGCCCCAGCAGGATGCATGCCTCGATCATCGCCTCGGCGAGCAGGAAGAAGTAGGCGGGCCCCGAGCCGCTCGTCGCGGTGACGGCGTCCAGGTATCGCTCCTCGAGGCGGAGGACCTTGCCCACGTAGCCGAGCAGCTCCTCCGCGACGGCGAGGTGCTTGTCGTCCGCGTGATGGCCGGCCGCTATCACCGACATCGCCTCGTCGACCATCACGGGGACGTTGGACATCACGCGCACGACGTGCACGTCGGGCGCGAGGTGCTGCTCCACGAAGGAGGTCCGGATCCCGGCCGCGAAGCTGATCACGAGATGCTCGGTCGTCACGTGATCGGCGATCTGCTGGAGGAGGGTCTCGAAGTCCTGCGGCTTCGCCATCAGGACCAGGACGTTCGCGAAACGGCAGGCCTCGGCGTTGTCCAGGGTCGCGGCGACACCGTGGCGCTCGGTCAGCTCCTTGGCACGCTCCTCGCGACGGCACGTCACGAGGATCTCGTCGGTGGAGCGCCCGCCGGAGCGGAGCAACCCCGACACGAGCGCCTCGGCCATCCGGCCGCCGCCGAGGAATGCGATCGAACGATCCGTCATCTGGCCCTCAACAGGTTCGAAAGGAAGAACCACACGTTGGCGGGCCGCTCGGCGAGCCGACGCGTCAGGTAGGGGTACCACTCCGTGCCGTACGGGATGTAGACGCGGACCGGATATCCCTGCCCGGCGAACCTGCTCTGCAGGTCGCGGCGGACACCGTACAGCATCTGGAACTCCACCCGAGACCAGCCCTCGCCGGCCGCGTCCACTCGCCGCCGCACCCCTTCCAGGAGCCGGGGGTCGTGCGTGGCCACGTCGATCGGATGCCCGCGAGCGAACAACGTCGTGAACAGCCGCGCGAAGCTGGCGTCCACCTCACGCTTGGTGGTGAAGACCACCTCGGGAGGCTCGAGGTAGGCGCCCTTCACCAGCCGAACCCGGCAGCCCGGCGGGAGGTGCTGCACGTCACGCTCGGTACGACGCAGATAGGACTGCAGGGCGATGCCGACCTTCGGGTACCGCGCGTGCGCCTCATGGAACACACGGAGGGTCGGATCGACGTACCCCACCGATTCCATGTCGATCATCACGGCCGTCCCCCTGGCTTTGGCCGCGTCGAGGATCGGCTCGACGTTGGCCAGGCACGCCTCGAACGACACGTCGAGCCCGAGCTGGGTGGGCTTCAGCGAGATCGCGCAGTCGAGGTCCTCGGCGCGCTCGACCGCGGCGAGCGCCTCGAGGTAGGCGGCTCGGGCCTTCTCGGCCTGCTCCTCCGTGCGGACGTTCTCGCCGAGGAAGTCGAGCATCGACGTGATCCGGTTCCGATCGAGGGTCCCGGCCACCCGCATCGCGTCCTCGAGCGACTCGCCGGCGACGAACCGGGAGGCGACCGCCCGGCCAGGACGCGTCCCGGTCACGATCCGGCGCGACCACGGGTGCTCGGCGACCTGGAGGATCAGCGGACGGAGGACCGACGTGGAGAACGACATCGACCGAGGATAGCGAGGGCAGCCCTCACTCCGGTGGGGGCGCGATGCCGCTGCGGAGCACCTCGACGAACTCCTTGATCCGCATCGGTCGCCGTTCGGGACGCCGATGGATCAAGCCGGGGTCGAGGTCCTCCGACACGAGGGCGTCCTGGAAGCGCTCGGCCATCCAGTCCAGGATCGACGCGATCATCTCGGCGTCGACGTCGCTGCGGATCTCCTCGCGCCCGACGCCGAACTCCACGAACTCGAGGGTGCCGTAGGGGTCTTCGCTCCGCATGAACCGATCCACCGGCCGGCGGATGTCGAGCCCCGTGTCGTAGCGAGCGATCAGCGCGACCCGGTTCGGCACGGGATCGGAGGCGACGGAGTCCTCCGCGCGCTGGAGCCACCAGTCGAGGATCGCCCAGAAGCCCTCGCCCACGATCTCTTCCGGCGCCTCGAGCCAAGCCGGGAGCGAGGAGACGGCCCGCTTGAAGGCCTCGAGGAACAGGCCCTCCTTGGAACCGAAATCGAGGAAGACGGTGCCCTTGGCGACGCCGACCTCGTTGGCGACGTCCTCGACGCGGGTCCCTCGGTAGCCGCGATCCGCGAAGTGTCGCATCGCTGCCTCGAGGATGCGATCGCGCCGGCTCGGGACGTCGGTCATGGCGCGGACGCTAGCGGAAAAAAGAACCCGAGAGACCTCCGGCTCGCTGAGAACCGAAGCTCCCAGCCACCTTCAGCCTCTCGGGCTCTGTTGCCCCAAGCAACCTCCGCACTCCTCGCGCGGTCGCCGGACCGCCGGCGGTGATCCGCCTTGCGGCGTACCTCCGCCTTTCGCGGGTACCGGATCGCCTTGCGGCGTCCCGTCCCCCGCGGACCCCCCGCCCTGACCCGCCTTGCGGCGTTCCCGGCGGGGCCCACCGGGTCCGGCCTCGCAGCCTTGTCCGGTGGTCGGGGTCCCGATCGGATCCTTGCGGATCCTCCTGGGTCCCTCGCGTCCGGTTCATCTTGCGATGTCCCGGCCGCTCGTCCGGCCCTTCGCGTCGAGCACCTCGACTGCTTGGAGCGAGGCGAACCATACCGATGGCCCCCAGGTGGGTCAACCTCGCGTTCGCGCAGGTCAGGACATGAACGTGCAGGTAGGGGATGTGGAACATCGAGTGACAAAGAGGAGGAGAGCGAAGGATCAGCGATCGCGGTGTCGACGCAGGTCGGCGGCCGCTTCCGAAGAAGCGAAGCCCTCTCGCGTCACCGACATCACGACCCGGTCGACCCACGCGCCGCCCTTCCACGACCGCCCGGGGAGCCGTCCGTCCAGGACGAAGCCGCTCTTCCCGTACACGTGGATCGCGCGTTCGTTGTCGGCCGTCGACCAGAGCTCCACCCGGTTCAGGTCATAGCGATCGAACGCCTCGTACACGAGCGCCGCGACCGCATCGGTTCCGTATCCCTGCTCCCAAGCCGCACGTTCCCCGATGAGGATGTACAGGGAGCAGATGCGGTCCCGTCGCCGGAATGCGTTCAGCCCGATCCGCCCGATCGGCGCCCCGTCGACCTCGATCACGTAGGGGTGGCCCTCCTCACGGGCCCGTTGTTCGCTTTCGACGATGTCCTGCATGGAGAACGGCCCTTCGTAGTCCATCAACCACCAGACCTCGGGGTCGTTCTGCCAGGCGTGGATCAGGACATGGTCGCGATCCTCTACGGGTCGGAGGAGCACGCGCGCACCGTGGATCACGCGGCGGCCTCGACGAGCTCTCCGTAGACCGCGCGGACCTCCGACGTCGTGGCGTCCCACGTGAAGCCCAGAGACTCCCGCGCCCCGGCACTCCCGAGCTCCGCCGCGAAGACCGGATCGCCGAGGACGGCGAGCACCGCCGCCGCGTGATCGGCGGGGTCGTGTCCCTCGACGAGCAGCCCGCCGCCGCGGACGACGGTGCGCAGACCACCCACCGCCGCCGCCACGACGGGCGTGCCGCACGCCTGAGCTTCGAGGGCGACGAGCCCGAACGACTCGGACCGCGAGGGCACGAGGACCACGTCGGCGGCCGAGTAGAAGTCGGCGAGGCGCGCGTGTGGCTGCGGCGGGAACAGCATCACCCGGTCGGCGACGCCGAGTGCCGAGGCGAGCTCCATCAGCCTCGCGACCTCGGCGCCGGCATGCTCCCCACTGGGGCCACCGACGATCGCGAGCACCAGGTCCCGTGCGGTCTCCGGGTCGGCCTGGTGCGCCTGGGCTACGGCCTCTGCGAGCGTGCGGATCGCGACGTCCGGACCCTTGTGCGATTGCAGCCGGCCCACGAACAGGGCGAGGCGAAGCCCGGACAGGTGGAGCCGCGTCCGCGCCTCGGCCCGGTCGGACGGCAGGAAGATCGAGTGGTCGACGCCGGGCGGAACGATCCGGATCCGCTCCGGGTCGGCCCCGTAGAGGCCGACGAGCTGCCCCGCCTCCTCGGGCGTCGGCGCGAGGATCCGATCGGCCTCGCCGATCACCCGCTCCTCGCCTCGCAGGCGTTCGTAGGGCTCCGGCGACTCACCCCGAGCGAGGGAGTAGTTCTTGACCTTGCCGAGCGTGTGGAACGAGGCCACGAGCGGCACGCCGAGGATGTCCTTGGCCGCCCGCCCGACCCAGCCGGACAGCCAGTAGTGGCTGTGGACGATGTCGTAGCGGTTGCCCTCCTCCCGCGCGACGCGCAGGACCCCGCCGAGGAACTCCGGAAGATAGCGCTGCACCGCGGACTTCGGGATCGGCTGGCACGGACCGGCCTTGGCGCTCACCACGCGGATGCCCGGCGCGATCTCGCGGACCTCGTGGGTCGCACCTCCTCGGCACCTGGTGAACAGGTCCACCTCGACTCCCTGGCCGGCCAGACGCTCGGCCACGGAGCGGATGTAGACGTTCATCCCGCCGGAGTCACCGGTTCCCGGCTGATCGACGGGAGAGGTGTGCACGGCGAGGACGGCCACGCGGGGAGGTCGGGCGTTCGAGCTCACAGAGAGGTACAACCTCCGACCGGGCCTCGTTTCATCCCGACGATGCTACGGGGCGGCCTCTCGTCGGCGGCGGAGCCTGACGACGGCTTCGACGGCGCCCTGCGGCTCCTCGCCGCCGAGGACGGGAAGGCGCTCGTGGTGCCGCAGGCTCTCGGAGGCATGTTCGGGGATGACATCCAGGTCCCGGAGCACCTTGATGAACGCGGGAGCAAGACGCCGCCAGTTCCCGTCGGTCACCTTGAGCGCGATGCCCAACCCCTGGGGCAGCGAGGTCGCGCAGACGAGCCCCTCGGCTCCTTCCTTCGCGATCACCTCTCCGGCGCCCGCCGTCATCACGTCGGTATCGAGTCGCCGGGTGCCACCCACCATGTGCGGGGCGGCGAGCATCCCGCGAACGACCCGGTCGGCCGCCGGCGCGAGGCGCCCCAGCCGGTCCGGGCTCCCCAAGCGCGCGAACATCGTCGCCATCGCTCGGAGCGGGACGCCGTGGACCGGGATCCCGCACCCGTCCACCCCGATCCTCAAACGCTCGACGTCGGTCGCGGTCGTGATCGCCCGCAGCACCCGGCGATGGATCGGATGGTTCGGCGCCCGGTAGCTCTCGAGGTCCCATCCCCGGTGCGCGGACGCCACCAGCAGCCCGGCGTGGTTCCCGGAGCAGCCGTCCCAGATGCGCGACCGCGCGCCCTTGGTCGCGCGGTCGCGCGGCGTCCGGAGCGCGGCGACGGGAACCGGGCCGCGGCGCAGCAGGCGCCGCACGGCCGCGATGTGGACCGGCTCCCCCGAATGAGAGGCGCACATCACCGCGACCTCGTCGTCGGGAAGATCCGGTAGGTCCATGGCCCCGAACGAGACCGTCCCCTGGAGCGGCTTCTCGCACGAGCGACCGAACAGCATGCGGTTCGGGTCACCCGCGAACGCGATGACCTTTCCGCTCACGTCGCAGACGGCCACGTCCCCGGTGTGCACGGACTCCACGAGACCGTTCCGCACGACATGGACGAGCTCGGCGGGGGCAGTCATCGGGCCGGAAGCCTAGCGACACGGCCCCGAAGCGGCTGCGGCTCAGCCCGCGGCGAACGTCGGCGTCGGCGTGAGCCGCCGGTCGCGGAGGACGAACCCGTCGTCTTCCGCCGCGAGCACCTCGAATGCCTCGACGCAGCTCGGGTCGAACTGCGTCCCCGACCCGGCGATGATCTCTGCGACGGCCTCGTCGGTGGAGAGCGCGGATCGGTACGGTCGGTCGCTCGTCATCGCATCGAAGGAATCCGCGATCCCGAAGATCCTCGCGGCGAGCGGGATCTCCTCCCCGCGGAGCCCCCTCGGATAGCCTCCGCCGTCGAACCGCTCGTGATGGCTGCGGACGATCTCGACCGCCTCGCCCATGAACGGGATCGGCTCGACGATCCTCGCGCCCTGGTTCGGATGGGACTTCATCACGATCCATTCGAGGTCGGTGAGCGGGCCCGCCTTGCAGAGGATCGACTCGGGGATCCCGACCTTCCCGATGTCGTGGAGGAAGAAGCCGTAGGCGACCTCCGGCCGGGCCGCGAGGTCGGCATCAACCTTGCCCGCGAGGGCGAGTCCGTAATGGGCCGTCCGGTCGAGATGTCCTCTCGTCGTGGGGTCTTTCGCCTCCACGACGTGGGCGAGGGACTTCATCGTGGCCATGTACATGTCTCGAGCGTGATCCAGCGCTTGCTCCAGCTCGCGCGTGCGAACCCGCTCGGCCGTGTAGAGGACACCGACCTCGCGCGCGAACACCTTCAGCTGTTCGTGGAGGGACCGCGCCTCGGGATCCTCGGAGGGGTCGCCGACGACGACCCCTGATGCTTCGCGCTCACGATCCTTCATCCCATCGCCCCGGTCCGGCTCGCCCCCGTCCCGGGGCGAAGTGGCGGAGACGTTCTCAGGGAAACCTACCGACGGGTATCGGGCGACCGGGGGAATCGGCGGCGGCGTACGGGGGACGGCATGTGCGGGAGGACGCCTAGCTGAGCGCGAGACTGGGATCTTCCTTGTACCGTCGCTTGAGCTCGTCCTGGAGGGCGTCCAGGACGCGGTGCACGTCCGTGCGCTGCGCGGAGACCTCGCGCTCCTCGCCGGCGAGCACGTCGATGGCCCCCTGCAAATGTTCGTCGTCCAGCTCGGAGGGGTCGCTGATACCGGCGTCGGCGACGAGTCGCTCGATCCGGCGGCGGGCGAGCAGCATCTCTTCCTCGGGCAGCGAGACCTTCATCGCTTCTCCCCGTGAGGTGACCGGCTCGTCGGAAGCCAGGATCTCGGGGAGGCGGTCGACCAGCGGTCGGTCGTCGTCGTTTCCCCGGGAGGCGAGCTCGGCCATCAGGATCTCCGACCGACCCTGGACGAGGCGTCGGAGCAACGAGAGGTACTCGCGCTCGGCCATGCACTCGTCGCGTCGAGTCCGGAGGTCCTCGAGCGTGTGGCTCTCGATCCCGTCCAGGTAGGAGGGGTCGCGGATCCGGTCGATGCGGCGGTTCGCAGGGCGATCTTCGCTCATCGCCGCGATGCTACTACCGGCCCCGCCTCAGCAGACGGCGAGCAGCATCGAGTACGGGTTCACCGCCGCGCCGCCGTTGGGGTGGTACTCGAAGTGCAGGTGGTCTCCGTTGTAGCCGATCACGGTCCCGGCGGACACCAAGCCGAGGGTGCCGTACGAGGACAGATGGGCGTAGAAGGTCCAGTCACCGTTCGCGTGCTCGACGACGGCGCCCAGACCGCCGATGCTCCCCGCGGAGCGAGCGATCCCGGGGGCGACCGCGACGATCGGCGTGCCCGGGGCAGTCATGAGGTCGGTGCCCGCGTGCGACCGGCCCCCCGGCCGCGGGTCGCCGAAGGAGTCGACGAAGGAGTGCGGGCCGGCCACAGGACACGTCTGGATCGCACCGGTCCGCACGACGACGTTCACATCCCCGAGCCCGAGCGTGACCTCCTGCTGATCGTCGAGCTCCGCCTTGAGGTCGGCAACCAGGTCCTCGAGGTCATCCAACCGTGAGAGCAGGTTGGCCCGATGTGTCGCGAGCTCATCTGACGCCAGGGCCTCGCTGCGGGCGGACTCACGGAGGCGGGTTCGCTGCCGTCGCAGCTCCTCGGCCATGACGCTCACCTCCGTCGCCAGGTCGGCGTCGCCTTGCACGACCCTCTGGGTGTACTGGAGGCGGTCGGTCGCATCCTCGATCGAATCAGAGGTGAGGAGCGCGCCGATCGATCGCGAGCCGCCGGACATGAAGGCCGCGGCGACCCGGGCGTTCAAGCTGGCGCGGATGCGAGTGAGATCTGCCTCCAAGCCCTCGATCTTCGTGCGGGCGTCGGCGACGGCGTCCAGCGCCTCCGCGAGCCGACCCTCGGAGTCCTGCCACTCCTGGGTGACGTTGGTCAGCTCCTGGCGTGCGGACTCCAGCCGGTCGCGGGCGGCGCCGAGCTTCGACTCGGCGCCGGCCAGCGTGGGGATCGCGGTCAGCGCGGCCACGCCCACCAAGAGGGCGAGGGCGAGTCGTATGGGTGAACGAGGAGTGGCCGTTGCGGGTGCCTCCCTGGTCGGCATCGACGGCGCGACCGAGGCTACCAGCGAGTCCGGTCGGGACTCAACCCGCCTCGGGTCGGGCGCGTGCCCCCTCTATCCTTGCGCGGTGGAGCTTCATCCTCCGTTCCTGACCGGCCGCCTCGTGCGCCTTCTGGCGCCCGAGCCAGCCGACGACAGCCTCAACGAGCTCTTCAACGATCACGGGGTCCGGAGCGGCCTCGGGATGCCCTTCCCCCAGCCGAAGGAGTCATTCCGTGACTGGATCGAGTCGGCCAGGAAGGAACCGGAGCACATCAGCCTGGTGATCGAGCGGCTCGAGGAGCCGGGCGCCATCGGGATGTGCGACCTGATGAGGATGAGGCCCCGACGCGGGTGGCGGAGCTGGGGATCTGGGTCGCCCGGCCCTGGTGGCGAGGTGGCTACGGCACCGATGCCGTCCGGACCCTCTCCCGCTTCGGCTTCGACCACGTGAACCTGCACCGCATCAGCCTCTACGTGAACGCGGACAACGCGCAGGCGATCGCGGCGTACGAGAAGGTGGGGTTCGTGCACGAAGGGCGCCTCAGGGAGGCGGGCTTCGTGCACGGTGGTCGTGTCGAACTGCTGGCGGGGGGCCTGCTCGCCGGCGGTCTGAAAGCCGAGGGGTAAATAGCT